>NZ_CP191849.1:3116250-3440500 GCF_050956135.1 Actinoplanes sp. CA-131856 | reverse complement strand
CCGTCGCCGCCTCCAGCAGCCAGCCGGTCATCCGCCGCGCCGACTCGTCCCGCTGCTCGATGGTCTCCTCCTCGGCCAGGCGGGCGCGGGCGAAGAGCCGTACGAGGTCGTGGAAATGAAAGCGGTCCGCCGTGTCCGACTGGAGCAGGCCGAGCTCCAGGAGCTCGTCGAGCGCGTCCTCGGCGTCCGGCCGGTCGGCGCCCGCGACCACGGTGGCCAGCGCGGTGCCGGCGTCGCCGCCGGGCACCAGCGACAGGCGCCGGAAGACCGCCGCCGCGGCCGGCGACAACTGGGCGTACGACAGCGCGAAGGCCGCCGTGACCCGCAGATCGCCGGCCACCAGGCGGTCGAGGCGGCGTTCCTCGTCGGCCAGGCGGGTGGCCAGATCGCGCATCGTCCAGCCCGGACGGCTTCGCAGCCGGTTACCGGCGATCCGCATGGCCAGCGGCAGGTGGCCGCAGAGGGCGGCGACCTCCGAGGCTGCCCCGGGCTCCGGGCCGGTCCCGCCGTCGAAGGGATCGCTCACGATGGCGTACAGCAGATCGACTGCCTCGCCCGGCGTGAACGGGCTCAGCTCGAGCCGGGTCATCCCGTCCAGGCCGGCCAGCCGGCGCCGGCTGGTCACGACACTCACGCCACGGGCATTTCGGAGGTACGGCCGTACGTGCTCCTCGTCCGCGGCGTCGTCAAGGACGATCAAGGTCTGTTTCTCGGCGAGCAGGCGCTCGTACAACTCGGCGCGCTCGGCGGTCCGGGCGGGCACGTCGTTCGGCGGCACGCCGAGGCCGTGCAGGAGCCGGGTGACAATCTCGCCGGGGCCGGCAGGGCGGTCCGACATGCCGCGGAGGCCGACGAAGAGCACCCCGTCCGGGAAGTCGCCGGCCAGCGAGCGGGCCGCGTGCGCGGCCAGGGTGGTCTTGCCGGACCCGGCCGGCCCGCTGATCAGCACCGGCGGTCCGCCCGGCCGCGCCGACAGCCGCAACCGGTCGAGCTCGGCCACGCGGCCCACGAAATCGCCCGGCACGCGGGGCAGCCACGCGCCGGTGGGCGAGGCGGCCTGCCGTCGGCGCCGGTTCTCCCGGGCGGCGGCCAGCAGCGCCTGCCGGTCGTCGCCGGCCAACCCGAGCGCGTCGGCCAGCGCGGTGATCGTCCGGCGCTGGGGCGTGTGGCTGCGCTCCCGCTCGAGGTCGCTGATCGCGCGCACGCTGAGCCCGGACGATCCGGCCAGTTCCTCCAGCGTCAGACCGGCCCGTTGCCGGAGCTCACGCACCACCGTGGCCAGCGACTTCTCCGCCATGAGCGCCTCCCACGATCACTTTAGGCCGCGGTTCTGCGTGTGTTTCCGCATGGTCATCCGGCGCGGTTGGCGGTTGGCTGGCCACGGGGCGTTGGAGGAGGGACGGATGCCAGGTAGAACTCTGCATGTCATGGGCAGTGCCGCGATGGCCCGCGGTGACTTCTCCCGGAGCGCGCGACTGCTGTCGGGGGCGGCCGACCTGTGGCGGGCCGAGGGGCGGGCCGGGCCGCTGGCCCGGGCGCTGACCGGGGCCCGCAGCCGAATTCCGCTGGGCGACCTGGAACGGGCCCGGGACGACGCCGGCGAGGGGCGTGCCCTGGCCGGGGCGACCGGCGAGACCGCGGCCTGGCTGAGCCTGACCGGCACGGCGGCGCTGGTGGCGACCATCCGCGGCGACCACGACGAGGCGGCCGGGCTGGTGCGGGACCTGCGCGTCGCCGCCACGGCCGGGCGGCAGCCCGGTGGGTTCGAGGCGGCCCGGCAGGCCGAGGGGCTGCGGGCGCTGCTCGACGGGCGCGCTGTCGAGGCGTACGACATCATCAAGCAGTTGTTCCTGGCCGGAAGGCCGCTGCGGCGGTGGCACGTGGCGATCGACCTGGCCGACGCCGCCGTGGCCGCGGGCATGGTGGACGAGGCGCGGGCGCTGCTGGCCGGCCTGCCCGCGATGGCCGCCCGCATGCCTTCGGAGCTGCTGGTCTCGGCGCACGTGTACACCACGGCCGTGCTCGGCGGGGACGACCGCGACCACACCGAAGCACTGCCGGCCGGATGTGTGCTGGCGCGGGCCCGGCTGCATCTGCATCGCGGGCGCCGCCTGCGCCGGCAGCGCCGCTACGTCGACGCCCGCGCGTCGCTGCGGGCCGCGCACGACCTGTTCGACGCGATGGGGGCCGGTCCCTGGGCCGAGGCCGCCCGGAGCCAGCTGCTGGCCACCGGCGACTCGTGCGCCCGGCGGCGCGGGGAGACGTACCTCTCGGCTCAGGAAACGCAGATCGCCGAGCTCGCCGCACGCGGCCTGAGCAACCGCGAGATCGCGGACCGGCTGTTCATTTCGCACCGGACCGTCGGTTCACATCTCTACCGGGTCTACCCGCGGCTGGGAATCACCAGCCGCGGGCAGTTGGCCGCGGCCCTGGCTACTCGCCGGGCTTCTTGAACTCGACCTGCTCCTGGCCCTCCATGTAGTCGGCCACGGTGCGGTAGACGATCGGGTTGACGATGCTGTGCGGCATCCGGTCGGTGTGGTTGGCCCAGTCCGGGTTGACCATGTAGCCGGCCACCACCAGGTTGCGCGCGCCGACGACCAGCGACGCGGTCTTGTCGTTGTCGGTGGTTCCGGTCTTGCCGAAGATCGGGTGGCCGATCGTGCGGTAGGCGTTCGGCTCGGTCGACCCGGCGCAGCTGCCCAGCTGCGCGCGGTCGCCGACCGGGCAGCGGGCCGCGTCCAGCGCCTTGCGGGCCACGTCGGCGCTGGTGGCCCGCTTGCAGGCGGGCTGACCGGCGTTGACCTTCGAGCCGTTGGCCGCGTAGATCTGCTTGATCGGCGTCGGCGCGCAGTACATGCCGTCGCCGGCCAGCGTGGCGTACGCGTTCGCGATCTCCAGCGGCGTCGACGCGGTCACACCGAGGGTGAACGCGCCGAACTGGTGCGCCGCCTCCGGGGTGGCGATCAGGTCACGGTCGCCGCCGCGGTACTGCAGGCCGAACCGCTTCGAGACGTCGACGACCTTCTCGGCGCCGACCTGCTCCTGCAACGGCACGAAGTACGTGTTCACCGACTTGCCGAAGCCGGTCCACATGTTGAACGTGCCCTTCTCACTCTTCGAGGCGTTCTCCGGGCAGTAGAACGTGGTGCCCGGGCAGGCGGCCGGCGAGTTGCGCGCGACCGGGTAGCTCGATTTGTAGAAGTAGTCCGACGTGATCGAGTGGCTGAGCTCCAGGCCGTTCTCGAGCGCGGCCACCATGGTGAACATCTTGAACACCGAGCCGGCCTGGTAGCCGCTGATGTCGCCGCCACCGGTGATGATCGGGTTGGTGGTGTTCGGATAGGTGGCCCGCGCGCCGGCCTTGCGGGTCTGCGGGTTCGAGCTCAGCGGATTCGTGCCGTCGTCGAGCTTGTAGTTGCGGTTGGCGGCGAGCGCCTTGACCCGCCCCGAGCCGGGCTCGACCGCCGCGATCAGGACGGCGTTCTTGTTCTTGTCCTTGATCTTCTTGGTGATCTCGGAACGGGCGGCGGTCTGCGCCTTGATGTCGAGTGACGTGACGATGCGGTAGCCACCGGTCTTCAGCTGACGTTCCCGCTCGTACGAGTTCTCACCGAACGCGGCCTGACCCATCCACCAGCGGTAGAAGTAGTCGCAGAAGAAGCCCCAGTTGTTCTTGGCGACCGAGGTGCAGCCGTTGCCGGGACGGTTCGTCGTGCGGCCCAGCTTGACCTTCTTGGCCGCGTCGCCCTGCGCCTTGGTGATCTGTCCCAGCGACACCATGTTGTCGATGATGTAGTTGCGCCGGTCCAGCGCCTGCGGGTAACCGGTCGTGGTGGTCGGGTCGAACGCGGTCGGCGCCTTCACCATGCCGGCCAGCAGCGCGGCCTCGGCGATCGTCAGGTCCTTGGGCGACTTCTTGAAGTAGACCCGGCTGCCGGCGTAGACGCCGTAGGCGCCGTTGCCGAACGGGGCCAGGTTCAGGTAGCGCTCGAGGATCTGCTGCTTGGTCAGGTCCTTCTCGACCTGCAGGGCGTACTTGATCTCGGTGACCTTGCGCTCCGGGCTGTCCCGGGTCGCGTCGATCGCCTCCTGCGGGGTCTTGGCGCCGTACGCCTGCGCCATGCGGACGTACTGCATGGTCAAGGTCGAAGCGCCCTGCTTGGACCCGCCGTTGTTGTTGTTGACAGCGGCGCGGGCGATGCCCTTGAGGTCGACGCCGTTGTGCTCGTAGAACTTGTGGTCCTCGGCCGCGACGATGGCGTCCTGCATGTTCTTCGAGATCTGGCTGATCGGCACATCGCTGCGGAACTCGTCGTAGAGAACGGCGATCTGCGTCTTGCCGTCATTGGCGAAGACCCGCGTCACCTGCGGGGTGGACTGCTGCACGAGCGTGCTCGGCAGCGACGAGAACTCCTGCGCCCCCGCCTTGGCCACGAGCCCGCCGAGCGCGAAGGCCGGGAACGAGGCGGCCGAGACCACCACCCCCGTCAGCAGCCCGCACAGGAGCAACAGCACAGCCTTGGTAGGCCACTTACGGTCTTTCGTCCGGTTACCGACAGACACGGAGCTCCAGACCACCTTTCTCCACGAATACCCCGAACACGCCGGCACAGGGAACCATCCCCGCGCAACAGGCAGGGGCCAAGACTACGTGATCTTGTTCAGGGTTGCCTGGGAGCGTCGATGAGCCCGCGGGCCCCCTGACGCAGCAGCGACAACGCCACGGCAACACCGAGAGTAACTGGATCGTCGTCCCATTCTTGCGCTTGGAGCATCTGTTTGCCGTACGGCGAGAAGACCCGGCCCTTCAGCGACAGCCGCCCGTCCGCCTCAGTCACCGCGTAGCCGGCGATCGGGCTGTTGCAGTGCCCTTGCAGCACATGCAGGAGCATCCGCTCGGCCACGGTCTGCCGCCAGACCTCCGGATCACCCAGCCCGGCCGCCGCTTCGAGCGTGGCCGTGTCGTCGTCCCGGCACTGGAGCCCGAGCACGCCGGCTCCGATCGGCGGGCACATGACGTCGACCGGCAGAACCTCGGTGATCCGTTCCGGCTGACCGATCCGCTCCAGCCCCGACACGGCGAGCAGCAGCGCGTCGACCTCACCGGCATCGAGCTTGGCGAGCCGGCTGTTGGCGTTCCCCCGCAGCGGAACGGTCTCCAGCTGCGGAAACTCCCGTCGCAGCTGAGCCACCCGCCGAACCGCCGACGTGCCGACCCGGGTCCCGGCCGGCAGCGCCGCCAGCGGTAGTCCCCCGGGATGCACGAGAGCGTCCCGGATGTCATCCCGGGCCAGATAGGCGGCGAAGACGGTCCCCGCCGGCACCGGCCGGTCCCCGGGCACGTCCTTCATGCAGTGCACGGCCAGGTCACACCGCTTCTCGAGCAGCGCCTGATCGATCTCCTTGGTGAAGGCGCCCTTGCCCCCGAGCTCGGACAGAGCCCCCGCCCACCGATCCCCCTGTGTGGTGAAAGCCACAACCTCGGTCACGACATCGGGCCGGCTGACCGCGAGCTCGGCCCGAACCCGCTCCACTTGAGCCAGCGCCATGGGCGACGACCGGCTACCGATCCGAACAAGGTGCTTCTGAGGCATCAATCCACCCTAAAGCCCCACCGGAACCGCGACGTCCCCGCCATGCGTCATCATGCTCGTGATCGATTAACTGCGTCAGGAGCATCGATGCGCCGTCAGATCGAAGTGGCCCTCGTGGCGGTGGTCGCCGCCCTGGTGGGAGCGGTCGGCTACCACGTCGTCGACACCTGGCCGCATGCTGCGGAAACCCCACAGCCCACAACGATCAGCATCCCGCCGACCACCTTCCGCGTCAGCGGTGAGGCGATCAGGGTCTATGGGGAGCCGATCCCCCTCGACGGCGGCCCGCTGCCGCTCACCTTCGAGGTCACCGGCACAGGCCAGGTGGACGTCACCTACTCCCCGGACGCGAACGGAAAGACCACCCAGGCCCGGGTGACGGCGCCGTGGAAGGTGACGGTGCATGCGCCGCCACACATGCCGGCCAGCGCCCTGTCACTGACCGCCAGGACCACTAGCAAGCAGGCCGACGCCGTCGTCACGTGCCGCATCGTCAGCCCCGAGTTCCCCGGCACGGCCTTGGCCGAGGACAAAGGCTCCGGCCCACAGGCAGCGGCCAACTGCTGAAGCGTCAGGTCATGGCACCCCTCACCTCCCACGTGATGGACGTCGTTGCGCGCCCTCGCCGGCACACCGCCCAGGCCGCGTGACGGCTCGCCCCGCGCCCAGCGACATGTGAATGCGGGCTGCATCGCATTCGAATGTGGCACATCTTCCCTATTACCGCTCCGCTGATTTTCGCGGGACAATAACTCATGCGCCAGATACGGGGTCAGATGCAATTCTTCAACCACACCCAGATAGCTCAATGGCGCGACCCCACCAAACGCCGAAACTACTCAGCCAGCGCCGAAGAGTTCCGCCGCGACCATCACGAGCGCCGCCAATACGGCCTGATACAACGCCACACCCGAAAATGGCGCAGCCTGCACGGCGACACTCCCATGCCACCGCTGGCCCCACCCCGCCCCTACCAACCACGCCACCGCCACCCACCCATCCCGACACCCCCAACCGGCCCAGCCGCGCCAAGCCCGGTCGGCCCGCCCATCCTCGCCCCGACCGACTCGACAGCCCCAGCTCCTGCCGCCCCAGCCCCTGCTCCCCCAGCCCCTGCGGCCCCTGACCTGGCCACCTCAGACCCGGTCGTCCCCGCACTGGCCACCTCAGATCTGGCCACCTCGGATCTGGCCGCCCCAGAGCTCGCCGCCTCGGATCTGGCCACCTCGGATCTGGCCGCTTCAGACCTCGCGGCGCCAGACCTGGCCACCTCAGACCTCGCCGCTCCCGACCTCGCCGCCACAGATCTGGCCACTGTGGGCCCGGCCGACCTGGATCTGGTCACCCCATGCCCAGCCGCGGGCGATCTGGCCGCCGCTGGACGCGCCCGCGTTGACACGATTGGCCCCAGGCCGGTCAGCCCGGCGCGTCGGACCGTTCCCGCGCGAGCCATTCAAACCCCGACGGCAGCGATCAAGACCACCCCTACGGCGCCGCCAGCACAACCGGTCACCGACGAGGCCCCCAGCGCACCCACGACGCCACTGCCCGGATCACGCCGACGACCCTCGACCCCAAGCCCTACCACGCTCCACGGAAGAACAGGCCCTTGTCCTCGTAGGAACGTTGCGATCCAGCCGAACCACCCGGACCAGAATTGCCGGACAAAAAGGCCGCGACCATTTTCCAGCCGTTGCGAGAACGGCTTTAGCCACCCACGCTACGAACGGCAAGGCGGCTCAGGGCCGGCCTCCGTAATCAGCCGTCCAGCGCCTCGGGCAACGCTGACTCTTGGTCGCGTTCGGCGTCGACGCAATTCGTCAGCATGTAGCACAGGCGAAACTCCTAAGGCCGCCATGCCGAGCCCTTCCACCAACCCGCGCGACCGGCCTGGAATTGCCGCGTGACCCACCACGCAGCGTGCCCGCGTGACCGCCCCACCCGCCGGACCACAGCGCGGCAGCGAACAGCCCCGTCCACCCACCGCATGGTGACCACCCGGCCGCACCCACCACTCAGCGGCGAGCAACCGATCCCCTGGCCGGTACCAAGCTCCCCGGCAAGGCCGGGGGCGGAGGGTGCCCGCTCTCGGCGTAAAGCGCTCCCCAGCCAGCCGAGAGCGGGCACCCTCCGCCCCCGGCCGTCCACCGCAAGCAACTCCACCCCACCAAGCCGGCGCAAAAGCTCCACCCACCAAGCCGGCACAAAAGCTCCGCCCACCAGGCCAGCGCAAAAGGCTCCGCCTGACCGAGCCAGCGCCAGAAGGTTCGCCCCACCAGGCCAGCGCAGAGAGCTCCGCCCCACCGAGCCGGCGCCAGAGGGTCCACCCCAACCAGGCCAGCGCAGACAACTCCGCTTACCGAGCTGACGCCGACGTGCCCGCTCACAGAGCCGGCGCAGACGTGCTCCGCTCGCAGAGCCGAGAAGCACACAGCTCCGAGGAGTCATCACGCCACCACCCAGATGGACTTTCGGCGGATGACGTAAAAGTTTAAGACGGTCGATCCAAAAGTCTGGACACGGACGACGCGAAGTTCCTAACGTGAGCAGCACTACGGGAATGTTTCCGGCAGATGTCCCCCTCGCTCATCCCCAGGTAAGGAAGGGACTCCGTGAACCATCGAACCCGAATCCATCGATTAACTGCGATGGCTTCAGCCACTCTCCTCCTCTCCTTCGCGGCCGCCGCCCCAGCGTCCGCTGTCATCAACCCCGCCGACTTCCAGCAGGTCACCCTGGCCAAGGGGGTCGCCGAGACCGGTGAACCCATCGGCCTGGCCGTCCTGCCCGACCGCTCCGTTCTGCACACCTCGCGGGACGGCACCGTTCGGCGCACCGACGCCAACGGCGCCACCTCTGTCGTGGGCACCATCCCCGTCTACACCCACGACGAAGAGGGCCTCCAAGGCGTCGCCGTTGACCCCGGCTTCGCCACCAACCGGCAGATCTTCCTGTTCTACGCCCCTCCGCTGAACACCCCCGCCGGTGACGCTCCCGCCACCGGCACCGCTGCCACCTGGGCCACCTGGGCCGGCGTCAACCGCCTGTCGCGGTTCACCCTCAACGCCGACTTCACCATCAACCAGGCCAGCGCCGTCACCGTCCTCGACGTGCCCACCGACCGGGGCATGTGCTGCCATGTCGGCGGTGACATGGACTTCGACGCCGCCGGCAACCTCTATTTGTCGACCGGTGACGACTCCAACCCGTTCGACTCGGCCGGCTATTCGCCGATCGACGAGCGGACCAACCGCAACCCGGCCTACGACGCTCAGCGCAGCGCCGGCAACACCAACGACCTGCGCGGCAAGATCCTGCGGATCAAGGTCAACGCCAACGGGTCGTACTCGATCCCCTCGGGCAATCTCTTCGCCCCCGGCACCGCCAACACGCGGCCCGAGATCTACGCCATGGGCTTCCGGAACCCGTACCGGATCAGCGTCGACAAGGCCACCGGCCACGTCTACGTCGGCGACTACGGGCCCGACGCCGGCACCACCTCGGCCACCCGCGGCCCCTCCGGCCAGGTCGAGTTCGACCGGGTCACCGGTCCCGGCAACTTCGGCTGGCCGTACTGCACCGGTACGAACACCACGAACGAGACGTACAACGAGTGGGATTTCGCGGCCAACACCGGCGGCGCCAAGTACAACTGCACCGGCGGCCCCACCAACAATTCGTTCCGCAACACCGGTCTGACCACCCTGCCGCCGGCCCAGCCGGCCTGGATCCGCTATGCCGGTGACGCCGGCTCCCCGCCCGAGTTCGGCGGCGGCTCCGAGTCGCCCATGGGCGGCCCGGTCTACCGGTACAGCGCGAGCAACCCGTCGACCACCAAGTTCCCGCAGTCGTTCGACGGGCAGTTCTTCGCCGCCGAGTTCGGCCGTGGCTGGATCAAGCCGATCGTGGTCAACGCCAACGGCACCCCCGGCGCCATCGACACGTTCCCGTGGAACGGCAAGCAGGTCATGGACTCGGCCTTCGGGCCGGACGGCTCGCTCTACGTCCTCGACTACGGCACCGGCTATTTCAACGGCGACGCCAACTCGGCCCTCTACCGCTACGACTACGTCGCCGGGGCCAACCGTGCCCCGACCGCCGTGGCCAGCGCCAATCCCACCTCCGGGTCTGCTCCGCTGACCGTCACCTTCTCCTCCGCGGGCAGCAGCGATCCCGAGGGCGGCGCCCTGACGTATTCGTGGGCCTTCGGGGACGGCACGACGTCGACGTCGGCCAACCCGACCAAGACGTACGCCACCAATGGCACCTATGCGGCGACGCTGACCGTGCGTGACCCGCAGGGCGCGACCGGCACCGCCAGTGTCCCGGTGACCGTCGGCAACACCGCGCCGGTCGTCACCATCACCACACCGGCCTCGGGCCAGCTCGTGTCGTTCGGCGACAGTGTCCCGTGGAGCGTCACCGTCACCGACCCCGAGGACGGCACGATCGACTGCTCGAAGGTCACCATGGCCTACGTGCTCGGTCACGACCAGCACGGGCACCAGATCACGTCGCAGAACGGCTGTTCCGGCACCATCGCGATTCCCACCGACGGTGAGCACGACGACGCCGCGAACATCTTCCCGATCTTCGACGCGTCGTACACCGACAAGGGCGGGCTGACCACCCACGCGCAGCACATCCTGCAACCGCGCAAGCGCCAGGCCGAGCACTTCAAGACGTCCTCCGGCGTCAACAAGTTCACCAAGGCCACGGCCGAGGGCGGCCAGACCGTCGGCGACATCAACAACGGCGACTGGATCCAGTTCGACCCGTACAAGCTGAACAACGCCACCTCGTTCACGGCCCGGGTCTCCTCGGCCGGCAGCGGCGGCACGGTTCAGGTCCGTACGGGTTCACCCACCGGCACGGTCATCGGATCGGCCACCGTCGCGCCGACCGGGTCGTGGGACACCTTCGTCAACGTCACGGGCAGGATCTCCGGCGCCCCGGCCGGGACGACCTCGCTCTACCTGACCTTCGCCGGCACGGGCACGGGCGCGCTCTACGACGTCGACAGCTTCACCTTCAGCACGGCCAACCTGCTGTCGCTGAACAAGCCGGCCACGGCGTCCAGCACCGAGAGCGCCACCTATCCGGCCTCCGCCGCCGTCGACGCGTCGGCCACCACGCGGTGGTCGAGCGCGTTCGCCGATCCGCAGTGGATCCGGGTCGACCTGGGCAGTTCACAGGCGATTTCCCGGGTACGTCTGCAGTGGGAGGCCGCCTACGGCTCGGCGTACCAGATCCAGACGTCGGCCGACGGCTCCACCTGGACCACGGTCCGCTCGGTGACCGGGGGCGACGGCGGGGTGGACGACCTGACCGGCCTGAACGCGCAGGGCCGCTACGTCCGCGTCAACGGCACGACCCGGGCCACCGCCTGGGGTTACTCGCTCTTCAACTTCGAGGTGTACGGCAGCTGACCTTCCCCGCAAGAAGGTGGGCGCTCGTCCCCCCACACGGGCGCCCACCCTCCCCCTAGCTAAGGAGGTTCCATGCGCAAGCTCCTGGCCGGCGCGATGGCCCTGACCGCCATCGCCGCCTGCACATTCACCGCGTCGAGTGCGAACGCCGCCGACGCGCCGTACGACGTCCTGGTCTTCTCCAAGACCGCCGGTTTCCGGCACGACGCCATCCCAGTCGGCATCCAGACGATCCGCACGCTGGGCGCCGCCAACAACTTCACGGTCACCGCGACCGAGGACGCGGCCGCCTTCACCACGGCCAACCTGGCGCAGTACGAAGCGGTGATCTTCCTCAACACCACCGGTGACGTCCTCAACGCCACGCAGCAGACGGCTTTCGAGTCGTACGTCCGTGGCGGCGGCGGATATACGGGTGTGCACGCGGCCGCCGACACCGAGTACGACTGGCCGTTCTACGGGCAGCTGGTCGGCGCGTACTTCCACTCGCACCCGGCGATCCAGCAGGTCACCTCGCGGGTCGAGGACCGGGCCCACGCGAGCACGGCCCACCTGCCGCAGTCGTGGACGCGCACCGACGAGCTCTACAACTACCGGACCAACCCGCGCAGCACGTCACACGTGCTGGCCACGCTGGACGAGTCGACGTACTCGGGCGGGAACATGGGCGCCGACCACCCGATCGCCTGGTGCAAGACGGTCGACTCCGGAAGGTCCTGGTACACCGGCTTCGGGCACACCCAGGAGTCGTACGCGGACGGGAATTTCCGCAGTCACCTGCTCGGCGGCATCCGTTACGCGGCGGGCCGGGCCAAGGCCGACTGCCGTCCCGAGACCGGGTACACGCCGCTGTACAACGGCAGCACGACCGGGTGGACGCAGGCCGGGCCGGGCAGCTTCACCAACACGGACGCGACCCTCACCTCGACCGGTGGGATGGGCCTGCTCTGGTACTCGGCCAAGCAGTTCACCTCGTACTCGCTGAAGGCCGACTGGCGCCTGACCGGTGACAGCAACTCGGGCATCTTCGTCGGCTTCCCCAACCCGAACAACGACCCGTGGGTGGCGGTCAACCAGGGCTACGAGGTGCAGATCGACGCCACCGACGCGGCCGACCGCACCACCGGCGCCATCTACACCTTCAAGTCAGCCGACCTGGCCGCCCGCGACGCCGCGCTGAACCCGCCCGGCGAGTGGAACACCTACGAGCTGCTCGTCGAGGGCCAGCGGATCCGGGTCTACCTGAACGGCCGGCTCATCAACGACTTCACGAACACCGACCCGGCCCGCAACCTGGACGGCTACATCGGCCTGCAGAACCACGGCAGCGCCGACACGGCCGCCTTCCGCAACGTGCGCGTCAAGGACCTGAGCGTGGCGCCGCCGGCGTCGAACGTGGCCCTGAACAAGGCGGCCACCGCGTCCAGCGTCGAGAACGCCAGCTACCCGGCCTCGAACGCGGTCGACAGCTCGGCGACGACCCGCTGGTCGAGCGCCTTCAGCGACCCGCAGTGGATCCGGGTCGACCTCGGGGCCACCTACACGGTGTCGCGCGTGCGCCTGCAGTGGGAGGCCGCGTACGGCTCGGCGTACCAGATCCAGACCTCGGCCGACGGCAATACCTGGACCACCGTCAAGTCGGTGACAGCGGCCAACGGCGGCGAGGACGACCATCCGGGTTTGAGCGCGCAGGCCCGGTATGTGCGGATCAACGGAACGGCGCGCGGGACCCAGTGGGGCTATTCGCTCTACAACTTCGAGGTCTACGGCAACTGAGCAACAGGAACAGGGAGGTTCGTATGACGACCGGCGTGTGGTTGATCGGAGCACGAGGATCTGTGGCGGTGACCAGCATGGTCGGGGCCACCGCACTACGCGCCGGGCTCGCCGAGCCGCTCGGCTGCGTCACCGAGCTGCCGGCACTGGCCAGCAGGGCCGTTCCGGGCCTGGGCGAGCTGGTGTTCGGTGGCCACGACATCAGCGACATCACCCTGGAGAAGAAGGTCGAGGATCTGGTCGCCGCCGGCGTGCTCCCCGTGGGCCCGGCGGCGGCCGTCGCCGACCAGTTGCCGGCCTTGCAGCGCGAGCTGCGGCCGGTGCCGACGGCGGCCACCCAGCTCGAGGTGGCGCGGCTGATCGCCCAGGACATCGACGACTTCCGGCGTCGTCGCGGCCTGGAGCGGGTGGTGGTCATCAACGTCTCGTCGACCGAGCCGGCCGCCACCCCTCACCCGGCCCACGCCTCCCTCGATCTTCTCGAGCGCGCGCTTTCCGAAGAATCCGTGTTGCCGCCGAGTTCCCTCTACGCCTACGCGGCGTTCAAGAGCGGCTGCGCGTACGTGGACTTCACCCCGTCGACCGGCACCCGGCTGCCCGCTCTGCGGGAGCTGGCCGACTCGGTGGGCCTGCCGTACGCCGGCCACGACGGCAAGACCGGCGAGACGCTCGTGAAATCGGTGCTGGCGCCCATGTTCGCCATGCGCAACCTGCGCGTGCGCACCTGGGCCGGCACCAACCTGCTGGGCGGCGGCGACGGCGCCAACCTGGCCGACCCGGCGGCCAACGCGGCCAAGGCCGGAAGCAAGCAGCGGGTGCTGGCCGAGACCCTCGGATATCAGCCGCAGGGCAGCAGCCACATCGAATACGTCGACGACATCGGCGACTTCAAGACGGCCTGGGACCTGATCACGTTCAGCGGCTTCCTCGGCACCCGCATGCGCATGGAGTTCTCCTGGCACGGCTGCGACTCGGCCCTGGCCGCCCCGCTGATCCTCGACCTGGCCCGCCTGACCGCGGCCGCACACGCCGCCGGCCGCGGCGGCCCCCTGACCGACCTGGCGTTCTTCTTCAAGGACCCGATCGGCGAGGTGCCGCACGCGCTCCCGGACCAGTGGGCCCGGCTGGTGAGCTTCGTGAGGGGCCTCGATGGGGCTGCGTGACCTGGCCGAACTGGTCCGGGCACCGGCCGCCCTCTCGGTGCCGGGCGACATCATGGCGGGCGGGGCGGCGGCCGGCGGGCTGCGACGGTCGACACCGGGGTTGATGGCGGCCTCGGTGTGTCTTTACTGGGGCGGGATGGCCGCCAACGACTGGGCCGACCGCGAGCTCGACGCCCGCGAACGCCCGGAGCGTCCCATCCCCTCCGGGCGCGTCCCACCACGGCAGGCGCTGCTGACGGCGGCCGGCCTGACCGCGGCCGGCGTCGGGCTGGCCGCGCTGGCCGGCGGCCGCCGGGCCCTCGCCGTCGCGGCACCCCTCGCGGCGGCGGTCTGGGCCTACGATGTCTGGGCCAAGAACACCCCCGCCGGCCCGGCCGTGATGGCCGCCTGCCGCGGTCTCGACGTGCTGCTCGGGGCCAGCGGAGGCCGGGTGCGCCGAGCCGTTCCGTCCGCGCTGACCGTGGCGGCACACACCTACACGGTCACGGCGCTGTCGCGGCACGAGGTGTCCGGGGCGACGCCGGCTCTGCCCCTGGCCACGCTCGCCGGGACGCTGAGCCTGGCCGTCACGACGGCGGGTTCGTCCCCCGCCGCCGGGGCGCTGTCCGCCTGGTACGCCGCCGGCTACGGCACCGCGCAGGCCCGTGCCGCCGCCGAGCCCACGGCCGGGCGGATCCGGGCCGCCGTCGGCGCCGGCATCACCGATCTGCCGCAGCTTCAGGGTGCTCTCACCGCCCGGGCCGGCTCCCCCGCGTACGGCCTGGCGCTCGCCCTTGTCGCGCCCCTCGCCCGGCGCCTGGCCCGAAAGGTGTCGCCCACATGAGATTCGGTTACGGAACCAACGGCTTCGGCAACCACCGCCTGCCGGAGGCCTTCGCCGTCATCGCCGATCTCGGCTACGACGGGGTCGCGCTGACCCTCGACACCAACCACCTGGACCCGTTCGACGGTGATCTGGCCCGCCGCACCGCCGCCGTCGCCGCCGACCTGGAGAAACACAACCTGGCCGTCGTCATCGAAACGGGCGCCCGCTATCTGCTCGACCCGTGGCGCAAGCACTCACCCACCCTGATGGACGACGATCCCGCGCTCCGGCTCGAATACCTCAAGAAAGCGGTCCAGGTCGGCGCCGATCTGGGCGCCGAGGCCGTCTCCTTCTGGGCCGGGATCGGCGATCCGGAGCATTGGGGCCGTCTCGTCGACGGCTGCCTCGAAATCGTCGATGTCGCAGCCTCGGCCGGAGTGACCCTCGGTTTCGAGCCCGAGCCGGGCATGCTCGTCAACGACATCGCCGACTGGCGGCGGCTCCACGCCGATCTGGGCGAGCCCCCGAACTTCGGCATCACGCTCGACATCGGCCACTGCCGTTGCCTGGAACCCATCCCGGTCGCCGACTGTGTCACGGCCGTGATGGACCACCTCGTCAACGTGCAGATCGACGACATGCGGCGCGGCGTCCACGAGCATCTCGAATTCGGGACCGGTGAGATCGACTTCCCACCCGTGCTCGAAGCGTTCGCCCCCTATCCGGGTCTGATCTCGGTGGAGCTGCCCCGCCACTCGCACGCCGCGCCGGCGATCGCCGCGCAGTCGCTGGACTTCCTGAGGAACGCGGCCAAGGAGGTTTCGCATGACCACATTGGATGATCTGCACGCCGAGCTCGACGGCAACGAACGGCTCACCGCCGATCTGCGACGGGTCAACAACGATCCGGGCGCGGTCGCCTCGCTGTTCCCGGCGGCCGGGCGCAAATACGGGCGGGAGCCGCTCGCCGGTGGCTGGGCGACCGACGAGGCGGCCCGCGCCCTGCTGCTGGCCGCCGTTCCGCCCGAGCAGGTGGGTGACATCTACCGCTACGGGGACACGGCCGAGAAGCTCGCCGTGCTGAAGGCGTTGCCGCTGCTGCCGATCGGGCCCAGCGCCGTCCCGCTGCTCGAGGACGCGCTGCGCACCAACGACACGCGGCTCGTCGCGGCCGCGCTCGGGCCGTACAGCGACCATCTCGACCAGGAGGCGTGGCGGCAGGCCGTGCTCAAGTGCGTCTTCATGGGCGTACCCCTGGCAAAGATCCATCGCCTGTCCGAGCGGGCCGACACGCGGCTCGGCGCGATGCTGCGCGCCTTCGCCCTCGAACGTCACGCCGCCGGCCGCGACATGCCGCCCGACGCGCTCGCATTGCTCGACCAGCTGAAGGAGGCCTGATGCGCATCTTCGATCCGCACATCCACATGACCTCGCGCACCACCGACGACTATCAGCGGATGGCCGAAGCCGGGGTGCGGGCGGTGGTGGAGCCCGCGTTCTGGCTCGGGCAGCCGCGCACCAACCCCGGCTCGTTCACCGACTACTTCGACTCGATCATCGGGTGGGAGCCGTTCCGGGCCTCGCAGTTCGGCATCCGCCACCATGCCACCATCGCGCTGAACCCCAAGGAGGCCAACGATCCGCGCTGCCGGCCGGTGCTCGACCTGCTGCCGCGCTATCTGGCCAAGGACGGGGTGGTGGCGGTCGGCGAGATCGGGTACGACTCGATGACGCCGGCCGAGGACGAGGCGTTCTCGTCCCAGCTGGCCCTCGCGCTCGACCACGATCTGCCGGCTCTGGTGCACACGCCGCACCGGGACAAGGCCCGCGGCACCCAGCGCAGCCTCGACGTCATCAAGGAGTCGGGCATCGACCCGGGCCGGGTCGCCCTCGACCATCTCAACGAGGTGACCGTCGACGCCGCCCGCGACGCCGGGGTCTGGATCGGCTTCTCCATCTATCCGGACACGAAGATGTCGCCCGACCGCATGGTGGAGATCCTTCGCAAGTACGGCACGGAGCGCGTCCTCGTGAACTCGGCGGCCGACTGGGGCAAGTCCGATCCGCTGCTCACCGTGCGGACGGCGGAGGCGATGCTCGCCGGCGGATTCTCGGCCGAGGACGTCGATCTGGTGCTGTGGCAGAACCCGGTCGCGTTCTATGCGCAGTCGGGCCGGCTCGACCTGTCGGACGTCGAGGGCGCCGAGGCGACGTTCGCCGGCAACTCGATCCTGCGGGGAGGCAGCTGATGCATCTGAGCTATTGCACCAACGTGCATCCGGCCGAGGACCTCGACGGCATCATCGGCCAGCTCGACACCTACGCCCTGCCGATCCGGCGGCGCCTCGGCTCGGACGTGCTCGGCCTCGGCCTGTGGCTGGCCGCTCCGGCCGCGGCGGCGCTCGCCGGCGATCCCGCTTTGCGAAGGAAACTGCGGCGGGAGCTCGATGTCCGAGGTCTGGAGGTGGTCACCCTCAACGGATTCCCGTACGAGGCGTTCCAGGCGCCGGTGGTCAAGCACGCCGTCTACTACCCCGACTGGACCGAGCGGGAACGCCTGGACTACACGCTGAACTGCGCGCGGGTGCTGGCCGATCTGATGCCGGACACGGCCAACTACGGCTCGGTGTCGTCGCTGCCGCTGGCCTGGCGCACCCCGTGGGACGCGGAGCGGTCGGCCGCGGCCACTCGGCATCTGGACGATCTGGCCCGTGGCCTCGACCGGATCGCGGGCGAGACCGGCCGCACGATCCGGGTCGGCTTCGAGCCGGAGCCGGGCTGTCTGGTCGAGAACACGACGCAGGCGGCCGAGCTGCTGGCCAAGATGGACACCCGGTGGCTCGGCGTGTGCCTCGATCTCGCGCATCTGGCGTGCGCCTGGGAGAAGCCGGTGGAGGCGCTCGACCGGCTGCGCCGGGCCGGCATCCCGGTGGTGAAGACCCAGGTGTCGGCCGCGCTCCAGGCGGATGATCCGCTGGCGGCCGAGGAGGTGCTGAGGTCGTACGCCGAGAAGCGTTTCCTGCATCAGACGCGCTCGGCCGAGGGCGGGTCGGCCGACGACCTCGACGAGGCGCTCGACCGCCGCCTGCCGGGGCCGTGGCGGATCCACTACCACGTGCCGCTGCACGCCGAGCCCGAGGCGCCGCTGACCTCGACCGTGCCGGTGATCCGGGAGGCGCTGTACGAGCTCCTGACGGCGCCCGGCGAGCGATGCGAGCACTTCGACGTGGAGACGTACACCTGGGGTGTCCTCCCGGAGTCCCAACGGCCGAGAGACGAAGCGGGGTTGGCCGACGGCATCGCGGCCGAGCTCGCCTTCGCGCGCGACCTGATGGCGGTGAACCGATGAGCAAGCTGCTGGTGCTCGACGTGGTCGGGCTGACCCCGCGCCTGCTGGCGCACATGCCGCGGTTGAAAGCCGTGGCCGCACAGGGCTTCCAGGCCGAGCTGGGCACCGTGCTGCCGGCGGTGACCTGCTCGGCCCAGTCCACGTTCCTGACCGGGGCCCTGCCGAGCGAGCACGGGATCGTCGGGAACGGCTGGTACTTCCGGGAGCTGGGCGAGGTCTTCCTCTGGCGGCAGCACAACGCTCTCGTCGGCGGCGACAAGATCTGGGACGACGCCCGGCGGCTGCGGCCGGACTTCACGGTGGCCAACGTCTGCTGGTGGTACGCGATGGGCGCCCGGGTCGACTGGACCATCACGCCGCGCCCGATCTACCGCGCGGACGGCCGCAAGGAGCCGGACTGCTACACCTATCCCCCGTCGCTGCACGACGAACTGCCGCCGTTCCCGCTGTTCACCTATTGGGGACCGGGCGCGGGCATGCCGTCGTCGCAGTGGATCGTCGACGCGGCCCGCCACCTGCTGAAGACCAAGCAGCCCGACCTCACCCTCGTCTACGTGCCGCACCTGGACTACGACCTGCAACGCTTCGGCCCCTCGGCGGCCGAGGCATCGGCGGCCGCGGCCGAGCTCGACAAGGTGCTGACACCGCTGCTCGACGACGCGGCCGCGAAGGGCACCACGGTGGTGGTGCTGTCCGAGTACGGCATCACCGACGTGAGCCGCCCGGTCGACGTGAACCGGTTGCTGCGCAAGGAAGGTCTCCTGGAGGTCTACGCCCAGGACGGGATGGAATATCTCGATCCGTGGGTGTCGCGGGCCTTCGCCGTGGCCGACCATCAGGTGGCCCACGTCTACGTCCGCGATGAGGCCGACGTCGCCGAGGTGGCCAAGCTCTGCGCCGCCCTGCCCGGCGTCGACCAGGTGCTCGAGGGCCCGGACAAGGCGCGGTACGGGCTCGACCACGAGCGGGCGGGCGATCTGGTGCTGGTGGCCGAGCCGGACTCCTGGTTCACGTACTACTACTGGCTCGACGACGCGCGGGCGCCCGACTTCGCCCGGGTCGTCGAGATCCACCGCAAGCCCGGCTACGACCCGGCCGAGCTGTTCTTCGACCCGGCCAACCCGGGAGCGGCCAAGCGGCGGGCGGTCACCGCGGTGGCCCGCAAGAAGCTGGGCCTGCGGTACGTCATGGACGTGGTCGGCCTCGACGCCGGGGCCAAGGCGGTGCGCGGGTCACACGGCCGATTGCCCGACGATCCCGACGACGGCCCGGTGTTCCTGTGTTCCGACCCGGCCCGGGCCCGGAAGGAGATCGCGGCGACGGAGGTGAAGGCCCTGTTGCTGGAATTGACGGGGCTGGCGTCATGACGCTCCAGGCGACGCGCCGGCCCCTGAGTCAACGGTTCGACACGGCCCTGGCCGAGTTCATCGACCGCCAGGACCCGGCGTGGCCGGACGGCGCCCCGCGCGGCGCGCTCGACTCGCTGCGCCGCTTCGTCCTGGCCGGCGGCAAGAGGCTGCGTCCCACCTTCGCCTACTGGGGGTGGCGCGGCGGCGGGGGCGAGGACTGCCCCGAGGTGATCCGGGCCGCGGCGGCGCTGGAGCTGTTCCACGCCTTCGCGCTCATCCACGACGACATCATCGACGGCAGCGACCGCCGCCGCGGCCAGCCGTCGATGCACCGCCTGTTCGCCACCGTCCACGACCGCCACGCCTGGCGCGGCGACTCGCTCGCCTTCGGCCGCAACACCGCACTGCTCTGCGGCGACCTGTGCGCGGCCTGGGCCGAGCAGATGTTCCACGAGTGCGGGCTACCCCCGAGACAGATTCACCAGGGGTACGCCGCCTTCGCGCTCATGCGGACCGAGGTCATCGCCGGCCAGTACCTGGATCTGGTCTCCGGCGTCGGCGACGGCTCGGTGGCGAGCGCGCTGACGGTCATCCGCATGAAGTCGGCCCGCTACACGGTCACCCGCCCCCTGCAGATCGGCGCCTGCCTGGCCGGCGCGCCGCGCTCGCTGTCGGCGTCGTTCACCGAGTTCGGTGACCCGCTGGGCGACGCGTTCCAGCTGCGCGACGACGTCCTGGGCGTCTTCGGCGACCCCGCCGTCACCGGGAAGTCCACACTGGACGACCTGCGCGAGGGCAAGATGACGGTGATGATGGCCCTGGCCCGCGACGCCGCCGACCGCGACCAGGCGGCCCGCATGTCCGAGCTGTTCGGCGACCCGGCTCTGGACGCCGACGGCGCCGAGGAGCTCCGGTCCATCATCAAGGAGACGGGCGCCCTCGACCGCATAGAGCAGATGATCCGCGTCCGGGCCGAAGCCGGCCTGACGGCGCTGGAGGCGGCCCCGCTCCCCGATTTCGTCCGCTCGGCGCTGGCCGACCTGGCCGCCGCGGCGGTCGACCGCACCACCTGACGAACAGCCGCCCACCGCGCCGGAGCACCCGGCGCGGTGGGCGGCTCAGTCGAGATCCAGTGTGAACTCGGCCCGCTGGACCTTGCCCTCGACCTGGAACTCGAAGAAGGCCCGGTAGCGGGCGGCGGCCGGGATCGAGGTGGCGACCTTGACGGCGCCGTCCGAGAGGTCGGCGTCGGGGTGGACGTGGACGTAGCCCAGGTCGCCCTCGCGGAGGATGACCAGATGGCCGTACGACCCCAGGTAGCGCTCGAGCGTCACCGGGGCACCGGAGCGGGTGACACGGAACAGGACAGGCACGGTGGCGCCGGGCTTGGGCGCGCCCTCCATGGTGACGGTGAAGGGGCCGGCCTGGGCGGTGGTGGCGGCGGGCGGCAGGTCGGCCTGGGGGCCCGCGCCGGGCACATGGTGGTCGGCGCCGAGGACGAGCGGGACCGTGGCGCCGGCCGCGTTCTCGACGGTGAAGTCGGCGAAGATCCGATAGGCGCCGGGCTTGGCCAGCGCCAGCGGGACCGTCCACAGGCCGTCGGCCGACATCGTGGGGTGCAGGTGCTGGAAATCGGCCAGATCACGCCCGACGACGACCAGATGCAGCGGCTTGTCGTGGACCACGGCGTAGCGGGTGGCCGGCTTCTTGTCGGCCCCCAGGATCCGGAACGTGTAGTCGGTGGTGGTCTTGGGCGCCTGCGAGCGATGGACCGGCTGAAGCGTGTAGCCGCCCGAGCTGATCGAAGTGCCGGACGCCTCCAGAGTGGCCGCCCCACCGTTGTGCTGGTGCCCGGTGGCCACCGCCGCGGCCGCCGCCGGGGCGGGCGGTGAGGGTGGCGCTTCCGGGGCCGCGGTGCTCCGCCCGAGAGCGTAGCCGCCGATCAGCGCCACCACGACCGCACCGACCGCGAGCGGCCCCAGCGGAATGGACCGCCGCCCATCACCGCCGAACGAGCCGCCAGTCGACCCGCCAGTCGACCCGCTGGACGAGCCGCCAGTCGACCCGCCGGACGAGCCGCCAGCCGACCCGCCAGTCGAGCCGCCGGACGAGCCGCCAGGAGAACCACCGGACGAGCCGCCGGGCGCGCTGCCAAGAGAGGCACCGGACGAGCCGCCCGGAGAGTCACTGATGGCCGCGCTGACAACGCCCGGAGCCGTGGCGACAGCGGGCTCAGCGCCGGGCGCGCGATCCCGCCCCGCGCCTCGCGGCCAATCCCGGCCCGAAGCCGCACCTTTCGGCCAGTCCCGGCCCGAAGCCGCGCCCTTCGGCCAGTCCCGGCCCGACGCCGCGCCCTTCGGTCGACCCCCGCCTCCCGACGGATTTTTCCGTTTTCCTCGTGCTTTCTGACTATTCTGTCCCGACCCTCGGCCCTTCGGCTGGTTCCGGCCTGCGGGCCGCGCCCGGCTCAGGGAAGGGGCCCGGCGCCCGAGCAGGAAGGCGCCGACGACGGCCACCGCCGCGGCGACGGCCAGCCAGACGAAGAGCCAGCTGCCACTGTCGCCGGAGGACGGCGCGGGCGTGGGCGCGGAAAGAGCGGCGGGCGGCGTAGCGGCGGCCGGAGCGGCCGCGCTGGGCGCCGTACCGTGGTTCTCGGAGGAGCCGAGCGCCGGATCGGGCTGACCCGTAGGCGGCGCCCACCCGACGGGCGCCGCGGTGGCCGGCCCCGTGTACTTGAAGGTCAGCGACCCCCGCACCGGATCACCGTCCGACGCCTTCGACTGATAGTCCACCCGGTACTCCCCGGTGGCCGGCAGATGGGCCACGCGGACCCGCGCCGGATAGCCGGTCGTGTACTGCCGGGGCTCGAACTTGCCCTCGACCATGAAGTACTCGGTCACGGGCTTGTCGAGCGCCCGCGGCGCCGCGTGCTCCCACCCGTTGTCGACCCGTCCCCCGCCCGGCGCGCTGATGGCGAAGTACGCGTTGTCCGGCACCTTCTCGGTGAAGAACAGCTCCACACTGCCCAGCGGCGCACTGACCGTCGCCCCTTGGGCGGGAACGGACATGCCCAGCGTCCCGTGGGCGCCGGCGGGTGACGGCGGCAGCCCGAGGACAGCGACGGCGACGGCGACGAGCGCGAACAGACCCCGGCGGAGCGGCTTCATCCTCCCATCCTCGGAGCCCAGAAGCTTTAGTCAAGACATCGAGAACTTTTAACTTCTCTGAGAAAACCCATCCGACCTCCCCACCACCGCCCTTGACCGGACTAAAGGCTCCCCCACCCATTGCTACATCGAAATATCTAAGATTCTATGAGCGGACGGACGTAGCTTTCTTGAAGGAGTGACCCCTCTTGAGGAAGACATTCAGCGTCGCGCTGGCCGGCGCGGTGGTGGCGACCCTCATCGCCACGCCGGCCGCAGCGGCGCCCGCCGCGGGACCGGACCGGGCCGATCGTGAGCCCACCGCGTCGCTCGGCGAGGACAACCTGCCGCACCCGCTGGCCGAGCAGCGGGAGGCGGAGCGCACCGAGGCCGTACGCAAGCTCATCGCCGGCCAGGTGACCACCGAGAAGAAGAACGGCTCCGAGGTCGTCAAGCTCGGCAAGGGCAAGTACGTCGAGTACCGCAAGAAGGAGACGAAGACCGACCCGGTCCTCACCTTCCTGACCGAGTTCGGCGACGCCACCCTCCCGGCCACCGGCGGCACCCCCGGCCCCGTGCACAACCAGATCCCGCAGCCCAACCGGGCCGACGACAACACCACGATCTGGCAGGCCGACTTCAACTCCGCGCACTACAAGCAGCTGCTGTTCGCCAAGAACAAGGAGTCGATGGCGAACTTCTACTACAAGCAGTCGGGCGGCCGCTACACGGTCGGCGGCGACGTCTCGGACTGGGTGAAGCTGCCCTACAACGAGGCCCGCTACGGCAGCAACGAGATCGCCGAGGACGACGGCTACTGGAACTACATCAAGGACAGCGCGACCGCCTGGTACGAGAGCCAGATCGCGGCCGGCAAGACCCCGGCCGAGGTCGCCGCCTATCTCAAGACCTTCGACGTCTGGGACCGCGACGACTTCGACGACGACGGCGACTTCAACGAGCCGGACGGCTACGTCGACCACTTCCAGGCCATCCACGCCGGCGAGGGTGAGGAGGCCGGCGGCGGCGCCCAGGGTGAGGACGCCATCTGGTCGCACCGCTGGTACGCCTTCTCCGACCTGGAGGGCACCGCGGGCCCGGCCGGCAACCTGGCCGGCGGCGTGCAGATCGGCGACACCGGCATCTGGATCGGTGACTACACGACCGAGCCGGAGAACGGCGGCCTCGGCGTCTTCGCCCACGAGTACGGTCACGACCTGGGCCTGCCCGACCTCTACGACACCGCGGGCGGTGACAACGGCACCGGCTTCTGGACGCTGATGTCGGCCGGCTCGTGGCTGGGCCGCGGCGCCCCGACGATCGGCTCGACGCCCGGTTACATGGGCGCCTGGGAGAAGATCTTCCTGGGCTGGTCCAACTTCGTGACGGTCAAGCCCGGCAAGAGCCAGTACGTCACCTTGGGCACGGCCGCGAACGGCGAGAGCAAGCTGCCGCAGGCCGTGGTGGTCCCGCTGGCCGACGGCTCCTACTACGCCGCCGAGTACCGCACGTACACCGGTTACGACGAGACCCTGAAGCTGGGCCCGTACAACTGGGGCTGGGCCGACACCCGGCCCGACTGGGCCGAGCGCTTCCCCTATCAGGACGGCCTTCTGGTCTGGTACGTCAACCCGGCCGCCGGCAACAACAACACGAGCCGTCACCCGGGCGTGGGTCTCAGCCTCCCGGTCGACGCCCGCCCGAAGCCGGTCGTCTTCCCGGACGGCGTGCTGCTGGGCAACCGGCGCCAGCCGTTCGACGCGACCTTCGGTCTCCAGTCGACCGACCCGGTCACGTTCCACCGCAACGGCGCCGCCGTCGCGGTGCCCCGCCAGAAGGCCATCCCGGTCTTCGACGACTCCGACCCGCTGAAGTACTACGACAGCACCAACCCGCAGGGTTCGGTGAAGGTCGCCGGGGCCGGCGTGAAGCTCGAGGTGAAGACGCAGATCACCGGGCCGCTTCCGCTCATGGTCCTCAAGGTGACCCCGCCCAAGAAGTAGAGGCGCGGGACGTCGCTGCCGCGCCGCCCCGCACGGGGTGGCGCGGCAGCGACGATCGCCGATAGGTTTCCCGGCATGGGGGAACCGCAGCCACCGTTGCTGAGCATGCCGTCGTATGTGCCGGGCACCACGCTGAACGACGCGACCCGGCAACTGTGCGGGGCGCCCTATCTCGATCCCGACTTCGCCAACGCCGTCATCCGCGAGGTCGTCGAGGAGGAGCGCAAGGCGGTGCCGCCGTCGTACGGCTTCGATCTCGACCCGGTCGTCCGGCACTGCCTCCGCGCGCGCCGGCTGCTGCTGATCCGCTACGCGATCGTCACCGGGCTGCTCGTGGTCGGCCTGTGCGCCGCCAGCTTCGCGACCGTCGGATGGCTCGGGCTGTGCGCGGTCGTCGTGTTCCTGCGCTCCTCGTCCTACAAGGAGCTGCCGCGCGGGGTCCGCGTCGCCGGGCTGGCCGTGGTGGCCGGTCTCCTGTTCTGCTTCCTCGGCTACCTTCTGCTCCAGGTCGTCGCGGCCAGCTTCCTGGCCGATCTCGGCGCGCCCTACTCCTCCTCGTACTACTACTCGTCCTCCTCACCGCTCTCCGGCGGCGTGGGGGCGTTCCTGCTGGCGACGCCGATCCTGCTCGCGATCGGCATGTTCGCCGCCCTGTTCCTGTCCCGGCGGCAGGCGTACGGCATCCTCACCACCGAGCTGGCGCCGGGCATCCCGCCGGTCGTGCCGCGGGGGTTCAACGCGCGCGTCGAGTGGCGGCTCGGGGTGGTCGCGGCGATGCAGCGCGGCAACATCTGCGTGCAGGACATCGATCCGTACGCGGGCGCCGGTTTCATCGAGCACAGCTGGTCGTTCGCCATCACGCTGCGACCGTCGTCCGGTGAGGAACGCATCGCCATCGACACCGTGGCCCTCAACCAGCGCGTGCACGACGCGGTCGTCGGCCTGCGCGACGAGAAGCTGCGCGAGGGCGAGCGGATCCCGAACATCTACGTGGTGCCCTATGTGGCGGCCGACGGGCATCGCCGTGGCGACGACCCGCTGATCGACCCGCAGACCCGCACCCCGCGCACGATGGCGTCCCCCGAGACCATCCAGGCCATCATGGGCAGTCCGCAGGGCGGCCTGCGGCATTACCTGCGGGCGGTGATCCCGGCCAGCGGCAAGGAGATCCGCACGCCCGACGGCCGGCTCGTGCTGCCCGCGCAGGACTCGGGCATCGGCGTCACCGCGTTCATCCACCTGGCCGCCGAGGGCGGCATGCTCTACACCGAGTTCGTGTGCACGGTGATGCCACAGGTCAAACCCCGCTATCAGTTCGTCGACAACGTACGCCCGGAGCGCGTGCAGGGCCACGCGCTGGCCGACACGCTGCGCCGCTTCCTGCGCGACAACATCCTGGGCCCGGTCCACCTGGCCCGGCTCGGCTGGGACACGCTGCGCCTGCCGAGCCGGATGGCCCGCTCCGGCCGCAGCGCCGACGACTTCCGCTTCTACGACTACGGCGCCCACTTCAGCGTCCGCGAGCTAGCCTCGCAGCGCCCGACCGTGAAATTCATGCAGGTGCTCGACGCCGAGAAATACGTGAAGCTGCTCGACCGGGTGGTGAACGAGACGGTCCTCGACTACCTGGCCGAGCAGGGCGTCGACACGGCCGAGTTCCGCGCCGCGGTGGCGTCGGTCTCGATCGACAACGCCACCTTCTACGGCGGCCAGCAGAGTTTCGGCGGCCGCAACACCTTCACCCAGCACAACGCGCCCGGAGGATCCCGTGCCTGAGCCGGAAATCAAGATCGGCACCATGAACGTCCACGGTGGCCAGCAGAACATCGGCGGCCAGAACACGAACGTCCAGAACAACTACTACGCCGCCCCGGCCGACGAGGTCCGCGCCCGGCTCGACGTCATCCGCGAGGAACACCCCCGCGAGGTCCAGGCCATCGAGGGCGACATTCAGGAGGGTACGCCCGAGGCCCGCACCCGCGTTCAGACCCGTCTGCGCGAGCTCGCCGAGAGCGCCACCAGCACGCGCACGGTAGTGGAGGCCGCCGCCGCGATCGGCGCCATAGTCGCCTCGCAGTGGCCGTTCTGATTCGTCGTCAACCTTGAGTTGACGCTTCGCCATCGTCAACCTATGGTTGACGCATGACGGATTCCGTGCGGCTCGACGACCTGATCGAGACCATCAAGAACAAGAACAACACCGCCCTCGACCAACTCTCCGACGCGGTCCTGGCCGCCGAGCGCCTGGGCGACATCGCCGACCACCTGATCGGCCACTTCGTCGACCAGGCACGCCGCTCCGGCGCCTCGTGGACCGAGATCGGCCAGAGCATGGGCGTCACCAAGCAGGCCGCCCAGAAGCGCTTCGTGGCCAAGCCGGACGCCCCCGACCTGGACGCCAGTCAGGGTTTCAGCCGTTTCACCGACCGCGCCCGCAAGGTGGTCGTGACGGCGCAGGAGGAGGCCCGCAACCGCGGGAACGCCCAGATCAGCGTCGCCCACCTGCTGCTGGGCCTGGTCGCCGACCCGTCCGCCCTGGGCGCCCGGGCGATCGTCGCGCAGGGCGTGGCCCTGGAGACGGTGAGCGAGGTGGCCATCAAGACCCTGCCCGCCGCGGCCGACTCGGTGCCCGCCCTGATCCCGTTCGACGCGCACGCCAAGAAGGCCTTGGAGCTGACGTTCCGCGAGGCCCTGCGCATGAACCACACCCACGTGGGCACCGAGCACATCCTGCTGGCCCTGCTGGAACTGGAGGACGGCACCGGCGTCCTGGCCGGCCTGGGCGTCGACAAGCCCACCGCCGAGGCAGCCGTCACCGCCGCCCTCAGCAGTTAGATGCCCTGGCGGGTGCGGGTGGGCAGGCCCAGCTGGTTCGCCACCGGGTTCCAGACGGCCAGGAAGGCGACCTTCGAGGTGCCGGCCTGTTCCGACTCGGCCAGTCCCCGGGCGTAGGCGGCCTTGCGGCCGGTGGTCTCGGCGCAGCCCCCGTTCACGGCGGCCTCGGCCCACTCCACGAAGGCGGCGTCGGCGTCCAGGGAATGCTGGAGCGCGGTGACCAAGGTGGAGCGGATCGACTCGCCGTTGCCCACCGCGGACAGGTCGGCGCCGCGGACCTCGTCGATCTGGGCGCGGCGCTCGTCGCCCACCGCCCGCATGTCGGACACGGCGCCCGTCAGGCCGGTGCAGCGGCCGACGCGGTCGATGGCGCTGTTCAGCTTGTCGCGACTGGACTTGCTGCGGACCAGGACGTCGTCGATCACCCGCGCCTGCGGCAATGGATCACCGGCGGTGGTGGTCGTCGTGGTCGTGGGCGGTGCGGTGGTCGTGTCCGTCGTCCCGGTGGTGGGGGCCGGGGCGGTCGTCGTCTGGGTGGCCGGCGGCGGGCCGGCCACGGGATCGTCCTGGCCGTTGCGGTAGAGGACGAGGCCGGCGACCAGGGCGAGCAGCACGACGACGGATACGCCGGCCACCAGGGGGAGCCAGTTGCGCGGCGGACCGCCGTAAACGGGCGGCGACGACGGCGGCGCGGGATAACCGGACGACGGATAGCCGGGCGGCGGGTTGTATCCAGGCGGAGACGACGGTTCGCCGGGCGGCGGGGTATATCCAGGCGGGGTGGACGGGGTGTAGCCAGGCGGCGGGGATGACGGCGTATATCCCGGCGGCGGGGACGACGGCGTATATCCCGGCGGCGGGGCGGACGGCGGGGCCGCGAGGGTGTAGCCGGGTGGCGGCCACGCGGGGGCCGCGACCAGCGCGGTGTTGCACCGGGCGCAGGCCGCGGCGCTGGGGTCGTTGTCGAGCCCGCAGGTCGGACACACCATGCGCGCCACCTTATCGATGGATGGTCACCTCGTGTGTGCCCGTGAGAGCGACACGTGATGACCACCGGGGGGCGGGAAGCTGTCGACAGCTGGCGGTAATGTTCGATCCGTGAACCGGCCGCTGCGTCCCGACGACCCGCCCCGGCTGGGCCGATACGAGCTGGACGGCCGTCTCGGCGAGGGCGGCATGGGCACCGTCTTCCATGGGCGCACCCCGGCCGGGCGGCCGGTCGCCGTCAAGGTCGTGCGGAGCGAGTTCGCGGCCGACCCCGAGTTCGTGCGCCGGTTCCGCAGCGAGGTCAACCGGGCCCGGCAGGTGCCGCCGTTCTCCACGGCCGAGGTGCTCGACGCCGACCCCGACCACGACCCGCCCTATCTGGTGGTCGAGTTCGTCGACGGGCCGAGCCTCGACGCCGTGGTCCGTGAGAAGGGGCCGCTGGGCGGGGCCGCACTGCACAGCGTGGCGGTCGGCATCGCCACCGCGCTCTCCGGCATCCACGGCGCCGGTGTCATCCACCGCGACCTCAAGCCGGCCAACGTGCTGCTGGCCATGGGCGGCGTCAAGGTGATCGACTTCGGGATCGCCCGGCCGACCGAGGTGACCAGCCGCCACACGAGCACCGGAAACATGGTCGGCACGATCGCCTACATGGCGCCCGAGCGGTTCGAATCCGACACCGCCGGTTTCCCGGCCGACATCTTCGCCTGGGGCGCGGTGGTCGCCTTCGCCGCCACGGGCCGCACCCCGTTCGGCGGCGACTCCCCCACCGCGACCGCCATGCGCATCATGACCCAGCCGCCCAACCTGACCGGCCTCGACGGCCCCCTGCGCGACATCGTCGAGAGCGCCCTGGCCAAGGACCCGGCCGCCCGCCCCACGGCCCGGGAGCTGCTCGACGGGTTGCTGGGAAACCCGACGGCGGCCCTCACCGCCACACCCCCGCCGCCCGCCTGGAACGAAGGGCCCGTCCCGCCCGACTACCCGACTCAGCCCCGCCGCGGCCGCGCGTGGGCCATCGCGGCCGCCGTCGTGGTCTTCGCGCTGGCCGCCGGCGGAGCCGGCTTCGCGCTGCGCAACCGCCACAGCGAAGCCGCCACCCCGGCCCCGGCGTCGTCCTCCCCCGCGCCCGCCCCGGCCGCGACCGGGCTTCCCGGCATCCTGGCCGGCAAGCGCCGCACCCTACTTCATCTGGCCAACGTCGACAAAGACCTCTACCTGCCGCAGAACGCCCCGGCCAAGGCCGGCGGCGGCACCACTCCCGAGTCCGTCTTCATGCTCATCCCGCACGGCGAGCAGTTCCAGATCGCCTCGGCCGTGCCCACCCTGTCCGGCGAGCGTCGTTGCCTCGGCATCGAGCCCTCGGACACCCGGGCCTCCTCGGCCCTGGTTCCCCTCGACTGCGCCGTCTCCGACGAGACCCTGTTCGCCGTCTCCGCGACCAGCGAGCTCGACGACAAGAACCGCCCGACCTATTCGCTGATCAGCGAGCCGTACGGCATCGTGCAGTGGAGCGAGGACGACGCCCGCCTCTACGTCGAGCTGGCCGGCGACTTCCCGGCCACCATCCCGTTCAGCTTCGTCGACCGGGGCCCGGTGTAGGACGACCGGGGCCCGGTGTAGGACGACCGGGGACCGCCGTAGGCAGCCGCACGGTGAAGGTCGTGCCCAGGTGCGGCTGGCTGGTCACCTCGATGCTGCCCTGGTGGTCGGTGACGATGCGCTGCGCGATGGTCAGGCCCAGCCCGGTGCCGCCGGTGGCGCGCTGCCGCGCCTTGTCGGCCCGCCAGAACCGCTCGAAGACGTGGGGCAGGTCGCCGGCCGCGATGCCCACCCCCGTGTCCCGCACGGTCAGCACCGCCTGGCCGTACTCCTCCCGGACCCGTACCTCCACCCGCCCGTCCCGATCGGTGTAGCGGATCGCGTTGCTCAGCAGGTTGCCCAGCACCTGCCGCAGCCGGTCCTGGTCGGCCTCCACCCACACTTCGGGCGACGTGTCGAGCGTCAGCGTCACGCCCGCCTCGGCCGCCCGGGCCCGGTGGGCCGTCACGCTGGCCGCGGCCAGCTCGGTCAGGTCGGCCGGCGTCTTCGTATAGCCCAGGTCGCCCGCCTCGGCCAGGGCCAGCACCTGGAGGTCGTCGAGGATGCGCCCTTGCAGGAGGGTCTCCTCGTGCAGCGAGGCGAACAGCTCGGGGCTCGGCTCGACCACCCCGTCGGAGAGCGCCTCCAGATAGCCCCGCAGGTTCGACAGCGGCGTCCGCATCTCGTGCGCCACGTCGGCGATGAGGCGCCGCTGGCGTTCCTCGCTCTGTTCCAGCGCCCCGGCCATCGTGTTGAACGAGGCGGCCAGCCGGGCCAGCTCGCTCTCGCCTTTCACGCGCACCCGCACGTCGAGCATGCCCGCCGCGAGCATCTGGGAGGCGCCGGTCAGCCGGCGCACCGGACGGCTGACCTGGCGGGCGATGAGGAACGTGCCGAGGATCGCCACGACGACCAGGCCGGCCACGCCGATGATGGCCGGGCGGCCGAAGTCGGCGATGTCGACCGTGCCGCGCGCTCCCAGGAAGAGCCGCAGCGGCATGGCCGAGCTGGTGACGACCGTGTCGGCGTACGCCCCGGCTATGCACTTGGAGCCCAGTGGGTCACCCACGAGGCGCCGGGGCGCGCCGACGCAGGTGTCCAGGTAGTCCCAGTAGCTGGCGAACCAGGCCTTGTCGCCCAGCACCTTCGCCTCGGCCTGCTTGAGGCACTCCGGTGACTGGGCTCGCTGCTGGGCGGTGACGTACGGAGGCCGGTCGCTGCCGAGCGCGGCCTCCGTACCCTGGGTCTTGTTCAGGCAGCGGACCAGGACGAGGCCGGTGCGGTACTGCGCCGCCTGCCGGACCGCCAGCGCGGCCGGCCCGCCGTACAGTTCGTCGGTCGGGGTGGGGCCGAACAGATCTCGCGGAGTCAGTGCCGCCTGCCGATAGAACCGGGGTGTCACCACGGCCGACGGGCCCGGGCTGACCGACGGCGCCGGCGCGGTGTCCTGCAGGGCCGGTTGCGGGTTGATGTCGTATCCGACGGCCTGCACCGCACCGGCGGCCCGGCCGGCCTCGGTGTCCGAGTCGACCAGCACCTGCTTGTCCAGGGTCTGCAGCTGGATGTGCAGATGGGTGCGGTCGGACAGTTCGGTCACGAGCCGGTTCACTCCCGGCCAGTTGCCGTGCCGCAGCCCGTACCGCTGAATCTCCTGAAGGATCTCGGCCCGATGGCGGGTCTGCGCCTCGAGGGCGCCCGACACCTCCCGCTGGGTCAGGTTGAGGGTCAGCCACGCGGTCGCGCCGATGGCGCTGAGGGCCACCAGCATGACCAGCAGGAAGATGCGGACCCGGAAGCTCAATGCTCGGCCATCCGGTAGCCCCGCCCGTACACGGTCTGCACGTACTCCGGCTCGGCCGGGTTCTCCTCGACCTTGCGGCGCAGGTTGACCACGTGGGCGTCGACCGTGCGCTCGGAGACGTCGTGCTCGAAGCCGAACGCCTTGTCGATGATCTGGCCGCGGGTGAAGACCCGGCCCGGCTCCTTGGCCAGCAGTTCCAGGATGGCGAACTCCTTGGCGGTCAGGGTGACCGCCTCGCCGCGCACGCGGACCTCGAACCGTCCGGCGTCGATCTCGAGGTCGCCCACCTTGAGCAGGCCCGCGTCCGACGAGCCGGCCCGGCGCAGCAGCGCCCGGACCCGGGCCGTCAGCTCGCGCGGGCTGACCGGCTTGGCCATGTAGTCGTCGGCGCCGATGTCGAGCCCGAGGAGCATGTCGTTCTCCGAGGAGCGGGCGGTGACCAGCAGGATCGCCACGTCCGACTCGGCCCGCAGGATGCGGCACACGTCGAGCCCGTCGACCAGCGGCATCATCACGTCGAGCACCAGCAGGTCGGGTTTGCGGGAGCGGGCCACGTCGAGAGCCGACCGACCGTCACCGACAGTGATCACCTGATGCCCCTCGCGCTCGAGGTAGAGGCGGATGAGCTGGGCGTGCTTCGGGTCGTCGTCGGCCACCAGGATACGTGCGGTCACGCCGCGATTCTGACTGAGCGAAGCAACATCGACCACCGAATGTTGGGTTCCTGTGAAGGTCCGTGCCGATTGCGATGAGCCCACAAGTTCTTCACAGGATGCGACCTACGTTTCCCCGGAACCGAACCTGGGGAGGTACGTATGTGTGGGCTCAGCGTCTTCGTGAGCAGCCGCCCGGCCGCCGGAACGCCCGATGAGGCGTCCGCCGCCGCGTTCGCCGGCGCTCTCGAGTCGATGCACCACCGGGGCCCGGACGACACCCAGGTGGAGTTCGCCGACGGGGCCGCGTTCGGCTTCAAGCGGCTGGCGATCATCGACCGGGCCGAGGCGCAGCAGCCGGTGCACTACCGGGACCGGTGGACCGTCGTGTTCAACGGCGAGATCTACAACTACCGGGAGCTGCGCGAGGAGCTGATCCGCGAGCACGCCGCCACGTTCGCCACCGAGGGTGACAGCGAGGTGCTGGCGGCCGCCTTCCACTTCTGGGGCCCGGCCGCTCTCCCCCGGCTGCGCGGGATGTTCGCCTTCGTGGCGTACGACCGGTGGACCGGCACCCTGCACGCGGCCCGCGACCAGTTCGGCATCAAGCCGCTCTACATCCTCGAGACCGTGGACGGGCTGTTCCTGGCCAGCGAGCGCAAGGCGCTGCTGTCGTTCAGCGGCAGCTCCCGCTCGGGCCTCGACACCGACGCCCTCGCCCACTACCTGACCTTCCAGTACGTCCCGGACCCGCTGACCCTGCACCGCCAGGTCAAGCGGCTGCCCCCGGGCCACCGGATGACCTGGACGGCCGGCGGTGGCATCCGCATGGAGCGCTACTTCCGCCCGTCGCTGCGCCCGCTGGCCATGAAGGCCGAGGAGGCGCAGAAGGGCATCCGCGACGCCCTGCGCGACAGCGTGCACAAGCACCTGCACGCCGAGGTGCCGGTCGGCGCGTTCCTGTCCAGCGGCGTCGACTCGTCGGCCATCGTGGCCCTGGCCCGCGAGGTCAAGCCCGACCTGCACGTCTTCACGGCCGGTTTCGGCACCGACGGCTACTCCGAGATCGACATCGCGCAGGACACCGCGAACCAGCTCGGCGTGAAGCTGACGCCGACCCTGGTCACCGAGGACGACGTGATCCGCGAGCTGCCCCGCATCGTCTATCTGCTCGACGACCCGGTGGCCGACCCGTCGCTCATCCCGCTCTACTTCCTGGCCCAGACCGCCTCGCGCTACGTCACCGTGGTGCTCTCCGGCGAGGGCTCGGACGAGCTGTTCGGCGGCTACACCATCTATCGCGAGCCGGCCTCGCTGTCGAACGTCGATCGGCTGCCGGCCGGTCTCAAGCGGGGCCTGCGCGGTCTGTCCCACGCGATGCCCGAGGGCATGCGCGGCCGCAGCTTCATCGAGCGGGGCACCACCCCTATCGAGGAGCGCTACTACGGCAACGCCCGCATCTTCTCGGCCGCCGAGAAGGCCGAGCTCATGCGCTTCACCGCCGAACCACACACGGCGATCACTTCCCATCTGTACGCCGAGACGGCCGACGTCGACGACGTGGCCTCCATGCAGTACGTCGACCTGCACACCTGGCTGCCGGGCGACATCCTGACCAAGGCCGACCGCATGTCGATGGCCCACTCGCTGGAGCTGCGCGTCCCCTTCCTCGACCAGGCGGTGTACGCGGCCGCGGCCGGCCTGCCGACCGACCTGAAGCTGCCGCCGCACAGCCGGGCCACCAAGTACGCGTTCCGCGAGGCGATGCGCGGCATCGTCCCCGAGTCGGTGCGCGACCGCCGCAAGCTGGGCTTCCCCACTCCGACCCGGCTGTGGCTCAAGGGCGCGATCGGCGACTGGGTGGACGGTCTGCTGGCCGGCTCGGGCGCCCGCCACCTGCTCGACCTCGACTACGCCCGGCGCCTGCTGGCCGAGCACCGGGCCGGGCACGCCGACAACTCCCGCAAGGTCTGGACCGTGGCGATCTTCTGCCTCTGGTACGCCATCTTCGTCGACGGCACGATCCGCCCGTCGACCACGGCTCTGGCTCCGGCCCTCGTGGCCCAGGTGTGACCGGTATGGTCGAAAAGTGTGACGATCGTCGTCGGCTACGACCACTCCCCTGACGCCCGCGCCGCTGTCGAGTGGGCCCTCGACAGCGCGGGCACGGCGCGGAAGGTCACCCTGCTCTACGCCCACGAGGTGCCGAGCTGGATCCCGTCGAACGCGGGCGAGGTCCTGCCCGGCGGGGAATGGGAGCGGACCGTTCTGGAAGCGCTCGACGAGGTGGTCGCCGAGGCCGGGCGGACGCATCCGGCCGTGCGGGTCGAGGCCCGGGCCGTGCACTCGCCGCCCGTGCAGGCCCTGCTCGACATGTCGGCCGAGGCGGAGATGATCGTCTTCGGCAGCCGGGGCCACAGCGCCGTGGCCAACCTGCTGGGCACGGTGAGCACGACGGTCAGCGCGCACGCGTACTGCCCGGTGGTGGTGGTCCGCGGCCGGCCCGCGGCCGGAGCCCCGGTGGTGGCCGGCGTCGACGGTTCGGCCGCCGAGGAGGCGGTGCTGCGCTTCGCGACCGAGCGGGCCACCGCCCGTGGCGTACCCCTGCGGATCCTGTCCGGCCCCCACTCGGACGTACCCACCACCCCCGGCGTCACGGTCGAGCCCGTGACCGGCCACGCCGCCGAAGCATTGACCGCCGCCAGCCACACGGCCCAGCTGATCGTGGTCGGCAGCCGCGGCCGTGGCCCGGTCCGCGGCCTGCTCCTGGGCTCGGTCAGCCAGCACCTGCTGCGGCACAGCGCCTGCACGGTGGCCGTCGTGCACCACTCACCAGTCGTGGACTGAGCCGTCCAGGTTGCGCGCGACCGGCAGATAGCGCGGCTGGTACGGGAACCGCGCCGCCACCTCGTCGTCGTATCCGATGCCCAGGCCGGGCTCCTCCGACGGGTGGAGCAGGCCGTCCGTCACCTGCGGCGTGCCCGGGAAGACCTCGTACGTCTCCGGGGTGTGGCCCATGTGCTCCTGAATGCCGAAGTTGGGCTGGCTGATGTCGACGGCCACGGCCGCCGCGACCGTCACCGGTGAGAGGTCGCTGGCGCCGTGCGACCCCGTGCGGACCTGGTAGAGCGCGGCCAGATCGAAGATCCGCCGCAGATGGGTGATGCCGCCCGCGTGCACCACCGTCGTGCGGACGTAGTCGATGAGCTGCTCGGTGATGAGCTGCTTGACGTCCCAGATCGAGTTGAGCACCTCGCCGGTCGCGATGGGCGTCGTCGTGTGCTGCCGGATCAGCCGGAACGCCTCCTGGTTCTCGGCCGGCGTCGGATCCTCCATCCAGAACAGCCGTAACTCCTCCACGCTCTTGCCGAAGCGCGCGGCCTCGATCGGCGTCAGCCGGTGGTGCACGTCGTGCAGCAGGCGCAGCCCGAAGCCGAACTTCTCCCGCACCTTGGCCAGATAGGCGGGCGCAAAGTCGAGATAGGCCTCGGTGCTCCACATCTGCTCCTCAGGCAACGCCGTCGCCGCCGGCTCGTAGTAGGCGCCCTTACGAACTCCGTAAGTGCCACTAAGGCCGGGGACGGCCGCTTGCGCTCTGATTGCTGTGAAACCTTTGTCCCGGTACGCCGCCACGTCGTCGATGAGCGCGGCCACATCCACCCCACTCGCGTGGCAATAGACCAGCACCCCGTCCCGGGAGCGCCCGCCCAGCAGCTGGTAGACCGGCAGCCCGGCCACCTTGCCCTTGATGTCCCAGAGCGCGACGTCGACCGCCGCGATCGCCGTCATGGTCACCGGCCCCCGCCGCCAGTAGGCGCCCTTGTAGAGGTACTGCCAGGTGTCCTCGATGCGGGCCGGGTCGCGCCCGGCCAGCAGCGGCGCCACGTGGTCGCGCAGATAGGAGGCCACGGCCAGCTCACGCCCGTTCAGGGTCGCGTCCCCGAGACCGGTCACCCCGTCGGAGGTGGTGATCCGCAGGGTCACGAAGTTGCGGCCCGGCGAGGTGACGAGCACCTCGACCCGATCGATAGTTGCCATTTTTCTCCCCGGCCCGTAACCATCGCGGCGAACTCTCGTTGGTTCTGCATCATGGCAGGCGGACCCCCTCTCCGGCTGATCGTGCCCGCGCTGCTGGCGACGGTCGCGCTGATCCACGCGTTCCTGCTGGTTCCGGCGCTGCCGGCGTTCTCGGTGGGCGGCTTGGCCGGTCTGCTGACGGCCGCGTGTTCCGCGACCGCCGTGGTGATGGCGCGGGCCGCGCTGTCCGGCCGAACCGCCGGGCCACGCTGGCGTGCCCTGGCGCTGGCCGGCGGTCTCGGGCTCACCGCGCTGGCCGGCGCGGCCAGCGGCGTCGCCTCCGTGGTGGCGCCGGGTGCGCTGGTCGACGGCGTCCCGCTGCCGGCCGAGATCCCGCTGGTCAGCCTCTTCTTCGTGGCCGCCCTCTATCTCCCGGCGATCCTGCGGCCACCCCAGCAGCGCGCGGGGCTGGCCCGGCTGCGTACGGCCCTCGATGTCCTGGGGGTCTGGTCCTGCCTGATGTTCTCGGCCTGGCTGCTGCTGTTCAGCAACGGCGGCGAGCAGCGCGGCGCCACCATCACCGCGCTGATCTTCGGCGGCGGCGCGGCCACCACGGCCGGTGTCGCGGGTGTCCACGCCATCCGGCACCGGACCGCGCTGCTGTGGTGCGGGCCGGCCGCGGCGCTGTCGCTGCTCGGGCTGACCGCGCTCGTCATCGGCCTGGACTATCCCGACGTGCCGAACGCGGCCATCGCGGCCGTCATCGCCGCGGTGGCGATGAACGTGGCGGGCGGCCTGCTCTGGTACGGATCGGTGCGGCTCTCCCCCGACCTCGCGCCCATGCCGCCACCCGGCAGCGAGCCGTCGGCCAGTTTCCCGCTGCTCACCGTCCCGATCCTCGGATCGGCCCTGATCACTGCCTTTCACCTGCTCAACGGCGGCCGCGTCGACGCGCCGGCGATCATGCTGGGCGCGCTCGGGGTGGCGGCGGTGGCGACCCGCGAGTTCGTGTCGGCGGTCGCCCTGCGCCGCCAGGCCGGCCACCTCACCGACCAGGGCAACCGGCTGCGCAGCCTGATGTTCGGCGCGGCCGACGTGGCCATGGTCCTCGACGCCAACCTGGCCGTGCGCTGGCAGTCACCGGCCGCGTTCCGCCAGTTCGAGCTACCGCTCGGCCGTTCCGTGGCGCTGCTGATCGACCCCGTCCAGGTCGACGACGTCCACGCGACACTGACCGCCCGCCTCGCCGACACGGGCGCCGACTCCGATTCCGGCACCGGGACCGGCTCCGGCTCCGGCTCCGTGGGGACCATCGCGGTGCGGCTGCGCGACGGTTTCGGCCGGTGGCGGGAGACCGAGTGGACGACGAGCGGCGCCGACCCGGCCGAGCCCGGGCGCACCCTGGTCGTGCACATCCGCGACGTCAGCCAGGCCCGCGACCTCGAGCAGACGCTGCGCCAGGAGACCCACCTCGACCGGCACACCGGCCTGGCCAACGGCGAGGGCCTGCTGCGCGCGGCCGAGCTCATTCCCGGCGCGGCGGCGCTGATCGTCATCGAGCTGGGCGGCCTGACCGCCGTCGGCGACGTGCACGGTCGCGAGCTGGCCGAGTCGGTGCTGGTCGAGGCGGCCCGCCGCCTGCGGACCGGCGTGCCGGCGGCGGACGTGCCGGCCCGGGTGGGCGAGTCACGCTTGGCGGTGCTGACGCATCATGGGGCCGTACGGGCCCAGCTGCTCGCCGGTCAGCTGGTGAACGCCCTGTCGGCGCCGTACACGGCGGCCGGCACGGTCTCGCACCTGTCGGCCTGGGCCGGCCTGGCCGACATGGCCGGCGACGAACCGGCGGGCGAGGTGCTGCGGCGTTCCCAACTGGCGCTGCGCTCGGTGCGCTCGGGCCCGCCCGGCGCCGTCGAATGGTACGAGGCCGAGATGGAGACCCGCCTGCTGCGCCGGTCCACCCTGGAGCAGGACCTGCCCGGCGCCGTGATCGACCTCGACTTCCAGGTGATAGTGGACCTGCCCGCCCGCCGCCCGGCCGGCGTCGAGGTGGTGCCGGTGTGGCGGCATCCGGCCCTCGGCCCCGTGCCGGCCGCCGAACTGCTGGCCCTGGCCGAGGAGCTGGGCACCCTCTCGAAGATCGCCGACCACGTGCTGCGCACGTCGTGCCGCCTGCTGGCGGGCTGGCGCCGCCTGCACCCCGACCTGTGGCTGGCCGTCGACGTGCGCCCCCGCCAGCTGGCCGACCCGGCCTTCCAGGCCGCCGTGCACACGGCCCTGGAAACGCACGGCCTGCCCCCCGCGGCCCTGGTCGTCGAGATCTCCGAGGACGACGTCCGCCAGCCCGGCGTCGACGAGGTGGCCGCGTCCCTGGGCCGCTTGCGCGCCGAGGGCGTGCGCACCGCCGTCGGCGACTTCGGCACGGGCCCGACGTCGCTGAGCCGCCTGCGCATCCTCCCGGTCGACCTACTGAAGATAGACCAGGAGGTCCTCTCCGAGCCGGCCGTCCTGGAGGTGGCCGTGACGTTGGGCCACCGCCTGGGCATGGAGGTCATCGCCCACGGCGTCACCGACCTGGCCGACCTCGACACGGCCCGCACAGCCGGCTGCCGCCTGGCCCAGGGCGACCTGCTCGGCCGCCCGATGCCGGCCGAGCACCTGGAAGCCTTCCTCGAACAGCACCACGACGCCCAGCCCCGTTAGGGCCTTCAGCCTTGCGCCTCGATCGACAACGGCTGCCACTCGCGCCACTCGGCCAGGCGCGACTCGTAGTCGGCGGTGGCGATGCCCAGCGGGGCCTCCCCGAAGAACACGCGCAGCGGCGGCTTCTCGGCGTCGACGATCTTCAGGATCGCGGCGCCGGTCGCTGACGGGTCGCCCGGGTTGGCCACGCGCTTGCTGCGGGCCTCGGCTGCCTGGGCACGCACTTTCCCGTACGTCTCGAGCTGCGTCGCATGCCGCGCCGACGAGCCACCCCAGTCGGTGCTGAAACCGCCCGGCTCCACCAGCGTCACCTTGATCCCGAAGAGCGCGACCTCCTGCGCCAGCGCCTGGCTGAACCCTTCGAGCGCCCACTTGGACGCGTTGTAGATGCCGATGTTGGCGAACGCCGAGATGCCGCCGATCGACGACACCTGGATGATGTTGCCGCCACCGGCCTTGCGCAGGTAGGGCAGCGCGGCCTGGGTCACCCACAGCGCCCCGAAGACGTTCGTCTCGAACTGCGCCCGGGCCTCCTGCTCGCTGATCTCCTCGATCATGCCGAACTGCCCGTACCCCGCGTTGTTGACGATCACGTCGAGCCGCCCGAAGTGCTCGTCGGCCCTACCGAGCGCGTCGAGGACGGCCGGCCGATCGGTCACGTCCAAGGTCAGCGGGAGCACTTTGTCGCCGTACTGCTGAACAAGGTCTTTCAAAGTGTCGACGTCGCGGGCGGTGGCGGCAACCCGGTCGCCCCGCTCCAGCGCCGCCGTCGCCCACTCCCGCCCGAAGCCACGCGAGCTGCCCGTAATGAACCAGGTCCTGGCCATCGGTATGTTCCTTCCGCCGAGTGTCGCCTCAACCCTACGACCGCTCCGTGCCGCCGGCGGCCTCTCGTGCGCTGCCCCGTGTTGCTAGGGTTCGGCCCTGCTGGATCGATCACGCGGGGGAAGCGAAGATGGTGTTCCACTACTGGCACCTCGCGGTGCTCGCCGGCATGGTCGCCCTGATCGTGTGGGCCCTGCGGGTGGCACGGCGACCGGCACTGGCCGTCCTGGCCGCGCTTCTGGTGGTCGTCAGCGGTCTTCTGTTCTCCACGCTGGTGCTCGACGAGGAGTTCGTCGAGCACAGCCCGGCGGACATAGCGCTCATCGGGCTGCCGGCCGTCCTCGGCCTCGGTCTCGGCGCCCTCGCGCTCAAGCGCACCGGCGGCCCCACCCGATGATCACGCGACGCGCCCCGGCGAAGCTGATCCTCATCGCCGGGGACGCGCTGGCGCCGTGACCAAGAACCTCTGAGGTGTCGGGGTGCAAGCTGCGCGGGTGGCAGTCCGGCCAGCTCGTGATCTACCGCTGACCGGTCCGGCCACTGAGGCGCAGCACCAGGTCGGCCGCCGGCGCCTCGACCAGCACGCCGTCACCGTGTTCCCAGTCGAGGTCGGTGGCGCGCAGCCGCTGCCCCGTCGTGTCGACGCCGAAATGCTTGCCGTCGGCCAGGCCGTCGAGGACGAGCCGGGTGGCTTCGTCGGTCGCCGTGCGGGGCAGGCCCAGGGCGGCGGTGATGTCGAGGCCGTGAATGACGACGTGGCTCAGCGCTCCGGCCGCCCCGCCGCCGGGCGGCGCCCACCGGGCCATGGTTTCGCCGCGCAGATCGGCCAGCAGCGAGTCGAACGGCAGGTCGCCGTCGCGCCGGGCCACCTTCTCGGACAGCGCGCCGAAGTCGTGGCCCACCGACGCCAGCTCGGCCATGAAGGCCGGGCCGTCGTAGCGGGCGGCCATCGTCATGTGCGCGACCACGTGGCGCACGGCCCAGCCTTCGCAGAGCGAGGGCCGATCGGCGACCGAGGCCGGCTGCTCGGCCAGCGCGTCGGCCAGGGCCCGGAACTGCGGCCCGACAAGTTCCTGCACGGCGTCTCCTTCAAGGTTCACGGGCAGGGCCGCGACATAGGCCGCGGCCCGGTCGAGCGCGCTCCGCCAGCCGGCCCGCGCCTCCGGCGTCAGCATGTGCGGTGGCAGGCCCTGCTGGACGGTCACGACCTCGGTCGTGCCGTCGCCCAGGTCGGTGAACGTGATCTCGGTGAGCACGCCCGAGTCGACCTCGCGCCAGGACAGGAACCGCGGCGGGTCGACGGCGACATAGACGGCTCGCATCGTGTACGTGTCGCCGCTGTTGTCGTTGACCATCGTGGTCTCGAAGGCCCCGCCGGGCCGGAGGTCGACCACGATGTTCTCCAGCGGCGTGTGCGTGCCGTCCGGGCCCCAGAAGTGGGTGAGATGCTCGGGCGTGGTCAGGCACGCGAAGACGAGCGAGGGCGGCGCGTCGTGCCGGTACTTCATGTGAGCCCTCGCAGGTGCTCGGCCAGGCGATCGTGCCGCCCGGCCCACTCCGCCCGCCTGGCGTCGATCCAGCTGAGCGCCTCGATCAGCCGCTCCACCTCGAGGCTGGCCGGCCGCGCCTGCGCCTGCTGCCGCCGCGTGACGAGGCCCGCGTCGGCCAGCACCTTGAGATGCCGCGAGACCGCCTGCTGGGTGAGATCGAAGGGTTCGGTCAGCTCCTTGACGCTGGCGTCACCGGTGGCGAGCCGGGCGACGATCGCCACCCGGGTCGGGTCGGCCAGGGCCGCGAAGGTTCGGGCCAGGGTTGTCGCTTCCACAACCAGACCATTGCACAACGATTCAGTTGTGTAAAGGCGCCTGGACGATGAGGTCGGCGGCTCGTTCCGCTACGACCATGACTGTGCCGACCGGGTTGACGGCGGGGATGGTCGGGAAGACCGAGGCGTCGACCACGCGCAGGCCGTCGATGCCCAGGACGCGCAAGTCGCCGTCGAGGACCGCGCCCATCCGGCACGTGCCGGAGACGTGGTAGACGGTCTGGTGGGTGGCGCGCAGAGCCTCGGACAGGTCCTCGTCGCTGACCACCGCCGGGCCGGGGAAGACCTCGCGGACCAGCCAGGAGCGGAACGGCTCCTGCTCGGCGATCTTTCGTGCGGCCCGGATGCCGGCGATCAGGATCCGCTCGTCGTGGCCTGAAGGGTCGGTGAAGTAGCCGTAGTCGATCTCCGGCGGGTCCGACGGGTCGGCCGAGGTGATGCGGACGGTGCCGCGGCTGGCGGGCCGGGCGACGTTCGGGGCGATCTGGACGATGTTCGGCGGCAGGTCCACACCGTAGGAGGAAGCGTGCACCGCCCACGCCTCGACCGGGAAGTGCATCAGCACGTCGGGCCGGGTCGGATCGCCGTCGACGCTGAACATGCCGCCCGCGTCCCAGCCGCTCGCGCACTCGGCCGGCGGCGACGAGACCGACTCCCACAGGATGAGGCCTTCGGCGTGGTCCATCAGGTTCTCACCGACGGGCAGATCGGCCACCACCGGCACACCGGCCGCCTCCAGGACCGCGCGCGGCCCGATGCCGGACAGCTGCAGCAGCCGGGCCGAGTCGATCGCCCCGGCGCAGAGGATCACCTCGCGCGACGCCCGAAATGTCCCGCCCGAGGTCACCACGCCTGTCGCGCGGCCGCCGGACAGGAGCACACGCAGCGCCCGCACCCCGGTGTGCACGGTCAAATTCGGGCGGGAAAGCGCGTCATGCAGATAGTGAATCGACGTGGAACCCCGCACGTTGGTGGAAGGGTCGTAGCCGACCTCGAAGAACCCGACCCCCTCGGCCCGCGTGTCGAGCCGTCCGTCGTTCCACTGCTCCTGCACCGGCACGTCGAGCGCCTTGGCCGCGGCGGCGACCACATCGGCCACGTACGCGTTCTGATCGGCCGGGGCGACCGGCGAGATCGGGATCTGGAGCTTGTCGTAGTACGGCAACACCGCCGACGGCTCCCACCCGGTCGCGCCCAGCGACACCCACTCGCGCAGGTCGGCGGCGAGCGGCCGCCACGTGATCATCGTGTTGGCCGTCGAGCAGCCACCGAGGATCCGCATCCGCGCCTGCCGGATGTCGCTGTTGCCCCGCGCCTGGGGAACACTGCGGTAATCCAGGTCGTACTCGCCTTCGAGCATCTCGGCCCAGCGCCGGATCGACCGGGCCCGCGGCTCGTCGGCGTCCGACGGACCCCATTCGAGCAGCGTGACGCTCACCGACGGGTCTTCGGAGAGGCGCGCGGCGAGCAGCGATCCGGCCGTGCCGCCGCCGACGATCAGATAGTCGGTCATCGGTAGTTCACCCAGGTGGTCTTGAGCGCCGTGAACTTGTCCAGCGCGTGGAGCGAGAGGTCGCGGCCGAAACCGCTCTGGCCGAAGCCGCCGAACGGCGTCGTGACGTCGAGCGCGTCGACCGTGTTCACCGAGACCGTCCCGGCGCGCAGCTTGCCGGCGACCCGGTGGGCCCGCGAGAGGCTGTCCGACCACACCGAGGCGGCCAGCCCGTAGATCGAGTCGTTGGCCATCGCCACCGCCTCGTCCTCGCTGTCGAAAGCCTGCACGGCCAGCACCGGCCCGAAGACCTCCTCCCGCGAGAGCCTGCTCTCCGGGCCAACTTCAAAGATCGAGGGCTTGACGTACGCCTTCGTGGGCGCCCCGTCGAGCGGACCACCCGGCAGGATCGCCCGCCCTTCCGCGTGCCCGATCTCGACGTAGGACAGAACGCGCGCCGCTTGGGCGTCGCTGACCAGCGGCCCCATCGTGGTCGCCTCATCCAAGGGATCGCCCTGCCGGATTTGTCGCGCTTTTTCGGCCACCACAGCCATGAGTTGATCAAGGATCGGCCGAGCGACAAGCAAGCGGGAGTTGGCCGAGCACACCTGCCCGGCGTTGGTGAAGATGCCGAAGCACACGCCGGCGGCCACATCGTCCAGCGAGGCGGCGTCGGCGAACACCACGTTCGCGCTCTTGCCGCCGCACTCCAGCCAGACCTGCTTCATGTTCGACTGACCGGCGTACTGAAGGAACAGCTTGCCCACCGGCGTCGACCCGGTGAAGGTCACCGCGTCCACGTCCGGGTGCAGCCCGAGCGCCCGCCCGGCCTCCGGCCCAAGACCGGGCACGACATTGAGTACGCCCTCCGGCAGCCCCGCCTCCACGGCCAGCTCGGCCAGGCGCAGCACCGACAGCGGCGACTCCTCGGCCGGCTTCAGCACCACCGCGTTGCCCGCGGCCAGTGCCGGCGCCACCTTCCAGATCGCCATCTCGAGCGGGTAGTTCCACGGCACGACCGCCGCCACCACGCCCAGCGGCTCCCGCGACACCAGGGCCAGATCACCGCGCCCGGTCGGCGCGATCTCGCCGTACATCTTGTCGATGGTCTCGGCGTACCACTGAAGAATCGCCGCCGAACCGGGCACGTCGATCGTCGAGGTGTCGCTGATCAGCTTTCCCGCGTCCAGACTGTCCAGCAGCGCCAGCTCGTCCGCGTTCTCCCTGATCAGCTCGGCGAGCCGCAGCAGCACCGCCTTACGCTCGCCGGGCGAGGTCGCCGCCCAGCGGGGGAACGCCCGCCGGGCCGCCGCGACGGCCCGGTCCACGTCCTGTTCGCCGCACGCGGCCACCTCGGCCAGCACCACTCCGGTGGCGGGGTTCACCGAGGGGATCCGGCGCCCGTCGGCCGCCGGCACCGTCTTCCCGTCGATGAAGGCGTCGGAGCGGGGTTCGACGGTACGGGCGAGAGCGTGCCAGTCAGTCATGGAAATCAGGCCTCCTGTACGGCCACCGCGGGCGCGGTGCTGGTGCCGGTGCGCTTCATGAGCACGTAGTAGACGGGGCAGATCACGGCCAGTCCGACGATCCACGAGATGTCGACGCCGCCGAGGCGCGAGGCGATCGGCCCGGTGTAGATCGTGGTGCTCAGGAACGGGATCTGTACGAGGATGCCGAGCACGTAGCAGCCGATGGCGACGGTGTTGAACCGGCCGTAGACGCCGCCGTCGCGCTCGAACAGCGACTTGATGTCGTACTTGCCGTGCTTGAGGTAGTAGTAGTCGACCAGGTTGACCGCGGTCCACGGCACCAGCACGCACATCAGCAGCAGCATGAAGTTGGTGAAGTTGACCAGGAAGTTGTCCTTGCCGGCCAGCGCCATCACCATGGCCACCGCGAACAGGGCGATCGAGATGACCGTGCGGGCCGAGGCGCCCGGCTTCCAGCGTGGGAAGACCGTCTGCCCGACCGTGATCGAGGAGAGCGCGCCGCAGTAGAGGTTCATGCCGTTGCTGACCGCGATGCAGAGCCCGAAGATGGCCACCACCAGCGCGCCGACCCCCGAGGTGAGGTGGCCGAGGCCGGTCACCGAGTCCTCCTCGGGGAAGGCCGCGCCGACGAAGACGCCCAGGATCATGGTGAGCAGCGAGCCGAAGACCGCGCCCGACCAGGTGGCCCAGAAGGCGGGCCGGACGCCGGTGTCGCGGGGCATGTAGCGGCTGTAGTCCGAGACGTACGGGGCGTAGGCGATCTGCCAGAGGGCGGCCAGCGACAGTACGCCGAAGAAGCCCATCCAGCTGAAGGAGCCGCCGGACGCGACGCCCGAGGGCAGGCCGTTGACGCCGAGGGCCCAGATGAACGCGAGGACCAGGGCGGCGCCGGCCACAACGCTCATCAGGCCGCCGAGCATGTGCAGGAAGCGATATCCCAGCAGCGGCCCGAGCACGCTGATGGCGCCCATCACCACGATGGCCGGCGTCTCCGGCAGCCCGGTGACGCTGGCCAGGGCCTGCCCGCCGAGCACCATGTTCGAGGCGAAGAAGCCGACGTACATGAGGATCACGATGATGACCACGAGCAGGCTGCCGAACGAGCCGAACTGTGCCCGGGTCTGCAACATCTGCGGCACGCCCATCTGCGGGCCCTGCGCGGCGTGCAGCGCCATGACCACGCCGCCGACCAGGTTGCCGATGGCCAGGGCGACGACGGCGGCCCAGATGGGCAGGCCGTAGACGGCGGTCGCGACGGCGCCGGTGGCCACCGTGAGCAGCATGATGTTGGCGCCGAACCAGATGGTGAAGAGACTGCGCGCGGTGCCGTGGCGCTCGGTGACCGGAATGTGCTCGATGGTGTGCGACTCGACCTGGAGCGTCGAGGCGTTCTGTCCGTCCATGGCGTCTCCTGGCAGGCCGTGGGGTGTGACCTGCACTATCAAACGTGCGTGGTCCATCGGACAAACATTTGTAATCGCTGCCTTGCATCTGATTTCCCGATGCAACGCTTTCCCGGCATCAGCCGGTAACGGTCCGGTAATCGCCGGCGCCCGGCGGTGACGCTGTGATGTCCGGGCCATCGGCTCAGCCGATGCTATGCATCGGATTTTCGGCGGTAGGCGTCTTTCGCCATGCTGAGGAAGGCCCGGGCCCGGTGGGTCAGCCGTACGCCCTTCATCCAGGCCACCACGATCTCCAGAGGTTCCACCTCGTCGCGCAGGCGGAGCGCGACCACGGGACGCCCGTCGTACGTGTTGTCGCCGGCCGGGCGCTGGTTGAGCAGGGCGTAGCCGCGCCCGTGGGCGACCAGGGCCCGTACGGTCTCGAAGCCCGTCGTGCGATGCCTGATCACCGGGGCGATGCCGGTCCGCGCGATCAGCGCCTCGAAGTAGGCGCCGCTGTGCGGCAGGTCGAGCAGGATCATCGGCTCCACCGCGAGCTCGGCCAGCGTGACCTCACCGCGCGCGGCCAGGCGGTGATCGGCGGCCACGATGGCGTACGGCGGCGACGCGTCGATCACCTCGCGGTCGATGTCCTCGCCGAGGTCGTAGCCGTACGAGACCGCGACCTCGCACTCACCGGCCCGCAGCGCCCGCTGGAGGGTGGCGTGCTCGGCCTCGAGCACGTCGATGCGCACCTGCGGATAGGCCTCCTCGTAGCGGGTGAGCAGGCCGGGCAGCCGGAACGGGGCCAGCGTCGAGAAACAGCCCACGGTGAGGTCGCCGACCAGGCCCTGCCCGGCGTTGCGGGCCGACTCGGCCAGCTCCACCGAGTGGGCCAGGAAACTGCGCAGCTCGCGGTGGAACGCCTTGCCGGCCGCGGTCAGGGTGAGGCCGCGGGCGTGGTGGCGCAGCAGCAGCTGCACCTTCAGCTCCTTCTCGAGCTGGGCCACCGCTGTCGACACGGCGGACTGCGAGACCCGCAGCTCCTTGGCGGCGGCGGTCATGCTGCCCAGCTCGGCCGCGGCCGCGAAGTAGCGCAGCTGCAGGAACGTGTAGGCGGGGTCGGCCATGTGCTCAGCCCTTCAGGTCGCGGCCGGTGGCCATGCTCAGATAGGCCAGGATGTTCGCGCCCGCCCCGGCCGCCGTCACGTGCGCGTTGCGGCCGACGATGTGCAGGCCGTACGCGTCCTCCAGGGCCACCGCGTTGGCGGCCACCGTGGCCGCGGCCGCGCTGTCGAGCCCGAGCGCGCGCAGCACCTGGGAGTAGAGGGAGATCTCGCGGTCGTAGAGCGCGGTCATCAGCACGGCGTGGGTGCGGTTGCGGGCGGCGTGCACGTGCAGTTCGTACAGCACCCGGCAGGTCGGGTCGTCGGCGCCGGCCGGCATGCCCGCCCGCACCAGGGCGGCCAGCTGGGCGGCCGGCTCGTCGGCGGCCTCGATGGCGGCCAGCCGCTGCCAGTAGAACCGGTCGACCGCGTCCTGGTGCACGTCGGCCAGCAGGTCGTCGAAATCGCCGTAGTAGTAACTGACCGAACCCGGCGACAGCCCGGCCTCCCGTGCGACATCCTTGATCCGGAGACCCGCGAGGCCGCGCTCGACGATGGCCCGCTGGGCCGCGGCGACGATCTCACCCCGCCGCGCGGTCTGCTCCTTGGGCCTGGCCACACACTCCCCCACCTGCGCTCATGCGCGTTATTGATGCTCAGCATCGAAAAATCATTCTCGCTGATTCACCAGTTTGAAACGGAGTTGAGGCAGGGTCAACCGCCATAGTTTGAGACGCAGCGCAAAGAATGGAGGACGGCGGTGACCTCAGCCGACTGGATCTTTCACGGCGGTGCCATCCACACCCCCGGCGCCGCTCCCGGCGCCGTGGCCGTCCGGGACGGGGTCATCGTCGCGGTCGGCGACGTGCGCTCCTGGCAGGGGCCGGGCACCGAGGTCGTGAACCTCGACGGCGGCGCGCTGCTGCCCGGTTTCCATGACGCGCACGTGCATCCGCTGCCGGCCGGCCTGCAACTGGTCGGCTGCGACCTGGCCGACGTGCACGGGCTCGACGACTATCGGGCGCGCATCGCGGCGTACGAGACCGAAAGCCCTTGGGTCCTCGGCTCCGGTTGGTACGGGGATGTGTTCCCGGGCGGGTTCCCCGACCGGCACGAGCTCGACCGGCTGATCCCGGACCGGCCCGCGGTGTTCATGAGCCACGACGCGCACGGGGTGTGGGTCAACTCGGCGGCCCTTGCTCGCGCCGGCATCGACCGCGACACGTCCGACCCGCACGCCGGGGTCATCCACCGCGACGCCGGCGGCGAGCCGACCGGGATGCTCAGCGACGCCGCCGCCGACCTGGTGCTGCGCCTGGTTCCGGCGCCGTCGGCGGCGGCTCAGGAAGAGGCGCTGCGGACCGCGCAGAGCTACCTGCACCGGCTCGGCGTCACCGGCTGGCAGGACGCGGCGATCGGGGCGATTCTCGGCGGTCCCGACCCGTACGACGTGTACCGGGCGGCCGAGGCCGGCGGCTGGCTGACGGCCAAGGTGACCGGGGCGCTGTGGTGGGACCGCGACGCCGGCCTCGACCAGATCGAGGGGCACCTGGCGCGCCGCCACGAAACGGCCGGCCGGCGATTCCGGACGACCGCCATCAAGATCATGCAGGACGGGGTCTGTGAGAACCTCACGGCCGCGGTCCTCACCCCGTACGCCAATGTGCCGCACACCAACGGCCTCAGCTTCATCGAGCCCGAGGCCCTGGCCGAGGCCGTGCGGCGCCTCGGCGCCGAGCGTTTCGACGTGCATCTGCACGCGGTCGGCGACCGGGCCGTCCGCGAATGCCTCGACGCGATCGAGGCGTCGGACCGCGCCTGGGACCACCGGCACCAGATCGCGCACATCGACCTCGTCGACCCGGTGGAGGTGCCGCGTTTCGCCGCTCTCCGGGTGATCGCCAATCTTCAGCCGCTGTGGGCCCGGCAGGACCTGGTGCTGGTCGAGACGAAGCTGCCCTACCTGACGCCGGAGCAGCAGCGGATGCACTTCGCGTTCGGCACGCTGGCCGCCGCGGGCGCGCCGCTCGCGATGGGCTCCGACTGGCCGGTCTCCAGCCCCGACCCGCTGTGGGGCGTGCACACGGCGGTCAACCGGACGGCGCCGGCGGCCGACCCCCACGCCCAGGACGTCCGGGCGCAGACCGAACCGCTCCTGCCCGGCGAGCGCCTGGCGCTGTCGGCGGTCCTGCGGGCGTACACGATCGGCGCGGCCCGGGCGAGCCGCCGCGACGACACCACCGGCTCCATCGAGGTCGGCAAGGCCGCCGACCTCGTCGTGCTCGACGCCGACCCGTACGCGGTGCCGGCGTCGTCCCTCTCCGCGATCCGCGTCCGCAGCACCTTCGCCGACGGCGTTGCCGTCCACCACGTATAGGGGCCACTCATGGACACGTCCACCAGCCTGGCGCGGGAGCAGACCAGTCTGCTGCACCGCAGCCTCGGCACCTTCGACATCATCTTCCTGATGATCGCCGCGGTCGTCGGCCTGGAAACCCTCGGGCAGGTCTCGACGTACGGGGCGGAGGCGTTCACCTGGGCGCTCGTGCTCGCGGTGACGTTCCTGATCCCGTACGGCCTGATCTTCGCCGAGGTCGGATCGACCTTCCGCGAGGAGGGCGGGGCGTACATCTGGGTCCGTACGGCCTTCGGGCGTGGCGCCGCCGCGATCGCGGCCCTGCTCACCTGGGTCACCCAGCCGGTCTGGGTGGGCGGGTCGATGGCGTTCCTGGCCGCCGAGACGTTCAGCGGGCACCTGACCGAGCTGAAGTCCGGCTCGTTCGCCGACTACGCGTTCAAGCTGATCTTCATCTGGATCACGGTGGCGGCCGCGATCATCAGCCTCCGCCGGGGCAAGTGGCTGCCCACGATCGGGGCCATCGCCAAGGTGGCGCTGCTCGTCTTCTTCGTCTTCACCACAATCGTCTACGCGGTGAGGAACGGCGTCGCCGGACTCTCGGCCGGCGACTTCAACCCCACACTGGCCGGCCTGTTCGGCTCGGTGCCGGTGCTGCTGTTCGCGTTCCTGGGCTTCGAGTCGTCGAGCAGCGCGGCCGGCGAGATGAAGAACCCGGCCCGCGACGTCCCGATCTCGATCTTCCGGTCGTCCGCGATCGCCGCCGCCTGCTACCTGATCCCGATCCTGGCCATCCTGCTGGTCATCCCGGCCGACCAGATCACCGGCATCGGCGGCCTGCTGGACGCGGTGGCCACGGTCTACTCGGTGTACGGCGGCGCCGCCGACACCATGCTCACCCTCACGTCCATCGTGCTGATCTTCATCCTGGCCAGCCAGGGCGCGGCCTGGATGATCGTCTCCGACCGCATGCAGGCCATGGCGGCCGCCGACGGGTCATTCTTCGGCGGCTTCTTCGGCAAGTTCTCGGCTTCTTTGGGTACGCCGGTACGCGTCAACATGCTCTCCGGCGTGGTGGCCACGGTCTTCCTGCTGGCCGCGATGCAGATCACCGGCGACAACGCGGCCGTCTTCGGCGTGGTCCTGACCATCTCGATCTCGACGTTCCTGCTGAGCTACCTCTTGGTCATCCCCGCCGCCATCAAGCTCCGCAAGGTGGACGCCCCACGCCCGTACCGAGTCCCGGTCTCCGATCGCGGCTTCGCCTTGCTGGGCGCCCTGTGCTTCGCCTGGATCCTCCTCGGCTCGTGGGTGGCGGTCTTCCCCGGCACGTTGGAGGCCCTCTTCAACATCGACTACCCGTTCACCGAGATCTGGGGCGTGAGCCAGACCCGCTTCGAGGTCTTCACGCTGGGCACGCTGATCGTCCTCCTGATCCTCGGCGTGGTCGGCTACCTGAGAGGCGCCCGGGTCCGCTCCGCCACTCCGTCCTCCACCACCTCCACGGCCTCCACCACCTCCACGGCCTCCGCGGCCTCCGCGGCCGACAAAGAAGGAACCCCGGCATGACTTCCCTCCCCTCGGCCACACCTCCCCCCAGCCCCGACTTCCCCCCGCCACCCCCGCAGCAGTCGGCGTCCCCCATTCCCGCCCCGCACTCGTCGCCGCTTCCCACGCCATCAGCGACGCAACCCACCCCGGCCTCGACGTCACCGGCATCCCCCGCTCCGGCCCCGCGCTCGCATGCCGGTGCTGTTCGATCCCCTCAGCCTTTGGCGTCCCCCGCCCTCTCACCCCACCTCAAAGCGGAAGAGGCAACGACCGGCACGGCCACAGCGAGCCCCAAGGCGGGTGCGAACCATCCCCTTGATCGGCTCAGTGCTGAGGAGATCGCGCTCAACCGGGCCGTGCTCGACAAACACGGATTCATCACGCCGACCACCCGCTTTCCGCTGGTCATGCTGGCGGAGCCGGCCAAGAGCGCGGTTCTGGCCGGGACCGTCGACGACCGGCGGGTCAGCACTGTTCTTCTTGATCGGGCGACCGGAGAAGTGCGGGACGTGCTCGTCTCTCTCGTCAGCGAAAGCGTTCTCAGCGATCGCGTCGTCGACGTCGTCGCTGAGGGGCAGCCGCCGATCATGGGTGAGGAGTTCGATCTCGTCGAGGAGATTCTCTGGGGGAACGAGCTCTGGAACGCGGCCATGGCCCGCCGCGGGCTCACCGAACCTCGGCGGGTGCGGATCTCCGCGCTCAGCGCCGGCGTCTTCGACATTCCCGGCGAGCGGGGCCGGCGCCTTGTCCGGTGTCTCGCGTTCCAGCAGCTCAACGACGACGACAATGTGTGGGCACACCCCATCGACGGCGTCGTCGCCTACGTCGACCTGATCACCGGTGAGGTGGTCGAGCTGATCGACGACGGCGTCTTCCCCATTCCGTCCGAGGCCGCCGACTTCCATCTGCCCCAGGCCGAACGCACCACCCAGAAGCCCCTCACCATCACGCAGCCCGACGGGCCCAGCTTCACCGTCGACGGCAACGTCGTCACCTGGGAGAAGTGGCAGTTCCGGATCGGCTTCGACCAGGTCGAGGGACTGACCCTGCACCAGATCGGCTTCTCCGACGGCGGCCGGGTCCGGCCCATCATCTACCGGGCCTCGGTGGCCGAGATGGTCGTCCCCTACGGCGATCCCTCGCCCGTGCGGTTCTGGCAGAACTACTTCGACGCCGGCGAGTACTCCCTCGGCAAGGAGGCCAACGCTCTCACGCTCGGCTGCGACTGTCTCGGCGAGATCTTCTACTTCGACGCCACCATCGCCGACGACCACGGGCATCCGCGCCGGCTGCCGAACGCCATCTGCATGCACGAGGAGGACTACGGCCTGCTCTGGAAGCACACCGACATGTACAACCGGTCGTCGTCGGTGCGCCGCCAGCGCCGCCTGGTCATCTCGTTCTTCATCACCGTGGGCAACTACGACTACGGCTTCTACTGGTACCTCTACCTCGACGGCACGATCGAGCTGGAGTGCAAGGCGACCGGCGTGGTCTTCGCCTCGGCGTACCCGGGTGAGGGCTATCAGTGGGCCAGCGAGGTCGCGCCCGGTGTCGGCGCCCCGTACCACCAGCATCTCTTCTCGGCCCGCCTCGACATGATGGTCGACGGGGCCGGCAACGCGGTCGACGAGGTGGACGCCGTCCGTGTGCCGGTGTCGGACGTCAACCCGTACGGCAATGGCTTCACCCGCCGCTCGACCAGGCTGACCACCGAGCGCACCGCCGCCCGGCTGGCCGACGGGAGTGCGGGCCGCACCTGGCACATCTCCAATCCGTCGGTCCGCAACGGGCTGGGGCAGCCGGTCGCCTACGCGCTGCATCCGGAGGGGCAGCCGACGTTGCTGGCCGATCCCTCGTCGTCGATCGCGCGCCGGGCCGCCTTCACGACCAGGCACCTGTGGGTGACCGCGCAGGACGACACGGAGCGCTATCCCGCGGGCCGCTTCGTCAACCAGAACGCGGGCACGACCGGCATCGACACCTGGATCGAGCAGGATCGGGACATCGACGGTCAGGACATCGTCGTGTGGCACACGTTCGGGCTGACGCACTTCCCGCGCCCGGAGGACTGGCCGATCATGCCGGTCGACTACACGGGGTTCGTCCTCAAGCCGGTCGGCTTCTTCGACCGCAATCCGGCGCTGGACACGCCGGCGCCGCGCGCCGCCCAGGACTCCTGCTGTCATAACTAAATCAGATGCAGTGGAGCAACAAGATCTGTTGGACAGAATCAACCACGCGGGCGACGATTTCCGCAGCACGAAATGGGGAGGTCGGATGCAAGAGGTAGAAGTCCTCGTCGTCGGGGCGGGGCAGGCCGGCGTGGCGATCAGCGAGCACCTGGGCGACCGCGGCGTGCCGCATCTCGTCCTCGAGCGGCACCGCATCGCCGAGCGCTGGCGTTCGGAGCGGTGGGACTCGCTGGTGGCCAACGGCCCGGCCTGGCACGATCGCTTCCCCGGCCTCGAGTTCGCCGACGTCCCACCCGACGGTTTCGCCGGCAAGGACCAGGTGGCCGACTACTTCACCGCCTACGCGGAGAAGATCAACGCCCCGATCAGGACCAACGTCGAGGTTCTTTCCGTACGCCGCCACGAAGGCCGCCCGGGTTTCCGCGTCGAGACGTCCAACGGCCCCATCGACGCGCGGTACGTCGTCGCCGCCACCGGGCCGTTCCAGCGGCCGGTGATCCCGCCGATCGTTCCCGAGGGCGCGGTTCCGGTGCAGATCCACTCGAACGCCTACCGCAACCCGGCCCAGCTGCCCGAGGGCCCCGTGCTCGTGGTCGGCGCCGGCTCGTCCGGCGTGCAGATCGCCGACGAGCTGCGCCGCGCGGGCCGGACCGTCCACCTCTCGGTCGGGCCGCACGACCGGCCGCCGCGCGGCTACCGCGGCCGTGACTTCTGCTGGTGGCTCGGCGTGCTCCAGAAGTGGGACGCCGAAACGCCGCCGCAGGGCGCCGAGCACGTCACCATCGCGGTGAGCGGGGCCCGGGGCGGGCACACCGTCGATTTCCGCGAGCTCGCCGCGAGCGGCATCACCCTCGTGGGAATGACGCAGTCGTACGCCGAAGGGACCTTGACTTTCGCGGACGACCTGGAGCGGAACATCGCCAACGGCGACGCCAACTATCTGGCGCTTCTGGACGAGGCCGACGCGTACGTCGTACGCAATGGTCTCGATCTGCCCGAAGAGCCGGAGGCCCGGATCCTGGGGCCGGCCCCGGAGGCCACAGTGGACGAGCTGGATCTGAGCGGGGTCGCCGCCATCGTGTGGGCGACCGGCTACGCCGCCGACTACGGCTGGCTCCAGGTCGGCGCCCTGGACGAGAACGGCAAGCCACGGCACCGGCGGGGCGTCTCGTCGGAGCCCGGCGTCTACTTCCTCGGCCTGCCGTGGCTGTCGCGGCGCGGCTCCAGCTTCATCTGGGGCGTCTGGCACGACGCCCGGCACGTGGCCGACCACATCGTGACCCAGCGCGGTTACCTCGCCTACTCGGAGACTGCACAGTGAACCCTCCCATCGTCGCCGGCGGGCACACGCGGATCCGCCCCTTCAACACCCGCGACACCTACCCGGAACAGCAGCTCGACAACGACCTGTGCCAGGCCGTCGTGGCCGGGAACACGGTCTACGTGCGCGGCCAGATCGGCCAGAACCTCGACACGAGCGAGTCGGTCGGCGTGGGCGACGTGGAGGCACAGACCGAGCAGGCGATGGCCAACATCGCCATGCTGCTCGAGGAGGCCGGCGCGACGATGGAGCACCTGGTCAAGCTGACCATCTACATCGTCGATCCGCGCTACCGCGAGACGGTGTACCGCACGATCGGCCGCTGGACCAAGGGCGTACACCCGATCTCGACCGGCCTGGTCGTCTCCGGCCTGGCCCGTCCCGAGTGGCTGGTCGAGGTCGACGCGATCGCGGTCATCCCGTCATGACGTTCTCGATCCTGGCCACGGACGGCACCGGCGCGGTCGGCATGGCCGTCACGTCGTCGAGCCCGGCCGTGGCCGCGCGGTGCGTCCACCTGCGCCCCGGCGTCGGCGGCGCCGCGTCGCAGAACGTGACCGATCCGCGCCTGGGCGCCGCGCTGCTGGACGCTCTGCCGTCCGGAGCCCGTAATGCCATGGACGATGTGGTGAGCCGGCACGAGCTGATCGAATATCGGCAGCTCACGGTCCTCACGCTCGACGGCGAGGGCGCGGCGCACTCGGGCACCGGGACGCTCGGCGTGCATCATCACCGTGTCGCTCCCGGCGTGGTCGCCGCGGGCAACATGCTCGCCGGCACCGACGTCATCGACGCGGTCGTCGAAGGCTTCACCGCTTCCTCGGGCGACTTGGAAGTGCGCCTCCTGGCCGGGCTGCGGGCCGGCCTCGCGGCCGGAGGCGAGGCCGGGCCGCTGCATTCGGCCGGGCTCGCGGTCGTACGAAACGTGGAGTGGCGCGAGACGGACCTGCGGGTCGACTGGTCCGACTCTCCGATCGACGACCTGGCCGCCCTGCTCGACCTGTGGCTCCCGCAGCGCGACGACTACGTGACGCGCGGCCTCGACCCGACCGCCGCCCCGTCCTACGGAGTGCCGGGCGATGAGTAAGCAGGCAGCGGCCGCCACCGTCGCGTCCCTGGCCCCCACCCTGATCGACCTGTCGGAGCGCCTGCACGCCACCCCGGAGACCGCCTGGGAGGAGCATCGGGCGGCCCGCTGGGTGCCGGCCCCGCTGGCGGAGCGCGGTTTCACCGTCACCCCCGCCTACCTGGGCTTGGAGACGGCGTTCCGGGCGACGTACGGCAGCGGCCCGTTCCGCCTGGGTCTGTGCGCCGAATACGACGCCCTGCCCGGACTGGGTCACGCGTGCGGCCACAACCTCATCTCGGCCATCACGGTCGGCGCCGCCCTGGCCCTGGCCCCGCTGGCCGACGACCACGGCCTGACCATCGAGGTCTACGGCACCCCCGCCGAGGAGGGCGGCGGCGGCAAGATCGAGCTGCTCGAACGGGGCGCCTTCGCCGGCCTGGACCTGGCGATGATGGCCCATCCGGCCCCGGTCGACGTGGCCGAGGCCGAGCCGTTCGCCGTGTCCCACTCCCACGTGGCGTTCCAGGGCAGGGCCGCACACGCCGCCGCCTATCCCGAACAGGGCGTCAACGCGGCCGACGCTTTCACCATCGCCCAGGTGGCGATCGGCCTGCTGCGCCAGCAACTCCCCCAGTCGGTCCGCGTCCACGGCATCATGACGAACGGCGGCGAGGCCCCCAACGCCATCCCCGCCAAAACCGAGGGCCGGTGGTACGTCCGCGCTTCCACCCTGGCCGAACTGGCCGAGACCGAGGAGAAGGTCTGGCGCTGCTTCGAGGCGGGCGCCCTGGCCACCGGCGCCACCCTGGACATCACCCCGGAGAGCAAGCCGTACGCGGAGTTCCGCACGTTCGAGCCGGCCCTGGCTTCTTACCGCCGGAACGCCACCGCTTTGGGCCGCGTCTTCGACACGACGTCCCCCGCCCGCCAGATGAACCGGGCCTCCACCGACATGGGCAACGTCTCCCAGCTGGTCCCGGCCATCCACCCGTACGTGGGCGTCACTTCCCTGCCGGCCCTCAATCACCAGCCCGAGTTCGCCGCCGCCTGCATAGGCCCCGACGCCGAGAAGGCCCTGCTCGACGCGGCCACGGCCCTGGCCTGGACCGCCCTCGACACTGCAAAGTGACACGCTGGCGCTACACATTGCAGTAGGCAGATCAGCAGCGCTCCTCCTCGCGCATGGATTCCAGGACCGCCGCCGCGTCCACGTCGCCGTCGGCGAGCTTCGGAGGAAGCGGAACGGGACCTGTGCTCACCGGAGCCACCGCCCGCCCCTCCGAGACCAGCGCGACCAGCGGCGGCTCCCCGCTACTGCTCTCCATGGGCTACCACGTCCATTTCTGTAGGGCGGCTCCGGTGCAGGTGACTATCTGGATCTGGGCTCGCTCGGCCGATGAGGCGGCGGACAGGCACAGGGTGGTCTTGGCGACCAGGCGGATGGTCTTGTCGGTGCCGAACTGCCATGTCTGGGCCGGGGTGCCGTTGCAGGTGTAGATGAAGATGCGCTGGCCCGTCACGAAATTCTGGCCGGGGACGTCGAGGCAGTTGCCCAGGACCCTCAGGGACCTGTCGTTCGGGAGGCGGGTCATCGCCTGCGCCCTGGTGCCGTTGCAGGTGTAGGTCTGCATGTACGTCTTCAGGGTCAACGATGATCCCGGGAGGTCGAGGCAGCGGCCCGTGTCGTTCTTCACCTGGCTCATCAACGGGGTGGGGCCCTTGGCCACCTGGACCATCTTCGCCACCGACGGGACGCCGTTGGCGTCGACGATGAACAGCATGTAGTAGCCGGGTGGGGCCACGCCGCCGTTCGGCGGGCCGGTGACCGTCAAGGTCGTGCCGGAAACCGTGTATTTCAACGGGATGTAGCGCTGGCCCTGGTCCACGCTGTGGGTCACGTCGCCCAGGCCGACCAGGCCCACCTTGCGGATGGTGGCCGCCTGCGGGGTGGTGACCGCGAACGTGGCGCCGATGCCCACGGTGGCCGGCGCGGCCGAGATGGCTGGGCGTGATGCCAGCTCGCCGGAGCCGTCTTTCTTGTAGAGGTAGGGCGGCGTGAAGTATTCGATGTTCTTCTCGAGATATCCGGCGGCCATGCAGGCTCCGCAGACGCCGCCGCCGCCCGTCATGACGCGGCCGTCGGGGAGCAGGGCGGCCGTCGAATGGTACTGGCGGATGCGGCTCGCGGCGGCCAGCACCGTCCACTGGCCGGTCGCCGGGTCCCAGCGCTCGGCCGTGGTGATCGCGTTGGGCAGGTCGACGTTCAGGTTGGTCGCGGCGCTCGTCATGCCACCTGTGGCCAGGACCGAGCCGTCGGCGAGCAAGGTGGCGTTCAGCTGGCGGCGGCCGGTCGACAGAGAACCGGTCGCTGTGGTCGTCGGGAACATGGTGGTGCCGGTGCTCATCACCACCGCCGTCCTGGTGGGGACGTTGGGCGTGCCGCCCTCGGTCATGTTGCCGCCGCCGACGACCACGGTCTTGCCGACGTCGTACGTCGCGAAGCTCGCGTAGTCGCGGAACATGCCGTCGCGGTTGCCGGTGGCCGTGATGATGCCGATGCCGGCCGTGTTGACCGTCCAGCCCGTCGTGTAGGGGCCGATGATCCCGAGTTGCGTGTCGGGGCGGGAACCCATGAACGGGTAGAGCCGGGAACTGTACTTGGTGAATCCGGAAAGGGCGCGAATGGTGCCGTTCGCCTGATAGACCTCGCTGACCGTGGGGCCACCTCCGACGATGACGTGTTCGCCGTTGGCCGTCTCGGCCAGTGACGGGTACCACCGCGCACCGGCCATGTCATTGCCGCGGGTCCACGTTTCGTTCTGCCAGTCGAAGACATAGGTGTGCACGGTGCCGTCCAACTGCGCGTTCGCATTTCCGCCGGCGACGAGGATATTGCCGTTCGCGAGATGGGCGAAACCGGCGCAGAAGATGTTCGAGCCCTGCAGATCAACTCGTTTGTACGTGTTGTCGGCCGGGTTCCAGACCATCGCGCGGGTGAAGCTGTGGTCGGGGTACGACTCGCTCGAGTTGTCCCCGACCGAGTCCCAGACCAGCAACTTTCCGTTCGGCAGCACGGCCGTGAACACCGGCACGACGGCCGTCTCGAGCACCGCGCTCCACGATCCGGACAGTCCGGGGTCGGCGGCGACGTTCGCCTTTCTGGTCGCCGTTCCGGGCCGCACCCCGGTCGACCGCTGGATGCGGGCCGCATTTTCGGCGGTCTGCCGCTCGATGACACTCATCGGCGTTCCGGCCAGATCCTCGGCCATATGTTCCCGCGAATCGTCGTGGGCGTGCACATAGAAGTCGACGTGTCCAGAAGCAGGTGTCACGTGAAATATGAATGTACCCAACAGGACCAAGACGGAGAAAACAGCGAAACGGCTCCTCATGACAGCCCCTTCCCCCGCAAGAGAGGGCTCACCTTAACCCCGCGTTAATACGTTCTTCAATGTCTCAACCCCCGAGATTTGGTTGCATCGCACAGCCCGTCCGGCTATCCGGCACCCGCCGATCATCCGAGGGGGCACTTTTGACGCGTACGAGGAAAGTTCGGGCAGGTTTGTCGAAAGCTATGGACGCCCCGGCGAAAGTCGCCCACGATATTCACCATCCTGAATCACGGCTGTAACCGGGGAGCGCCGATGAAACGACTGCTCGTGGGTGCCCTGCTAGTTGGAACTTTCGCCGCGGCGCCGGCCTATGCCGCCGCCGATCCGCCGCAAGAGCCCGGGGTCACGCTCCGGACGTACGACATCGGCACGGCCATGAGCCGGGTCTGTGAGCTCAAGCCGGGCCAGACCCCCAATGTGGACAAGCTGATGCCCACGGTGGACTGGTCGACGACCGATCAGTTCGGCCTCACCGACAACTTCGTCACCCACGCGCTGGCCAACCTCACGGTGCCGGCCACCGGGCAGTACGCGTTCCGGCTCGTCAGCGACGACGGCTCGAAGCTGTTCATCGGCGACACCCTGCTGATCGACCACGACGGCCTGCACGACGTCGAACCGCCCGGCGAGGGCACGATCGAGCTGACCGCCGGCGTCTACCCGATCCGCGTCGAGCACTTCGACCGCGAGGGCGGGCAGCGGCTCACCCTGTCGTGGAAGGCGCCGGGCGCCACCGACTTCGCGGTGGTGCCGACCAGCGCGCTCAGCACCGACGCGGGCGTGGTGCGGGTGACCGCGCCCGGCCGCAAGGAGTGCACCTCGGGCGCCGACACGCCGGGCGACGGGCTGCCGCTGACCGCCGTGAACCCCGGATACGACCTGACCGACCTGCGCCCGCCGGGCTTCGAGCCGCAGGTGACGGGCATCGCCTGGCGGCCGGACGGCAAGATGGTCATCTCGACCTGGGGCGGCTCGGACAAGGTGGCTGGCGAGGTCTATCTGGTCTCCGGCGCGACCGGGGCGGGCCCGGTGACGTACAAGAAAATCGCCGAAGGCCTCAAGGAGCCCATGGGCATCGCGGTGGTCGACGGCCTGGTCTACGTGTCGCAGAAGCACGAGCTGACCGAGCTGCGCGACACGAACGGCGACCAGGTGCTCGACGCGCGGCGCACGGTGGCGGTGTGGCCGTTCGGCGGCAACTTCCACGAGTTCGCGTTCGGGTTGCTGTACAAGGACGGCAACTTCCACCTGAACCTGTCGGTCTCCATCAACCTGGGCGGCGCCACCACCGACCCGCAGCCGGTCGGCGGGCGCGGCACGAGCATCGTCGTCAACCGCAAGACCGGTCAGGTCACGACGGTCGCCGGCGGCCTGCGCACCCCGAACGGCATCGGCTGGGGCGACGACGGCAGCATCTACGTCACCGACAACCAGGGTGGCTGGCTGCCCTCGTCCAAGCTCGTGAAGATCGAGAAGGGCGCGTTCTACAACCACTACACCAACCCCGACGGGCCGTACGACGCCCAGCCCGTGACCCGTCCCGTGCTGTGGCTGCCGCAGAACCAGATCGCCAACTCGCCGAGCACGCCGGTGCTGCTCAAATCCGGGCCGTTCAAGGGACAGTTCGTGATCGGCGACGTCACGTACGGCGGCTTGCAGCGGGCCTATCTGGAGAAGGTGAACGGCCAGGAGCAGGGCGCGGTCTTCCGCCACACGCAGGGTCTCGAGGCCGGCGTCAACCGGGTGTCGCTCGGCCCGGACGGCTCGCTCTACGTGGGTGGGCTCGGCGCCGACGGTAACTGGGGCCAGGAGGGCAAGCTCCGGTTCGGCTTGCAGAAGCTGACGCCGAACGGCAAGAACGTCTTCGACATGAAGACGCTGAAGGCGACGCCGACCGGGTTCGCCATCGAGTACACCAAGCCGCTGTCGGACGAGACGATCGCGAACCTGCCGAAGGCGTACGGCATCGAGCAGTGGCGGTACGTCCCGACGCCGCAGTACGGCGGGCCGGAGGTCGACAAGGAGACCCTGAAGGTGACCGGGGCCAAGGTCTCGGGCGACCGCAGGACGGTCACGCTCACCGTCGAGGGCCTGCGCCGCGACCGCGTCGTGCACCTGCGCTCCCCGCGCCCGTTCGCGGCCCGCGACGGTGAGACACTGTGGAGCACCGAGGCCTGGTACACGATGAACGAGAAGCCGGGTCCGCAGCAGCAGGAGGTCTTCTACGAGGCCGAGGAAGGCAACCGCGAGGGCAGCGCGTCGCTCGCGACCGACCACCGCGGCTACTCCGGCGTCGGCTTCGTGGCCGGCTTCGGCAACCTGAACGCCTCGACCACCACCCACGTCACGGTCGGCAAGTCCGGCGACTACGCGGTCGGGCTGCGCTACTCCAACGGCCCCAACCCGTTCAGCGGCACCAAGACGATCAGCGTGCACGTCAACGACCGCAAGGTGAAGCAGATCTCGCTGCCGTCCACGGTCACCTGGGACGAGTGGGCGACCGCCGTCGAGACGCTGAGGCTGAACAAGGGCGTCAACAAGATCCAGTACCGGGTGGACGCGCTCGACACCGGGCACGTCAACCTCGACCTGATCAGCGTGCGCGAGCCCGGCAAGCGCATCGTCCTGTTCGACGGCAAGGGCCTGGACAACTGGCAGCACACCGACGGGCGGCGCCCGCAGTGGCCCGCTGTGCAAGGCGGCGCGACCGAGGTCTGCTGCGGAGACCTGCGCACCAAGGAGGCCTTCGGCGACTACAAGCTGCACGTCGAGTTCAAGGTGCCGCTGCTCCCGCCGGACGTGACCGGGCAGAACCGCGGCAACAGCGGCGTCTACCAGCAGGAGCGTTACGAGATTCAGATCCTCGACTCGTACGGCGACACGACGCTCGACAACAACGAGGCCGGCGCGATCTACACCGTCAAGGCGCCGGACGTGAACATGGCGACCGCCCCCGAGACGTGGCAGAAGTACGACATCACGTTCCGGGCCGCCCGCTACGACGCCTCCGGCGCCAAGACGGAGAACGCCCGGGTGACGCTCGTCTGGAACGGCAAGACGGTGCACACCAACGTGGAGATCCCGAACGGCACCGGAGGCAACATCCCCGAGGGCCCGGCCACCGGCTCGATCCGGTTGCAGGACCACGGGAACAAGGTCCAGTACCGCAACGTCTGGATCGAGCCTCAGTGACGGTGATGGCGGTAGCCGGAGCCTGACAGCGCCAGCATGGAGATGAGAGCGCTCGCGACCAGCAGCACCCCCAACAGGATGTCGATCAGCACGGCGACCTCCTCAGGGATCGGCTGACCTGGGAAAACGGGCCTCTCATCACCATGCGGCGGCGAACCCGGATCGTCAAGCCGGTTCGGGTTCCCAGATTCGTACGCTATGGTGCGCGGCGAGGGGAGTACCTCGCTCAGAGCGCTGCGGTCATCACGGACGTCCCGGTACGTCCCCGTACGTTCGCCCGTGCCGTCACGGGTGAGGGAGACCTCGGACGATGACTCATGTCCGAGGAGGTTTCCCCGATGCTCGAATCCATCGCGTCGCCCCAGCTGTGGGCGATCAGCATTCTGGTGCTGCTCGCGCTGCTCGCGGCCGATTTCTTCGTCACCCGACGGCCGCATGACGTGCCGATGCGCGAGGCGGTCGGCTGGTCGGTCTTCTACCTGACCCTGCCGGCCGTGTTCGGCCTGGTCCTGTGGTGGGTGTACGGCAGCCGGCCGGCCATCGAGTTCTACACCGGTTTCGTCGTCGAGAAATCCCTGTCGGTCGACAACCTGTTCGTCTTCATGCTGCTGCTCGGTGCCTTCGCGGTGCCGCCGGCGCTGGCTCAGCGGGTGCTGCTGTACGGCATCGTCGGCGCCCTGGTGCTGCGTGGCGTCTTCATCGCGGCCGGCGCGGCCGTGCTTCAGGCCGGCACGTGGGCGTTCCTGCTGTTCGGGGCGGTGCTGCTGCTGACCGCGGTGAAGGTGATGCGGGACGCGGCGCGCGGTGACGAACATCAGATCGACATCGACCAGATGCGCAGCGTGCGGCTGATGCGCCGGTTCTTCCCGGTCACCAAGGACTACCGCGGGGCCAAGATGGTCGTGCGCGAGGGCGGCCGCCGCGCCCTGACCCCGCTCGCCGTGGTCGTGGTCGCGGTGTTCATGACCGACATCGTGTTCGCCGTCGACTCGGTGCCGGCCGTGTACGGCGTGACCGAGGACCCCTATCTGGTCTTCGCCACCAACGCGTTCGCCCTGATGGGCCTGCGGGCGCTGTACTTCGTGCTCCGCAACGTCCTCGACAAGCTGCGCCACCTCGACTACGGCCTGGCCATCATTTTGGCCTTCATCGGCGTGAAGCTGGTGCTGCACTGGGCGCACGGCATCTGGACGTCCCTGCCCGAGGTGCCGACCCTGGCCTCGCTCGGCTTCATCGCCCTCACCCTGATCACGGTCACCATCACCAGCCTCGTGGCGAACCGCCGCGACGCCGCCGCCGTGGCCGAGAAGGAGCTCGTCAGATAGCCACGTTGTCCTCGATGACCACCCCGCTGTGCACCGGCTCGCCGGGGCGCGGGTCGAAGAGCACGGCCGGACCGCCGGGCTCGACGAATTCGTTGCCCCGGATCGTGAGGTCGCGAACCGGGCCGGACTCCCACCATTCCTGCGCGTCGCCGGACACGTAGATGGCGGCCATTCCGGTGCGCTCGAACCGGTTTCCCTCGATGAGCGCCGGGCGCCGGGTGGTGACGAGCACGGCCCGGGTCGGCGTGTTCCGGAAGACGTTCCGCACGATCTCGACCTCGGGGGTACGGGTGGTGTTCTCCACCGCCGCGACGCCCGCGAGGCCGTCGGGAAGCGGCCCGTCGGCCGTCAGCAGGATGCTGGTGAGCGGCCCGTCGTGGTCGCGGCCGCTGGGCTGGAGCACGTGCCGTACGCGGGCTCCGGCCAGCGGCCGCAGGGTCTCCCGGTCGACGATCTCGACCTCGTCGCCGGGCGCGAACAGGGGCAGGCCCGCGGTCTCCGGATGGGCGAACTGGAGGAGCAGGGTGTCCGGTCGCGGCTGGGCGGCGACGCGCAGATAGGTGCCGTGGACGTTGATCGGGTCGTCGTGCGAGCCGTCGAATTGGCAGCCCCGCACGGCGACGCGGCCCCAGCAGCCGGAGACCTGGAGGAAGTCGGCGAAGCCGGCCGTGTGCCGCCCCGCGCCGGGCGGGGTGCGGAACTCGCAGTCCTCGACCGTGAGGCCGGAGCTGTTCTGCGCGACCACCCCGAAGCTGTGCAGATAGCGGAAGCGCAGCCCGGAGAGGGTGACGTCGGCGCTGCCGTCGATCAGGGCGCCGGGGTGGTCACGCGTGGTCCGGCGCATCGCGTAGACCAGCCCCGCGTCTGAAGGGTGCATGTCATGGACGTACTCGATCCGAATCTCTCGTGGTCCCACCCGGCGCATGGCCCGGACGCCCTCGAACAGCGGGTTGGGACCGCGCCAGGTGCGACCGGCGGAGGGGTCGAAGATCTGGGTGTAGTCGAGCCCGTCCCGGCCCCACCAGGTGTAGCCACCGGCCGGAGTGCGCTCGCCGTGCCAGTGCACGGAGGTGCCGACGATGGTGAAGGGGGTGACCGCGGGAACCTGGATCACCCGGTGGCCGGGGCCGGCCTCGATCACCGTGGCGTCGACGACGGTCGGCACCGCGAAGTCGAACTCGAGGCCCTCCACGCGGACGCGCCTCGAGTCGAGGACGGCGAACGTCGTCTGGAGGCCGTGCAGGACGATCCGCGCGCCCTCCCCCGCGATGACGAGGTCGTCGGCCCCCTCGACGAGCAGGCCGACCGTCTTGGTGCGATAGCGCGGGTCGGCGCCGACGGTGTTGGAGACGTACAGCTCCCGCCGGTTCTCCTCCCGCGGCCACAGGTGGTGCTCCCCCGGCGGGATCCGCACCGTCACCGGCCCCGGGGTCGCGGCCGCCGCCCGCACCGCCGCCTGGATGTCCTCCACCCGGTCAGCCCGTGAAGGTGAAGGCCAGGCGGGCCCGGGCGGCCCGGTACTCCGCGGCCGAGCGCACGGCCGGTCCGCAGCTGGCCGAGCCCAGACCGGTCACGCCGGCCGCCAGGTGGACCCAGAGCAGATCGCCCTCGACCAGGTCGGACGCGTGCCGGGCCTCTTCGAGCCGGCGGGTCGGCCACGGGCGTACGGCCAGCTCGAACGGCTGATCGCCGGCGATGCTCACCCCACCGTCGGGATTGGACAGTGTCAACCGGCTCACCGCCGAGCGGTTGCCGTTTTCCTGCGGCACCACGTACGGCGTCTGGAACTCCCGGACCGTCATGCCGTACTGCCCGTGCCGCACGGCGGCGCGGGAGTCGGGATAGCTCTCGCCGGGGCCCAGGCCGAGCCAGTCGATCCAGGCCGAGCCCGGCTCGGCCGTCCGCAGAGCCAGTGCCACCCCGAGCCGCGGCAGGGGCAGCCGCCACTCGCCGCGCCGGTCGATGTCCACCTCGAGCCGCCACGCCTCACCCAGGGCGGCCCACCGATATTCCACCTCGAAACCGCTGTCCAGTCCGGGTGCGCCGTAGTGGACCCGGCGGCGCCACCACGTCTCGTCCTCCCCCTCCTCCACGGTCCGCTCGACGAGCTGGTGCAGCCCGGCCGCGCGCCACCGCTCCTCCAGCGAGAACCGGTCGTTCTCGGTCGGCGCCCGCCAGGCGTCCAGGGTGAGCGCCACGATCGGGAACGGGCCCAGCTTCGCCGGCCGTCCGGGGCGCAACGGCCCGGTGGCGGCGGGCGCCTTGGCCGTGGCCCGGCGCTGGACGAAGGACACGGGACCGCCGTCGACGGTCGCCGTGACGGTCAGGTCGGCGCCCTCCGGCAGCGCGATCCGCTCGGAGGAGAGCGGGGCGACGGCCGGCACGTCGAGCACACCCTCGTCGACGACCATGTCGTCGGCCTCGGCCGTCCAGTTGAAGGTCACCTTGTCGGTGGTGGTGAAACTCCACCGGTTCTCCACGACGAGGTCGTCGCCGTCGATCCGCAGGCGCACGGGAGCGATCACCGCCGCGAACTCGGCCAGGCCGGGCGACGGCGTCCGGTCGGGCAGGACGAGCCCGTCGATGACGAAGGAGCCGTCGTGCACGGTCTCACCGAAGTCGCCGCCGTACAGACCCTCCTCGCCGAGGCCGTGGTCGATCCACTCCCAGATGAAGCCGCCGGCCAGCCGCGGATGGGCGTCGATGACGGCCTCGTAGTCGGCCAGGCCGCCCGGCCCGTTGCCCATCGCGTGGCCGTACTCGCACATGATCATCGGCAGGCCGCGGCGGCGCCGGTCCCGGCCGGGGTCCGCCAGGGCCGGCTCCTCGCCCCGGCCGATCGCCTCCAGCTCGTCGTAGCCCGGGTACATCCGGCTGTAGACGTCGACGCTCTCGCACTCGGCGTCCTGCTCGTAGTGCACGGGACGGCCCGGGTCGCGCTCGGCCGTCCAGCGGGCGTTGGCGGCCAGGTTGCGGCCCCAGCCCGCCTCGTTGCCGAGCGACCACATGACCACGCTGGTCGCGTTTTTGTCGCGCTCCACCATGCGCCGCATCCGGTCGAGGTAGACATCGGTCCAGGCCGGGTCGTCGGACGGGTTGCCGCGCCAGTCGACCAGCGAGAAGCCGTGCGTCTCGATGTCGCACTCGTCGATCACGTAGAGGCCGTGCCGGTCGCACAGCTGGAGGAAGTACGGGTCGGGCGGGTAGTGGCTCGTGCGTACGGCGTTGATGTGGTGCTGTTTCATCAGCGCGACGTCGCGCTCCATCACCTCGCGCGACACCGCCCGGCCGCAGTGCGGGTCGAAGTCGTGCCGGTTGACGCCGCGGAACACCAGCGGCGCGCCGTTGAGCAACAGGCGGCCACCCTCGACGCTCACGGTCCGGAAGCCGACGTCGAGCGTGACGGTCTCGGCGCCGGTGCTCACCACGAGCTGGTACAGCTGCGGATCCTCGGCCGACCAGGGCTGAACGTCGGCCAGGGGCGAGGACAGCTCCCACCGCACGGGCCGGGTGCTCGTCGCCTCGACCGTCAGCGTGCCGCTGCCCTCGATGTGGTCGTAGCCGGCGACGACCCGGACATCGTCGATGCCTCCCTCGGGCCGATGCAGCAGCGCCACCGACCGGAAGATGCCGGACAGCCACCACTGGTCCTGATCCTCGACGTAGCTGCCGAAGCTCCACTGGTGCACCCGCACCGCGAGAACGTCGTCGCCACCGGTCAGCGCCTCGGTCACGTCGAACTCGACGGTCAGCCGGCTGCCCGAGGAGCTCCCGATGGAGACGCCGTTCAGCCACACCTCGAACCACGAGTCGACACCGTCGAAGCGCAGCAGCACGCGCCCGCCGTCCCAGTCCTCCGGCCGGTGCACGATCCGCCGGTATTCGCCGGTCGGATTCGCCTCGGGCACCCGGGGCGGGTCGATGGGAAAGGGATAACGCACATTGGTGTACGCCGGTGAGCCGTACCCGTAAAGCTGCCAATGCCCGGGAACCGGGATCTCGTCCCAGTCCTCCCCCGGATCGCCCGGCCGCTTCCCGGTCTCCGCCGTCGGCGACCACGCGAACCGCCAGAGCCCGTCGAGCGACAGGACACCGGCGTCGGTGGCCACCCGGGCCCGCGGGGGCGCCGCGCCGGTGGGTGGCGCGATGGTCTCGTACGCAGCGGTCATAGCAACCTCACACGCTCACCGGAGGACAGGTCCACCTTCGTTTGTACGCCGTCCACGGCGACGATGACGGTCGCGGGGCCGGCCTTGTTCCTCGCTTGCAAGCTCACCTCGGTGGGCCGGACCCGGCCGTCGGCCGTTTCCCAGGCCAGATCGACCGCGACACCGGGCCGTGCGACCAGCCCGGTCACCCGCCCCCGCGGCCACTGCGCGGGCACGGCCGGCAGCAGGTCGATGACCCCGGCGTGGCTCTGCACGAGCATCTCGGCCACCGCGGCGACGTAGCCGAGGTTGCCGTCGATCTGGAACGGCGGGTGCGCCGAGAACAGGTTCGGATAGAGACCGCCGCGCTCACCCGTGCGCTCGGCCGGCGCCGGCCGCAGCACCAGGTCGAGCAGCCGTGACACGTTCTCCGGCTGGCGGAGCCTTGCCCGCAGGGCCAGTTTCCAGGCGAGGGACCAGCCGGTGGACTCGTCACCCCGCGCGTCCAGGCTGCGGGACACCGCCGCCCGGATCGCGGGATCGTCCGGGGTGTCACCGGGATAGGCGCAGACCAGGTGACTGACATGCCGGTGACCGGGCTCGGCCTGCGGTGGATCGCCGAGCCACTCGGAGATCAGCCCGTCGGCGCCGACCGCCGGGGCCGGCATCCGCTTCCGTGCCGCGATCACCTCGGCCACGAGCGGGTCCCCCTCGTCGCCGCGCGCGACGACCATGTCGAACAGCCCGGCGATCAGCGCCAGATCCATCGTGGACGACCGGCCGGCCGCCACCGGCCGCCCGTCGGCGCTCAGGTAGTGGTTCTCGGGCGACGTGGAGGGCGAGGTGCCCAGGGTGCCGTCCGGGTTGGGCACCAGCCAGTCGAGGCAGAACTCGGCGGCGCCGCGCAGCACCGGCCAGGCGCGGGGTTCGTCCCGCAGCAGCCAGCACAGCCACACCCCGCCCATCGGCCAGAACGCCCACGACGGGTCGGCCTGGCCCCGGCCGACCGGCGACGTGAAGGCCCACGCGTCGGTGTTGTGGTGCGTCACCCAGCCGCGCGCCCGGTAGAGGTCGCGGGCGGTGGCGCGGCCCCTGTCGGCCAGCGCTTCCAGCAGATCCACCACCGGGTCCAGGCAGTCGTCGAGATCGGCCGTCCGCGCCGCCCAGTAGTTCATCTGGGTGTTGACGTTGACGGTGTAGTTGGAGCTCCACGGCGGCCGCATCTCGTTGTTCCACAGGCCTTGCAGCGTCGAGGGCAGCCCGCCCGGAGCGGACGAGCAGAGGGCCAGATAGCGGCCGTACTGGAAGAGCAGGGCCGCCGTCTTCTGCTCCACCGCCAGCGTGGTGCGGCCGAAACGCTTGGCGTACGCCGCCACGTGCCGCGCCCTGTCGCCGGCCCGGGACACCCGGTCCTCGGCCTTCGCCTTCGCCGACGCCGCATCGCCCTCCGGCCGCCGGCCGATGCCGGCGAAGGTCGTCGCGGTCGCCAGCACCAGCTGCAGCCGCCGGATCCCCTGCGCCCCGCCGGCTCGTGCCCGGCCGTCGTGCACCGCCCGCAGCACCACGGCCCCGCGCAGCGCCGCCTCACCCCAGACCGGCTCCCGATCGGGCTCGTGCGGCGGCGGCATGTCACTGGGCATCCGCACCGTGAGCCAATCGCCGCCGCGGCCCAGCACCATCAGCGGGGAGTCGAGCGCCCATTCGACGTCGACGGCGTCGCCCGCGTCCAGCGTCAGCACGAGCACACCGTCGGCGTGCGAGACGAAACACTCCCAGACCAGCTCGACCCCACCGAGCCGATAGCTCACCCGGTGCGTCGCCGTCAGAAGATCGAGTTCCCGGCGGTACGCCTCGGCGCCCTCCCCGTTTCCGGCCGGCGTCACGGTGACGTACAGGTCGGCGAAGGGCAGGTAGGCCTGTGACCAGCCGCCCTGAAGGTGCTTGAGGTGCCGTTCGGCCTCGGCCGGTTCGCCCCGGTCGAGAGCCGCGCGGGCGGCTTCCAGAGCCGACGCGGCCCGGTCCGGGTCGATGTGGCTGTTGGCCGGTTCGTTGGCCGGGCTGCCCGACCAGGCCGTACCGTCGTTGATCTGCAGGTGCTCCCGGCCCGGGGTGCCGTAGACCATGGCACCCAGGCGGCCATCACCCAGCGGGTAGGCCTCCAGCCACTCGGCGGCCGGTGTGGCCGACCAGAGCAGCCGCTCGGGTTCGAGGGTGGCCTTCTCCGGCATCGGCTTCTCCTATTTCAGGCGCAACGTGCGGATCTCCCACGGCCGCATCGGCAGTTCACCGGCGTCCACCGGCGCATCGACCGGACGACCAAGAAGATCGACTTCAACGGCCGCTCCCGTCACCGAGGCCACGGTGCCGACCGGCGTCATGGCAACGAGGCGCAGCTCCACGCCGTCGCTGGTGCGGCGCACCGCGGACACGGACACACCACTCCCCCCAACCTCGATGCCGGTGACATCCGCGGGAAGCGGCCCACCGGCCGCAGCCCCGCCCCGCTGCCAGAGCCCGGGCGACCGGAACGCCTCGCCGTGCCGCACCGCGTCCCCGGCTTCCCAGGCCGCCGGCAGCACAGCAAGGTGGACGGTGAAGTCATTGCCGAGCTCCTGGCCCCCGGGGATGGGAATCTCGGAGGCGGCCGGCTCGTCACGCAGCGGGTGAAGGTTGACACTGATGGAACCGACAGCCCGCAGCAGGGTCAGGGCCAGCTCGTTACCGTCGGCGACCACCTCGTACTCGGTGGGACCGGCCAGCAGCACCGTGGCGTCACCGGCCGAGACAAAACCCGAGGCGGGATAGGTGGGGAGGGGGAACTCGCCCCAGCCGCCCTCAGCGTCGAGACCACGTGTGGTCACCGAGAACTGTCCCTCGGCGGCTGACCCGGTCACGGACCGTCCCAGCGGGACGTGGAAGCGCAGCCGATGATCGGCGACGACGTTGACAAAGGAGAGGGCCAACCGGACAAATGGTTCACCGGACCGAAGCTCGACCCGCGTCCTGATCGTCATCTCGAGCGTCTCGTGACGACGCTGATCGGGAGTGTCGTCGCTCAACGCGGCGGGCAACTGATAGACCCGCTCGATCTCGACGGCGGCACGAACGGGGCCGGTCTCCACGACACGCACATCAACCGACGAGGGAACCTCGACCAGGGTGTCGGCCGCCGGCGGTCCGTAGTTGTAGCTGTCGCCGCGGTCGCCGCCGTCGACGAGCCGCCCGACGCCGTGCAGGATGGTGCCGTCAGCGCCATGGACCGACAGTGTGCCGTCGGGTAGCACTTCCACCGCGATCAGCCCGTTGCCCAGCGAGGACGTGGTGGCGAAGAGCGCCGGTTCCGACTGCGTGTCCACAGGGCTCGCGGTTGTCCACAGCCCCGCACTTGATGTTGGCCGATTTTGGGATAATGGGCCAGGACGGGGGCCCCCTTGGGAGGGCGGGGTCGGCGTTGTCGACGGGCTCGGTGACGCGACCGCCGGAACGAAACGAACGGCCACACGCCCGGACGGCCCGACCGGCACGGCCGTCAACACATGCCGACGGGGCTCGGCGAACGTCCGCACCCGCCACGACCCGCCATGCTCGGCCACTGCCCGCCTCAACCCACCCCGCAACGCCATCAGGTCGAACTCGGTCGCGCCCGGCACCTCCGCCACCCAGAACGTCAGTAGCCCCAGCGCGATCTCGTAACGGTCGATCTCCTGCCCGAACAACTCGCGGCGGTGGATGCGGCGCAATACCCGCTCCACCTCCTCCGCCTTCCACGTCTCGTCGGCCAGCAGTTCCGGCGTACGACCCAACTCCTGCACCGGCAACCGCCGCCCGTCGGCCGTCACCGCCTCCAGCGGGCCCTCCCCCGCCGCCACCGTCGCCTCCACCACGACCGTGCTCGCGGTCGTTCGCGTGTTGACCGCCAGGTACGCGTCGGACGGGACCTCCTTCGCGAGCGCCACCAACGCGCTGTCCCGCACCGCGCGGGCCAGCTGGGCCGCCTCCGCGAGCCGGGCCGCCACCTGCTCCACCGTCTCGTCTGTTCCCGAGCCGACCACGGAGTCGTGGGCCGACGACTCGATGACGCGCCGCCAGCCGCGTTCGAGGAAGGGCTCCGTCCGGTCGAGCGGCTCGTCCAGCGACACCCTTTCCGCCTCGTCCAGCAGCCGTTCCGCCGTGGCCATCGCGTCCTTCAGGCCCCGCCGGATCGACAGCACGCCGGGCAGGATGTTGGCGCGGGCGTGGCTTCGGAGTTCTCCTCGCACCTCGGGCAGGTCGGCCTCCGGTGGGAGCCGTTCGACGTATTCGGCCAGGGTGGCCACGGCTATCGGCAGCACCGGCGAGTCGAAGCGGCGCACCAGGTCCATCAGGTCGGGCCGGGGCGCCGAGTGGTCGGTGCCGACCATGCCCAGGATCGGGTCGTCACCCCAGCGGTCCGCCGTCAGGGTCCGATATTCGCGCAGCGCCTGCGGGATCCGGTCCCGCACGAGCAGCACGTCCAGGCCGTTGCCGTAGCCGTCGAAGAGATATTCCGTGCGCACGCTCGACCCGTCGGGCGCGACCCAGCGGAACGCGTGCCCGCCCACCGAAGCCGGCACGCCCCGCCAGAGTGCGGCGTGCCTGATCCCGGCCCGGGCCAGGATCTGCGGCATCTGGGCCACGTGACCGAACATGTCGGGCAGATAGCCGATCGGCATGGCCGCGCCGAGCTTGCGGGCGCCGGCCCAGCCGAGCTGGAGGTTGCGCACGATCGTCTCGCCGGAGCAGAGGAACTCGTCGAGCAGGATCAGCCACGGGCCGAGCGCGAGCTGCCCTCGGCTCACGGCGGCCCGCACGCGTTCGGTGTTGTCGGGCCGGATCTCCAGGTAGTCCTCGATGGCGGCGGCCTGACCGTCCAGAGTGAACCGAAATCCGGGTTCGCTCTCGGCCATGTCCAGCACCCGGTCGAGCGCGTCGACGAGGCGGTGCCGGAACACCTGGAACGGCTCGTACCATTCGCGGTCCCAGTGGGTGTGCGGGACGAGCACGATGCCGGGGTCGGTCATCGCGGGTCCTCCTGTCGCAGCCGGGCCAGCCCACCGGCGGGCACGCCGATGACCACGGGCCCGGCGGTCAGCCGGCGACGTTCGTCGAGGATCAGCCGTCCGCGCGCGTCGCGAATCTCCAGCATGACCTCACGGTCGACGGCGTTGAGAACGACCGTGGGACTGTCGTCGGCGTTGGCTATCAACAGTTCCCGGCAATCGACGAGATTGATGGGGTACGGCGCGTAGCGCGCCACAAGATGCACCTCGCCGGCCGCAACTGTCACTTGTGGATAGAGCAGATCCGGCCGGTGCGGCGTCAACCGGCCGTGCAGCAACAGATCGCGATGCTCCCGCCAGAAACCGAGCCAGAAAGCGAGCGCCTCCGCCTGCGGAGCGGGCAGGTGCAAAAGGTCAACGGACACTTGCGGTACGCCCAGGAGCGCGTTGATGAGGTGATAAGCGACCCGTTCCGCGGTGTCGTCCGGCGCCCACATGATGGGGTCGCTGTGGATCGGCACGCCGGGGCGGGCCAGGCGCAGGTCGAGGATGCCGACCCGGTTCTGCGCCGCGCTCAACGGGCAGTCACCGACCCTGATCATCGAGGCGTAGCGGCCCGCCGCCGGGTGGATGTAGGGCTCGCGGAATTCGATCAGCGGTTCCGGGCCGAGTTCCCGCAGCGACGTGACCACCTCGTCCATCAGCTGGACGACGGCGTCGGTGTGCGGGCCGAAGCGCTCGAAGAAGTCGAGTTTGACGCCGTCGGCGCCCGTCCCGGCCACCAGGTCCCGGATCCGGGAGACCAGATGGGCGCGCGCGGTGGCGTCGCGGGGGTCCAGGATCTGGGCCTCCAGCGCGGGATCGTCGGCCAGGACGGCGAGGCCGAGATCGCGGGCCGGCGAGCGGTGGCCGATGAACGGCGTGCCGATCCACCACATCGTGCGCAGGCCGGCCTCGCGCAGCTTGGTGACGAGCCCGGCCGGGTCGGGGAACTTCTCCTCGGCCACGGTCCAGTCGCCGGCCGAGGAGTAGCCGCGGCCGTGGTCGGTGGTCTGCCAGCCGTCGTCGATGATGACGGTGCCGAAGCCCAGTTCGGCGGCCCGGGTGGCCGGGTCGAGCACGGCGTCGGCCGTCACGTGCTGGTGGGCGAAGTACCAGGTGCACAGCACCGGGTCCTCAGCGCCGGGTGCCTCGAGATGACCGGCCGCGCCTTGGAGCCATCGACCGGCGCCGGTCACCGCCTCGGCGAAGGACGCCGAGGACGAGTCCAGGTAGAGCCGCACCTCGTCGGCGCCGGTGGCCGTCACCATGATGACGAACTCGGCCGTCTCCTCGACCAGGCCGGCCCGCACGTGGATCGAGCCGGTGCCGGCGTCCACGGCGTAGGCGAGCAGGGCCCGGTCACGACCTGCCAGCAGGGCGCCCAAAGGCAGACCCTGCAACGGCGACGAGTCGACGGCATCAGCCCACGACGGTGGAATGGTCGCGTGCGGCAGCGTGCTTCCGGGCCTCCACCACGCGACCGCGTCGGTCGCCGGGATGGTGACGGTGAACGTGAGTTCGTCGCGACCGGGGCGGAAGGTCGCCTCGGTGATTGCCGGCCCCACATGACGTACCTCGGCCGGGGCTTTGGCGCGCAAGCCCGGCGCGACCGGAGTCTCCCGCCGGGGTGTGGTTTCGCCGGGCACCCATACGACGTCGGTCATTTGCTTCCCGTAAATGAGATGCCCCCGATGATCTGGCGCTGAGCAAGGAAGAACAGCACGACGCAGGGGATGGTGACCACGAGTGTGGTGGCCATCAGCAGCGGCGTGTCGGTGCCGTTGACCGACTGAAATCCGGCCAGGGCGAGCGGCAGCGTCTTCCACTTGTCGGTGGTCAGGAAGATCGCCGCCTGGAAGAAGTTGTTCCAGTACGACATGAACTGGAGCACGCCGACCGCGACCAGGATCGGGCGCGACAGCGGCAGGTAGATGGAGAACCAGATCCGGAACCAGCCGGCGCCGTCGATGAGGGCGGCGTCGGTGAGCGACTCGGGCAGCCGCAGGTAGAACTGGCGGAACAGGAAGATGAAGAACGCCGACCCGAAGAACGTGGGCAGGATGATGGGATAGAGCGTGTTCAGCATGTCCAGGTTCTTGAACAGGATGAACTGCGGCACGATCGTCACCTCCTGCGGCAGGAGCAGGGTCGACAGCACGAGCGCGAACAGGATGCCCGCGCCGCGCGCTTTGATGCGGGCGAAGGCGAAGCCGATCAGCGACGACGACAGGGCGACCGCCACGACCGGGATCAGCGTGCTCAGCAACGAATTGGTGAGGTAGCGCCAGAACGGGAACGAGCCCAGCGCGTCCGAGAAGTTCGACCACTGCCACTGGATCGGCCAGATGGCGATGCCCGCGTCCGAGACGCCGGCGGGAGTGCGCAGGGCGGTCGCGATCATCCACAGGAACGGGTAGATGAAGATGACCGAGCCGACCAGGAGGAGCGCGACCGTGGCGATCCGACCGCCCTTGCTGTCACGACTGGTGGCTGACACGACGCCTCCTTCGTTTCTGTGGGCGCTGTGATTCGTAGTAGACCCAGAACGCGCTGCCGCGGAACACCAGCGCCGTGAGCAGCATGATCATCACGAAGAGGATCCAGGCCAGGGCCGAGGCGTATCCGGTGCGGAAGAACGAGAACGCGTTCTGGTAGAGGTAGAGGACGTAGAAGAGCAGTGAGTCCTTGGGGCCGCCGCCGTTCTGCGTGACGACGTACCCCTGGGTGAAGGTCTGCATGGCGTAGATGAGCCCGGTCACCGCGTTGAAGAAGATGACCGGACTCAGCTGCGGCACGGTGATGTTCCAGAGCTTGCGCCACCGGCCGGCCCCGTCGAGCTCGGCCGCCTCGTAGAGCTCGGTCGGGATGTCCTGGAGGCCGGCCAGATAGATGACCATGTTGCCGCCGACGGTCCACAGGCTGGTCAGGATGACCGCGGGCAGCGCCCAGTGCGCGTCGAAGAGCCAGTTCGGCCCGTCGATGCCCACCAGGCCCAGCACGCCGTTGACGAGGCCGTGGTTGGGGTTGAACACCCAGATGAAGAGCACCGTCTGCGCCACCCCGGTGACCAGGGACGGCAGATACCAGACGGTACGCAGGAGGTGGATGCCCCGCACCTTCACGTTCATCAGCAGCGCGACGGCCAGCGACAGCACCGTCTGCAGAGGGACGCTGACCACGGCGTACACCAGAGTGACCTTGATGGCCTGGCCGAGGCGCGGGTCGCTGACCGCCTCGCGGTAGTTGTCGAGCCCGACGAACTTCGCCGGGTCGATGAGATCCCAGTCCAAGAAGGACAGGATCAGCGAGTACACCATGGGGCCGGCCGTGAAGAGCAGGAAGCCGACCACCCAGGGCGACACGAAGGCCCAGAACGCCGCCGTGGTGCGGCTCATCCAGCGCGCACGCACGGCGACCCACAGTCCCGCCCCCACGACCGCGAACACCGCGGCGAGCAGGATGACGAACGAGAGAATCGGCCGCAGCTCCTCGACGACGTTCAGTCGGGCCAGGAACTCCTCGAGCGCCGTCACGATCTGCGACATGCGTGGCCTACTTCGAGGCGTCCAGCTGCTTCTGGCACTCGGCCTGAAGCTGCGGGAGGACGACCGCCGGGTCCTCCTTGCCGGTGCCGATGGCGGTCCGGGAGTTCAGCGCGGTCGAGAAGGTGCTCTCGATCTTCACCTTGTCCTTGACGTACGGCGTCTTGACCGCGTTCTTCACCGCGTCCACGAAGGCCTGGAGGTTCACCTTGGGGGCGACGCCCTTGAAGGACTCGATCGAGCCCTCGATGACCGGCACACCGAGCGCCGAGGTGGTCGACGCCAGCAGGCTCTGCGCCTCGGGGTTCGAGCTCATGTAGGTGGTGAACGTCTTGGCCGCGGCCGCCTCGTCGTCGGTCGCGTCGCGGGAGACGCCCAGGCTGTCGACCTCCATGGGCTCGCCCTTGCCGGGCATCGGCACGATCTGGAACTTTGCCGGGTCGAGGGCGGCGATCTTCGCGATGTTCCACGGGCCGAAGTCGGGCAGCATGGCCACCTTGCCGTCGGCGAACCACTGGAACATGTCCTGGCCCTGCGCCTCGATCGGGTTCGGGGCGAAGCCGCCCGGCTTGACCGAGTCGACGACGACCTGGGCGGCCCGGATGCCGTCGGCGTTGCCCATGGTGCAGCTCTGGCCGTCGGCGCTGTAGTAGGAGCCACCCTCGGCGATGAGCCAGCCGTCGTACCAGAGCGGCGCCGAGCCGTACACCTTCTTGCCGTTCGTCAGTTTCTTGGCGTCGGTGACGAAGTCGGCCGTCGAGGCCGGCGCGGCCTTGATGCCGGCCGCGTCGAGCAGCGCCTTGTTGACCGCCATCACCTTGCTCTTGGCCACGAACGGGATGGCCCGGTCGGAGCCGTTCACGGTGCCGGCCTCGGCCACCGCGTCCGAGTAGTAGGTGCCCTTGTCGACCTTCACCTCGCGGAACGCGTTGGCGAAGCTGGGCAGGGCGGTGTTGGAGATCTGGGCGACCGTGGGCGCGTCACCGCCGGCGATGGAGGTCTGGAGCTTCTGCTCGTAATCGCTCTGGATCCAGTTCGGCTCCACCTTGATGGTGGGGTTCGCCGCCTCGAACTTGGCGATCATCGCCTTGATCGTGGCCGCCTCGTCGTTGCTGCCCCAGAAGGCGTACGAGATGGTGGCGTTCTTCGTTTCGCCGTCGGAGGAGGAGCTGCTGCTGCACCCGGTGAGGGCCAGCGATCCGGCGACGGCGGCGGCTATGAGGACTCTTCTGCGCACTGTCACTTTCCTTTCTCGACGCGGCCGTCGGCGTACGCGCGGACGCGCGAGCCGCTCGGCACGTGGACGGTGGTTCCTTCGAATGCGGTCCAGGTGACTCCGGGCCCGTCGGTGACCCAGAGCTCGGAGGCCTCGCGGCCCTCGTGGCGCACGCCCAGCACGGAGCCGGCGAGCGGGATGCCGTCGGCCTCCAGCCAGTCGCCGCCGGGCAGATGCGAACGGGTGCGGACCTCGCCGGGGTTGTCGCCCGGCTCGAGTCCGGTCAGGCCGACCGCCACGTGGGCGACGTGGGTGAACGAGACCTCGGGGTAGTCGCTGCGGGAGGCGGCGAGGTGGCGGATCCAGCGCAGCGCCTGGGCGTCCCAGCCGTAGCGGAGAAAGGCCTCGGGCAGATAGGTGTACGCCTCGATGTTGTGGGGCGGGTCGTCCCGGAGGCCGTCGCTGAGGAACTCGAGGTGAGCGTCGGCGTTCTTGCGGATCAGGCCCTTCACCGCCGGGAACCAGGAGCTCTCCTTGCGGAAGCCGGTGACCGGCCCGTCGGCGGTGAAGCCGGCCGCATAGTGACGCTCGCCGGGCAGCCACCAGTCGCGCTCGAAATGCTCACGGAGGTCGTTCTCGATCTTCAGGCTCTCGTACGCGGCCCACTGGCTCGCGATCCCGTCCCCCGCCACCTGCAGGTAGGGCGGTTCCTCGACCTCGTTGTAGGTGGCGATCCCGGCGAAGAAGTCCTTGTTCGAGGCGGTTCCGGCGACGCCGGTGCCGAGCGGGTCGTGCGTCTCGACGAAGACGGTGGTGGTGCTGCGGATGAAGGCGGCGATCTCCGGCGTACGGAGGAAGCGGTCGTCGCCCGTCCAGCGGAACTGCTCGACGGCCTTCTCGACCAGTTCGAAAGGAGCTGGGGTCTCCCGGACGAAGTCGTCGTCCGAGCGGTAGTCGATGGCGGCCGGTTCGCCGGTGAACTCGAAGGCCCACAGCGGGTACCAGCCCCGGCGCTCGGTGGCCGAGGCGGCGAAGTGCCGCAGCATCGCGAGGTTCTCGGTGTCGAGGCCGAGCAGGTGGGCGCCGAGCATCTGGTGGGCCAGGTCGCGGGAGTAGAACATCGGCCGCTCGGGCAGGCCGGCCCAATAGCTCGGCAGGTACGCGGCGTCGCGGCCGGTCTGCACCCAGGACCGGGCCCGCGATGACGCCCAAATGAAAGACTCGACAAGGTCTTTCATGCTGCTGTTCATGGTAAGACCGGCGTGGCCGCCGCCGCGTAACGTGCTCGACATGAAAGTCACTGTTGCATGTACGTCATAGACCCGTCAATGGGCGTCACGCGATAAGATCATGATGTCGCTTGCGAGGGGGTGTTCGCGCCCGTGACTCACCCTGGGTACGACACTGGTCGTACCCCTTTCGGGGAGTTGCCGCAGGTCAGGCGCGCGGCGCGGAGGTGGAGCTGCGGATGATCAGCTCCGGGTCGAACAGCAGCTCGCCCGGGGGCACCGGGCGGCGGTTGACCAGATGGACCATGGCGGTCGAGATCGACTGCGCGATGCGCTCGATCGGCTGCCGCACGGTGGTCAGCGGCGGATCGACGAACTCCATCACCTGCGAGTCGTCGTAGCCGACCACCGACAGGTCGCGCGGCACGCTCAGGCCGCGCCGGCCCGCCGCGCGGATCGCGCCCAGCGCCATGTAGTCGCTGGCCGCCACGATGGCGCTCACGCCCTGGTCGAGCAGGGCCTCGGCGGCCGACATGCCGCCCTCGATGGTGTAGACCTGATGGGCCACGAGCCGTTTCGGATCGCCCGCGCCGCGCGCGCTCATGGCCTCGAGGAAGCCCTCGAGGCGGCGCTCGCTCGGCCGGTTGCCGACCGGCCCGACGATCATGCCGATGTCGCGGTGGCCCAGGCCCCACAGATGGTCGACGGCCACCTCGGCCGCCACCCGGTCGTTCGTCGAGAAGCTGGGCGCCGGAAAGCCGTCGACGGTGCCGTTCATGGTGACGAACGGGATCTGCCGCTCGTGCAGCAGCCGGTAGGCGGCGGTGTCGACGCCGATCAGGGTGTTGCTGGCCGAGGCGAACACGGCCCCGGCGATGCCCAGATCCATGGTCGAGCTGATGAAATCGGTCTCCTGGAGCCCGCCCACGGTCGTCGAGCAGACGATCGCCTTGAAGCCCTGCGGCGCCAGCGCCGACTCGACGAGCTCGCACAGCCGCCCGAAGAACGGCGTGGCCAGCCCCGGCGTCAGCACGATGACGAGCTGGCTCTGCGCACCCCGGTCATAGCCGAGGTCACGGATCGCCTCCTCCACCGCCATGCGCGTGCGCGGCGCGACGACACCACGCCGGTTGAGCACCCGGCTCACGGTCGCCTCACTGACGCCCGCCCGAGCGGCGACGTCACTGATCCCGACCCTGGCCATGGCGACACCATACGGCAGCCCCGGTCGACGAATGACGGCACCTTGCCGGATGTGCGACATTGCAGTGATGATCCCCGCCCGGATTCGCTCGGTCTCCGCGCTCACGCCACACATGCGCGAGATCGAGCTGGCCGTCCCCGCCCTGTCCCGGCGACGCTGCAACCCGGGCGCCCACGTGGTGGTCCACGTCCCCGACCGGCGCGTCTACTCGATCTGGCGCCACGACCCGGCCTCGGCCACGGTGGTCCTGAGGGTGGCCCTGCACGACAGTGGCGGCCCCGGCTGCGTCTGGGCGTCGGAGGCGTCCCCCGGCGACCGGGTCACCTTGGAGCCACCCCGCACGAAGATCAGCATCGACCAGACGGCCCGCTACCACCTCTTCGCCGGCGACGAGACCGGAGCGGTGCCGTTGCTGGCCATGCGGGCCACGCTGGGCAGCACCGTCCCCGTCCACGGCGTCTTCGAGACAACGGAGGCCGCCGAGGAGATCCCCGGCTCCCCGGCACTCCCGTGGGTCCACCGGGGCCGGGCCTCAGCCGTGGCGTCGCGGGTCCTGCTGCGCGCACTCCAGGACCTGGAACTGCCGTCGAGCCCTGGCGCCGCCTACATAGCCGGCGAGAGCGACACGTGCCGCCTGCTGCAACGCCACCTCATCGAACAGCGGGGATGGCCCCGGCGAGCCGTGCACACCCAGCCCCAATGGTCCCAGGGCCGCCCCGGCTTCGGCGCCGGCTCACCTGCCGCCCACCGGACGGCGATGACGTAGCCGGCCACAAGGAGCAGTCCGACCGATCCACGTGCCTGAGTTCTTGACCCTTCCCGCACCTTCAGCCGACAAGCAAGCACGACAAAAAGACAAGCCCACTTGTCTTTTTGTCAAGCCGAAACCAGCGCACGGGGCCGCGCCATCCGTTCCCGAGCCACCGCGCACGCCGACCGCCCGCCGTCCGCGACCACGACTTCAGCCTCACCCTGTTCCCCCACCTCGGCCTCACCCACGCCCCCACCAAGCTCCGCCTCACCCTGGTCCGCCCACCTCGCCCCCCGCGCGTCTCCCCCGCCTCAACCGCACCCCATCCCCGCCCACCTCAGCCGCACCCCATCCCCGCCCCTTCCCTACTCCTTCCGGCCTCACTCCGTCCGGCCGCGTTCAAACCGGTCCAGTCCAGCTCGATTCGGCGCGGAAGCAGGTCACTCCCCCGCGGAAGAAGCTCACGTCCCCGGATTCGGCGCGGAAGCAGGTCCTGACTCGGTGTGGGAGGAGGTCACGTCCGCTGGCGTGGTGCTAGTCGCCGTCGCTGATTCGTGGGTTGCTGCGCTGCGCCGGCGTAGGGAAGGCTGGTTGCGGCTCGGCGACGGTGCCGGAGCCACGCTGAGAAGGGTCACGTGTCGATGAGGCATTAGGGTCGGCGCGTGACGATGGAGCTGAAGCGCCTGCCCGAAGCCGACATCGGCGCCGGGCTGCACCTCGCTCTCCGGAGCCTGCTCGGTTCCTGCTTTCCCGGCTATCCGGAGCGCAGCTACTTCAAGATCCCACCCCATTTCCGGTACGTCCTGACGGACGGCCCCGCGGCTCTGGCCCACCTCGGCGTCGAGCTCCGCGTGATCCGGGTCGGTGAGCAGATCCTGCGCACGTTCGGGGTGGTCGACCTCTGCGTCCGCGCGGACCACCGCGGCCAAGGCCTGGCCAGCCGCCTGCTGGACGAACTGACCGGCTACGCCGCCGCCTGTGGGATGGACTTCGTCATCCTCTTCGCCGACGACGACAGCCTCTATCTCCGCCACGGCTTCGCGCGGGTGGGCAACCCGCTGAGCTGGGTGAAGATCAACGACCATCGCGTGATCGGCCTGGCCCAGGGGGTGACCCCACACGAGCTCATGGTCCGCCCGGTGAGTGGCATGCCCTGGCCGCCCGGCGAGATCGATCTGCTCGGTCACGTCTTCTGAGGGGGCCCTGGGGCCCCCTCATCAAGGGTCAGGGCGTGTAGCAGATGCTGGAGCCGGGGAGCCGGTGCTCGAACACCTTGGTGACCGGGCTTCCCGTGATCGGCATGTCGAACGTGGTCCTGATCCGGGCCACGTACGTCAGCGTCGTGTGGCAGTACGCGCCCGTCGAATAGCCGTACTGCCGGCTGGCCGGGCACTGGGCGCCGCTGGCGATGCGGCGGCCACACGCCTGGGTCGTCGACGTGGAGTGGGCGTCCGGGTTGGAGGGCACCGTGTTCGTGGCGTAGATCGTGACGGTCTGCTTGATCCCCGCGCACCGCACCGGGTCACCGCCCGTGGCCTGGCAGAGGGACGCGCCGAGCGTCTGCACGGCCAGGTCGCCCGAGCTGTTCCAGAACACGTTGAAGTCCACGCACTGTACGGCCTGGCGGGTCCCTTCGGTGAAGGCGACCTGGCACTTGTGCCCCCGCGCCGTAGCGCTCGCCTGGGTCTGGATCGCGAACACGGAAGCGAGCACCACGAGGAGCACGGCCAGGACGCGCGGAAGCGGCCGGAAGGTCGAACCTGCTGACATGAGTTGCCTTTCTGGTGGTTCCAGCGATGACCGCCAGAGCCCACCACCCCGTCACCCGTCCGGCGGACCTCCCGAACGCTTCCGCACTGTCCGGAACTGTTCCGAACAGGCCGAACGTCAGCGGCGCAGGAGCACGCCGTCGAGGGTCGCGGGGGTCGAGGCGGTCAGGGTCAGCGTGCCGATGCGCTGCTGACCGATCGCGGGCACCCAGATCACGAGCCGGGTGATCTTCGGCGTCCGGAGGGAGACCGTGCCGAGCTTCAGGCCGGCCAGGGTCGCCGTCAGGGTGCCGCAGGTCGGGCAGGTGCGGGCGACGACGCCGACCTGGCTGGCGGTCACGTTGTAGCGCGTCACGCTGCCCTTGGCCGGCAGCACGGTGGCCGTGTTGCCGAAGAAGCCCTTCCAGGCGACCCGCTTGCCGCCCTTGGACATGGTGTTCATCCAGCGGTCGTCGAACGGGCTCAGCGTGCAGCGCTCGGCCGACCACTCGCTGGTGCGGGCGGCGACGTCGTGGGCCCGCGCCGAGAAGCAGTACGCCTTGCCGGCGGTCAGGGGCACGGTGGTCCGGCTGGCCGTCGTGGCCTGGAGGTTGGCCGGATAGGTGTACGCGCTCATCGGCTGGACGCCCGAGTTGGTGCGCCACCGCACGTCGTAGTTCGCGATGCCGCTCTTGTCGGTGGCCGACCAGCTCACCGCGGCCGAGGTCGTCAGCACCGTGGCCGGCGCGGCGACGGCGGCGCCGGTCGGCGCGCTGTAGTCGACGTAGAACGTGACGTCGGGGACCGGCAAGGTCACGCCGCGGATCTTCGCGTTCATGTGCAGGACGTGCCGGCCCTCGCCGAGCGGCCGGGGCACGAAGACGCTGGTCCAGTACAGGCTCTGGGTGGGCGTCGGCCGGAGCGGGGACTGCATGTCGACCGGCAGCGTGCCGTCGATGGTCGCGCTGACCTCGTCGGCCGGCCCCGGGTTCGTCACCTGCAGGCCGAAGGGCGTCCGGTCGACACCCTGCCGGATGACCTGCCCGGCCGTCGGCGCGGTGATCTTGGCCGACGGCACCACCTTGACGGTGACGTCGGAGATGCCGAGAGCGCGGCAGACGGACTGGTCGCCGCAGTCGTAGGCCGCGACGGCGATCCGGGCGGCGTCCTGCGGCATGTCGTAGGGCGGCACGACCATGCGGAACGTGCCGTCCTCGGCCACCGGCGCCAAGATCCGGAACAGGCTCCGGTCGTCGAGCAGGAGCCCGACGGTCCTGATGGCCTCCGGATGGGCGACCCGGCCGGTGACGATCTGTCCCTCGGCTCCGAACGAGGTGACCGTCGACCCGCGCGCGGGCGAGGTCACGACGATGTCACCCGGGTCCTCGTCGACGTAGACGTTCGTGCCGTTGCTGAACCACCCGCCGTCGTTGTCCGGAACGTCGGCGTAGATCGTGTAGACGCCGTCGGACAGCGGCCCGGTGTCGAACGTGCCCGAGAAGCGCCCGTCGACGACCGGCACGGTGACCTTGAGGTCGTTGTTGACGAGAATCCGCACGGTCTCACCCGCCGGCGAGCCCGTGGTGTGCCCGTTGACCGTGATCACGCCGGGCTTGATGGTCTGGTACGGCGTGAGGCTGTCCACACGGATCGTCGTGGCCGCCAGCGCCGCGGGTTGCGCCGCGACCACCGCGCCCGCCACGAGCGCGGCCACGCCGGCCATCGCGGCCCACCGCCTCGGTTGAATCCACCGCATTTCTGATCGGTTCCTTTCGTACAGCAGTCATCGGCCCGTCTCCCTCAGAAGGAGCGGGCATGGAGATGGCGAGACGGCCGGAAAGGTCAGCCGGGGCGCAGAGCCGCCGACGCGAAATAACGATGCAGGCCCACGCCGGCCGGGCCGAACGCCGGCGGCGGGAAGTCCTCGTGGGCGACGGCCGGCTCGGTCACGCCGGGCTGCGCCACGGTGGCCGGGGCGGTTCTGACCCGCCGCGCGGCCGAGGTGTGCTTGTGGTGGTGATGCGACCGGGACGCGGCGGACTGCGCCCCGGCGGCGGTGTGACGCCGGTGGCCGGCCCGCAGGGGGACGGCGGCGGCCAGGACGGAGAGGGAGAGCACGAGCGCCAGAAGCGCGCGCACCGTCCCTCTCTCGAACACGTGCCGAACCTAGAAGTGCGGCGATTCGGCCGTCAAGCCGCAGAAAGGCAGCTCACAGGCTCGGCAGCGGGGGCAGGGCGCGCTGGTCGAGCCACGCCGTGAACAACGGGCTCAACGGCTCGGTGGTGAAGCGCTGGGCGTGGGCCCGGAACTGGGCCGTGGTGACCGTCGCGTGGCGGTGCTCGGCCACCCAGGAGCGCAGCAGGGCGAAGAACGCCGCGTCGCCCGCGCGCCGGCGCAGGGCGTGCAGGGTCAGGGCGCCGCGCTTGTAGACGATCGGGTCGAACATGCGGGTCACGCCCGGGTCGGACACCACGACGTCGAAGGGGCGGCCGGCCAGCGTGGCGTGCCACTGTGCGGCCAGGGCCTCGACCGACGGGCCGCCCGAGACGTCCGACCACAGCCACTCGGCGTACGTCGCGAAGCCCTCGTTCAGCCAAATGTGGCGCCAGTCGGCGACTGTCAGGCTGTTGCCGAACCACTGGTGGGCCAGCTCGTGGGCGACGAGCCGCTCGTACGTGCGCCAGCCGTCGACGTGGTTGCGGCCGAAGACCGCCATGCCCTGGGCCTCGATCGGGTCGTCCAGGTCGTCGTCGGCCACCACCACGACGTACTCGCGGAAGGGGTACGGCCCGAACAGGTCGGTGAGCACGTTCATGATCTCGCCGTGGCGGCCGAAGTCGTGGCGGAAGACGGTGCGCAGGCGGGGCGGGATCGCGGCCCTCTGCACCACCTCGCCCGCGGCCAGCTCGATCAGCTCGTACCGGCCCACCTGCACGCTCATCAGGTACGGCGCCGTGGGCTCGGTCCGCTCGTACACCCACGTGGTGTTGCCGGCGCCCCGGCGGCGGGAGACCAGGTCGCCGGTCGCCACCACCGTGTACGAGGTCGGCGCGGTCAACGTGACCAGGAAGGTGGCCTTCTCGAGGCGGTCGTTGCACGGGAACCAGGACGGCGCCCCGTTGGGCTGGCTGGCTACCAGGGCGCCGTCGGTGAGCTCGTCCCAGCCGATGTCGCCCCAGCGTCCCGAGATCGGGACGGGCGAACCGGCGTACCTGACCTCGATCTTGAAAACCGCGCCGTATCCGACCGTTTTATCCGGTTTGATGCGGATTTTTCCCGCTCGGTGCGTATAACCGACCCGGTGACCGTCCACGCGGACGTCGGAAACCCGGAACACGCCCAGGTCGAGGCTGAACCGGGAAAGCGACTGCACGGCCTGCGCCGTGATCGTCGCCTTCCCGGCGAGCCGGTTCGAGACGACCCGGTAGTCGAGCTCCAGGTCGTAGTGGAGCACCCGGTAACCGCCGTTGCCGTGCCCGGGAAGGTACGAGTCGGTCGAACGGTCGGCGCCCGGAGGCGTCATGCCCAGGTCGCGATCGGGTTGCCCAGCCAGCGGGTGTCGTCGGGCACGGCGTCGCCGCGGGTGACCAGCGAGCCCGGGCCGACAGTGGTGCGGGCGCCGATGCTCGCGCCGGGCAGCACGATGCCGTGCGGGCCGAGTGTGGAGCCCGCGTCCAGAGTGACCTCGTCCATGGCCATGATCCGATCATGGAACAGGTGGGTCTGCACGACGCACCCCCGGTTGACCGTCGCACCCTCGCCCAGGCGCACCAGATCGTACTCCGGAAGCCAGTACGTCTCGAGCCACGAACCCCGGCCGATCTTGGCGCCGACGGTGCGCAGCCAGATGTTGAGCAGCGGGGTGCCGGCGCCGAAGCGGAACAGCCACGGCGCGACCAGCACCTCGACGAACGTGTCGGCCAGCTCGTTGCGCCAGACGAACGACGTCCACAGGGCGTGCTCGGTGACCTTGAACCGGCCGACCAGCAGCCACTTGACCAGTGTCGCGATCAGCGCGCCGGCGATCACCGCGGCGAACAGTACCGGGCCCGCGGCGGCCGCCGCCACCCAGCCGTTCGTGGCCCGCCAGATCTGGTCGAGCCCGGCCAGCACCAGCACGGCCAGCACGCCGGCCAGCATGACCGGGATGATCCGGCACAGCTCGATCGTCGCGCGGGCCACCTTCAGGCGCAGCGGCGGGGCGTACGTCCGGCTCGAATCGCCCGACTCGACCGTGCGGCGCAGCGGCATCGGCGGGGCGCCGAGCCACGACGAGCCCTTCTTCGCCTTGCGCGGCGCCGACGACAGCACACCGACCAGGCCGCGCTTGGGCACGGACCGCCCCGGCGCCGCCATGCCCGAGTTGCCGAGGAACGCCTGCTTGCCGATGCGGGCCGGCGCCACGCGCAGCCAGCCGTGGCTCAGCTCGTAGGTCGCCACCATCGTGTCGTCGGCCAGGAACGCCCCGTCCTCGACGGTCGTCATCTTCGGCAGCGCCAGCACCGTCGACAGCTCCGCGTTGCGGCCGATCTTCGCGCCGAGCAGCCGCAGCCACACCGGCGTGAACAGGCTGGCGTAGATCGGGAACAGCGCGATCCGGGCCATCCCCATGAGCCGCTCGGTCGTCCACACCTGCCAGGCCACGCGGCCCCGCACCGGGTGATATCCCTCCCGGATCCCCACGCTCAGGGCCCGGACGGTCACGAGCACGAGGACCGCGTACGTCACGAAGTACGCGACCGCCGCGACGGGAGCCATCAGCAGGGCCGCGCCGAGGTCGAACCCGTCCCGGACGGTCCAGCCGAGCAGCGCCAGCGCCGGCAGCACCGCGACCACCGGGAGCAGCCCGAGCAGCTGGGCGGTCACGCTGTAGACGCCCACCCACAGCCGCGAGCGGCGCGGGGGACGCTGCGACGGCCAGGACGCACCGTCCTTGGCCGGTGCCGGCGCGGCCGGCGATCCGGCCCACCGCTTGTTGGCCGGCACGGCACCGGTGACGGTCGAGCCGGCCTCGATGTGCGCGCCCTTGCCGATCCGGGCCCCGGGCATCAGGGTGCTGCGGCCGCCGACGCGGGCGCCGGCGCCGATGCGGACCTTGCCGATCCGTACGACGTCGCCGTCGACCCAGTAGCCGGACAGGTCGACCTCGGGCTCCACGGCCGCGCCCCGGCCCAGCTTGAGCAGGCCGGTCACGGGCGGCGCCGAGTGCAGGTCGACGTCGCGGCCGATCTGGTTGCCGAGCGCCTTGGCGTACGTGATCATCCAGCCGGCTCCGGCCACACCGGTCGCCCCGGTGAGCTCGGCCAGCCGCTCGGCCGCCCACAGCCGCAGGTGGACGCTGCCGCCGCGCGGATAGGTGCCCTTGCCGACGCCGCGCAGCAGCAGGCGGGCCCCGCCGGCCGCGATGGCGATGCGCCCGCCCGGGCTGAACAGGAGCAGCCAGCCGGCCGCGATCCACCACCAGTGGATGGCCGGGCCCCACGAGGTCAGCGCGAGCAGCGTGGCCGCCACGGTGAGCCAGCGCAGGCCGACCAGGGCCAGCATCGGCACCATCAGCAGGGCCTGGAGGAAGCCCGTGCGCAGCGGGGTCGGCTTGATGTCGCGGCGCACGGTCTGGGTGGCGACGAGCGCGTCGAGCACCGCCGCCATCTCGGACAGGCGCGGGTTCTGATAGACGTCAGCCACCGCGATCTGCGGGTGCCGTAGCCGGATCCAGGCCACCAGCTGGGCCGCGCCCAGGCTGCTGCCGCCGCTGCTGAAGAAGTCGGCGTCGGCCGCGGTGGGCCGCAGTCCGAGGATCTGCTCCCAGCCCTCGGCCAGCCACGTCTCGGTGGCGGAGAGCTCGAGACCGTCGGACGAGGCGCCGGCCAGCGGCCACGGCAGGGCGGCGCGGTCGACCTTTCCGGAGGTACGGGTCGGGAGCGTCTCCACCTCGGCCAGCAGCGGCACGAGGGCCGCCGGAAGCTGCTCGCGGATGCGCGCGGTGGCGGCGGCCAGGTCGAAGCCCTCGCGCGGCACCACATATCCGACCAGCAGCTGGTTGCCGGCGGCGGTCTTCTTGATCGCGGCGGCGGCGCCGGCCACGCCGGGCAGCGCCTGCAGGGCCGCGTCGACCTCGCCCAGCTCGATCCGGCGGCCACCGAGCTTGACCTGCTCGTCACCGCGGCCCAGGAAGATCAGGCCCTCGGGCTCGGCCCGCACGATGTCGCCGCTGCGATAGGCCCGCGACCAGCCCAGCGACAGCAGCGGGGCGAACTTCTCGGCGTCCTTGGCCTCGTCGAGATAGCGGGCCAGGCCCACGCCGCCGATGACCAGCTCGCCGGTCTCGCCCATCTCGACCGGCCGGCCCTCGGCGTCGACGACGGCCAGCTCCCAGCCGTCGAGCGGCAGCCCGATGCGCACGGGTCCCTCGCCGGTCAGCGGGGCCGCGCAGGCGACGACGGTGGCCTCGGTCGGCCCGTACGTGTTCCAGACCTCACGCCCCTCGACGGCCAGCCGCTCGGCCAGCTCGGGCGGGCACGCCTCGCCACCGAAGATCAGCAGGCGGACCTCGTCGAGCGCCTCGGCCGGCCAGAGCGCGGCCAGCGTCGGGACGGTGGAGACGATGGTGATGCGCTGCTCGGCCAGCCACGGGCCGAGGTCGACGCCGCTGCGCACGAGCGAGCGGGCGGCCGGCACCAGGCACGCGCCGTGCCGCCAGGCGAGCCACATCTCCTCGCAGGAGGCGTCGAAGGCCACCGACAGCCCGGCCAACACGCGGTCGTGCGGCCCGATCGCCTCGGCGTCGTCGCCGGCCAGGAACAGCTGGGCCTCGGCGTCGACGAAAGCGGCGGCCGAGGCGTGCGAGACGGCGACGCCTTTCGGCGTGCCGGTGGAGCCGGAGGTGAAGATGATCCAGGCGTCGTCGTTCGGTCCGGGCCGTTGGGCGACGGCTTGCTTGGGCGTACGCCTCATCGAGACGCTCAACCCGTCGCCGAGCACCGCGGCGACTCCCGCCTCGTTCCAGACCAGCTCGGCCCGCTCGTCCGGGTCGTCGGCGTCGACCGGCACGTAGGCCGCACCGGCGGCCAGCACGCCCAGGATGGCGAGGTAGAGCTCGGCCGTGCCGGAGGAGACCCGGATGCCGACCCGGTCACCGACCCCGATCCCGTGGCCCTCGAGGTCGGCCCGCACCGCCTCGACCAGCTCGGCCAGCTCGCGATAGGTGAGCACCGAGCCGTCGGCGTCGATCGCGTCGGCCCCGCCGTGTGCCTGCACCGTCGCGTCGAAGATGTCGATGAGGGTGCGCCGCACCGGGGTGGAGCGGGAGTGGAACAGCGCCGGAGCCTCCGGCGCGAACTCGATCTCGGGAAGGTCGATCAGACGCAGATCGGTAGTCACGGTCACCGGGCGTGTGCTCCATCTCCACCACAACGGGCTTTGTCGGCCAGGCGCACGACGTTGAGCCGCCCGGGGCGACATTCAACGTTACAGGTGGGAAACGGGAAGTGACGGCGATGTGTCCAACGTGACAGACGCTGCTCAGCCCTCGCCCATGACCAGGCGTCGTATCGATGGAAGTCGTCACCTCTCGTGGCATCTCGACGGGAGCGCTCCCAAGGGCCTACCATCCCCTCAACCCATTGATGACTGTCGAAGTTCTCGGCGCCCCCGATCGAAGCGCTTCGACGATGTGCGGATTGGATTGACATGCGGAAACGCACCCTCGCGCTCTCCCTGGCGGCGGCCACGGCGATCACCGCCGCCGTCGCTCTGCCCGCCTCGGCGGCGGCCGGATGCCGGGTCGCCTACACCGTCAGCAGCCAGTGGCCCGGCGGCTTCGGGGCCAACGTCACGATCACCAACCTCGGTGATCCGCTCACCTCGTGGGCGCTCGTGTGGTCGTACGCCAATGGCCAGACCGTCACCCAGGCCTGGAACACCGCCCTGACCCAGTCGGGCGCGCAGGTCACGGCGCGCAACGCCGGCTACAACGGCAGTGTCGCCACCAACGGAACCGTCTCGTTCGGCTTCAACGGCGCCGCGACCGGCACCAACGCGGTGCCGACGGCGTTCACGCTCAACGGCACGGCCTGCACGGGCTCGGTCACGCCGACCACCCCGACCACCCCGCCGCCCACGACCACCCCGCCGCCGACGACCGGCGTGCCGGCGGACGCGGCCTGGGTCGACTCGGGCCAGTGGGCGTCGTGGACCAACAACGGCTACACGCTCTACAACAACATCTGGGGTTCGGGCGCCGGCACGCAGACGATCTGGGCCCGCAGCGGCACGAACTGGGGTGTGCTGGCCAACCACCCGCGCACCAGCGGCGTCAAGTCGTACCCGAACACCGGCAAGACCCTGAACCGGACGCTGAGCTCGCTGTCGTCGGTGACCAGCTCGTTCAACGTGACGGTGCCGGCCGACGGCGACTACACGACGGCGTACGACATCTGGGCCAACAACCACGCCTACGAGGTCATGCTCTGGACGAACCAGCACGGCGCGGTCGGCCCGATCGCCGAGTCGTACGACGCCAACGGCGCCGTCCCGACGGTCCGCAACCTGTCGGTCGGCGGCCACACCTGGAACGTCTACCGGGGCTCGAACGGCGCCAACGCCGTCTTCTCCTTCGTGCGCACCAACACCAACGCCGGCACGATCGACGTCCTGGCCATCATGAACTGGCTGCGCACCAACAACTGGTGGGGCGACGTGACCGTCGGCGAGCTCCAGTTCGGCTTCGAGGTGACCGGCACCGCCGGCCAGTCGGCCTTCACCACCAACAGCTTCTCGCTCAACTACAGCTGAGCGTGCGAGAGGGCCGCGCACGTCGCGCGGCCCTCTCGACGACGTCAGCGGTCGGCTTCGAGCTCGGCCGGCTTGCCGTTCGCGGCCGGGGTGCCCGCGTGGGTGGCGCCCAGCTTGCTGAGCAGGCCGGCCAGGTCGATGCCGGTCAGGTCGGTGCCCAGCTGGAGGCCCTGGGCGACGTTGTTCGCCACCGACTTGGTCAGCGACGAAGCGCCGTCGGTGGAGATGACTGTCATCTTGTCGATCGAGCCCATCGGGGCCGCGGCCGCCTCGACGACCTGCGGCAGGACGCGGACGAGCAGATCGAGGACGGCCGCTTCGCCGTACGCCGCGAACGCCTCCGCCTTTTTCGCCATGGCCTCGGCCTCGGCGCCGCCCTTGGCCAGGATCGCGGCCGCCTCGGCGGCGCCCTCACGCTCGATGGCCTCGGCGATCGCCGAGCGCCGGCGCTGTTCCGCCTCACCCTCCTTGGCGCCCTCGATGGCGTTCGCCTCGGCCAGCGCGGCCCGGCGGGCCCGCTCGCCCTCACCGGTCAGGCGGGCCTGCTCGGCCGACGCCTGCGCGGCCGCGATGACCGACTGCCGCTGCGCGTCGGCGTGCAGCACGGCCGCGGCCCGGTTGGCCTCGGCTTCCTGCTCCACCTTGTAGCGCTGGGCGTCGGCCGGCTTGCGGACCTCGGTGTCGAGCTGGCGCTGCTTGAGCTCGGCGTTGCGCTCGGCCACCTTCTGCTGCTCGGCCAGGACGGCCTGGTCGCGCTCGGCCTGGGCCAGCGGGCCGGCCGCGGCCGACTTGGCCTTGGCCGCGTCGATCTCGGCCTGGATGCCGGCCTGCTTGAGCGACAGGTTGCGCTGCGCCTCGGCGATGGCCTCCTCGGCCAGCAGACGCTCCTGCTCGGCCTGCTGACGGGCGCGGGCCTCGGCGATCGCGGCGTCCTTGAGCACGCGGGCCGCCTCGGGACGGCCGAGGTCCTGCAGGTACGACCCCTCGGCCAGGATGTCCTGGAGCTGGAACGTGTCGAGCACCAGACCCTGGTTGGTCATCGAGTGCTCGGCCTCCTCGGCCACCGCGCTGGCGAACGCGGCCCGGTCGCGGATGATCTCCTCGACCGTGAGCCGGCCGACGATCGAGCGCAGCGCGCCCGCGAGCACCTCGCGGGTGAACTCCTCGATCTCGGCCTGCTGGTGCAGGAAGCGCTGGGCGGCGGCCCGGATGGCGCCCTCGTTGCCACCCACCTTGACGATCGCCACGCCGTGCAGGTCGGCCCGGATGCCCTGCTTGGAGACGGCGCCCTTGATGCCGACGTCGATGCGGCGGCTGGACAGGTCGAGCGACTGGAGCTTCTGCACGACCGGAAGCACGAACACCGAGGCGCCCATGACGACCTTCTGCCCGGACAGGTCGGTGGTGTTGGTGCCGTCCGCGGACTGGGTCACGCGGCCCTTGCGGCCGGTGATGATGAACGCCTCGTTCGGGCCGGCCACCTTGATCCGGGACAGCACGAACAGGATCACGAGGATGATGAGCAGCACGGCACCGCCGATGGCGATGAGCAGAGGTGACATCTAGGCCTTTCCAGGGGTGTGAGGGTGGATCTGGAGGGTTTGCTCGACGACGACGCTGGTGTCCGACGGCGCCTCGACCACGAAGACCTGGGCGCCGGCGGCAATCGGGTGCTCGGCCCGGGCGTACAGCTTGACCGGTTGCCCGCCCAGAAGAATCCGCACCTCGCCGTAGCCGGCGCCACTGGGCACGGCCGTGACGATCACGCCGAGCGTGCCCACGAGGTCCTGCCGGCGCGGTGTGGCGTCGGTCGGCATGGTGCGGGCGGCGCGGCCGAGGCGAAGGGCCAGCCAGGCGGTGGGCACGGCAGCGACGAGGCCGATGAGCGGGGCCAGCACAGCCGTACCGGAAAGCTCCGCGGTGATCGCGCTCGCGAAGCCGAACGCGCCCACGAAACCGGCGACGACCTCGAGCGACACCGGGCCGTCGCCGACGTGCAGGAAGCTGAGCAGCTCGCCGCCGAGCAGGGAGAGCGCCAGCACACCGACGCCGACAGCACCGATCACCAGATAGATCGCCGTGGCCGTCGCCATGTCGCCGCCTCCCCCACCGAACGCCAGGTCAGGGTAGTGCAACCCCGCCAGTCACGCCGGGGCGCCTCCGTCGATCCAGCGGCGCAGCAGCAGCGTGTGCTCCTCGGCCCAGGCGCCGTCGCACGGCATGCTGCCGCGGGCCACCGCCTTGAAGATGCTCTCGGCGTGCTCGCGCACGTCGTCGGCCGACCACAGGTCGAACATGAAGAGCATGGAGTTGCGGTCCACCTTCCGGCGGATCTCGGGGCCGAAGTCGTCGATGGCGCCCAGGTTGATCGAGGCCGGAGCTGACGGCGGCGCGGTTCTCCACGTTCCCGCACGCCGCCGGGCTCCGGCTGGCCAAACTTTTCGCGCTGACGCCTTAGCGCCTCACTCCTCGATGGGCGTCTCGGCCGGCAGCGTGTCCATGAACGAGCTGACCGAGAAGACGGCGTTGCCGGCTCCGGGCGGGCCGTATCCGGGCGGGCTCGACAGGCCGTTCGACTCCATGGTCGCGCGGTACGCCTCGAGCAGCCGGATGTGGTACTCCAGCGGCGCGCCCTGCGGGTTCGTCTTGCCGAGCGGCGTGGTCGGCTCGGGGCACCAGGTGGTGAAGCGCGGCGTGATGCCCCTGGACATGAAGTATTGGAGGCCTTCGGTCGTCGACTCGATCGCCTCGTCGACGGTCGTGAAGCCGAACGGCTCGGCCATCTCGACGCCGGCCACGAAGTTCGGGATGACGTTGCGCGGGCCGAAAACCTCCGCCGACTCCAGGATCCGCTTGTGCCACTCGGTGCGGCCCACGTAGCGCTCCTTGCCCGGGCAGTACAGCTCGAACAGGCGCTTGTCCCACACCTCGTAGTTGGGGTGGTAGATCTGGATGCCGTAGTCCTTGAAGCGCTGCACGTCGGCGCGCGGCAGCGCCTGGGCGACGACCTTGCCGATCCAGCGGCCCGGGAAACGCTCCTCGATCGCCTGGGCGTACTGGCCGTAGAAGTCGGCCTCGGCCAGCCCGGCGACCTGCCGCGTGATGCTGCCGCCGGTCAGCGTGTACGCGGTCGACGTCTGCGCGGTGTCGTACTTGTTGATGATCTCGAGCGCCTCGAGGACCTCCTCGACCGGCTTCACACCCGTGTACGGCCGCCCGGCCGCCTTGTGCTGGCGGAAGTTGTGGTTGATGTCGCAGTACTGACATTCCTCGGTCGCGCCGAAGTACTGACAGAGGCGATAGGCGGTCAGATAGATCAGGTAGCCCCACTGGATCGTCGGGGCGACCTCCATGACCTGCTTGCCGTTGGCCAGGGTGTGCCGGTAGTAGTCCGGCATGGGCGGCACACCGACGTCGGCGATCGGCTTGCCGTCGAGGAAGAGCTGAAGCTTTCCGTCCTCGCCGGCCTTCACCTTGTACGGCGAGTCGGGATTGGTGCGGACCGAAACAACAGTGCGGCGGAGCCCGTACGGTCCACCGGTCAGCACGATCTCCTCAGGCGGCCGCCGCAGGGCCGCGGTGCCGAGCTCCGGCAGCGTCCGGTGGTCGAACGAGAAGATGAAGTACGACTTCGGCTTGACGTCGCCGCCCTCGTTGTCGGTGAGCGCGGAGTCGTCGAAGGCCAGCCCGCCACGCAGCAGGTCTTCCTTGATGACCGCTTCGCGCGGGATGTGCGGGAAACGGCCCATCAGATCTTCGACGAGATCCGTCCGTGACGACATGCGCCCTCCTGCCATTGCTGAGTTGACCTCATTCCATGTCATCACGTCTGAGCGCCGCCGCCGGGTCCCGGGACAGAGACGTTTGCGACACCTCGCCCGCCTCCCAGCAGTTCTTCGAGCACGGCGGCCTCGCTGATCGCGACATCCTTGCTGGCGGTGAGCAGCAGCAGAGGCCTACTTTGCGCGAGCTCACGCAGATGCGCCAGAGCCTGGGCCTGCTCGCCGTTCGCCAGCTCGGCCTCGTAGCGCCGCCGGAACTCGGGGAACTTGTCAGGGTCGTGGCGGTACCACTTGCGCAGCTCAGGCGTAGGAGCGACCTGCTTGCACCATTCGTCGAGGGCGGCCCGCTCCTTGCTGACCCCACGTGGCCAGAGCCGGTCGACGAGCACCCGCGCCGCCTCGCCACCGGGGGTCACCTCGTCGTAGATGCGCCCGACTTCCGTTTTCATCGTTCCCATTCTTACCTCGCCCGCTTATCCTAGGGGTCCTAGGTTTATCCGATGCACCCAAGGACTCCTGATGCCACGGCAGGGCTTGACCACCGAGCGCGTCGCCATGGCGGCGGCCGAGCTGGCCGACACGCTCGGCCTGGACCGGTTGACGGTCGCGGCGGTGGCGAGGCATTTCGGGGTGGCCGACGCCAGCCTGTACGGCCATGTCCGCAACCGGGAGGCGCTGCTGCATCAGGTGGCCGTCCGGGCCGCGGCGCTGTTCGCCGACCGTTTGTCGCTGGCGGTGGCCGGCCGTTCGGGCCGCGACGCCCTGACCGGCTTCGCCGCCGCGTACCGGGCGTTCGCGGTGACCCACCCGGGCCAGTACGCGGCGACGAACCTCCAGCTGCCCCCGGAGATCGGCCTGAACTCCCCCGGCCACGTCCGCCTGATAGAGCTCAGCTACGCCACGCTGCGCGGCTACGGCTTGGTAGAGCCCGCTCTGACCGACCGGATCCGCCTGCTCCGCAGCACCCTGCACGGCTTCGCCACGCTGGAGGCGTCAGGCGGTTTCGGCCACCCCCGAGACCTGGACACGTCGTTCCGAGCCATCGTCGACGACTTGCACACCCTCCTCTCCACCAAGGAAGCCCCATGACCCTCATCGACGTACGCTCCCCCGACGGCACCCGCTTGACCGTCCGCCGAGAGGGCGCGGGCACTCCCGTAGTTCTCCTGCACGGCTCAGGAGGCGGCCTGCACAGCTGGGACCCGCTGGTGGCGCAGCTGGCCGACACCTACGAACTGTGGAACCCCGCCCGCCGCGGCTACGCCCCCAGCGACGTCCCACCAGCACGCAAGTCATTCAAGGACGAGACAGCCGACGTAGCGGCCATCCTCACCGCAGTGGGCCGCCCCGCTCACTTGGTAGGCGCCTCATACGGCGCCATCCTCGCCCTGCACACCGCAGCCACAGTCGCAGTCGCATCACCCCCGTCCGCGCTGCTCTCGCTGACCGTCTTCGAACCGCCGCTGTTCGCCATCGGACCGCACATCGCCCTGTTGCTCGACCGCTACCGGAACTGCTTCGAACGCGACGACCACGCCGGCATGTTCGCCGTGCTCAACGAGGTGACCCAGGTGCCGCGCCGGATCGCCGCCGCATTCGGCCCACCGTCACGCAACCCGGCTGCGGAAGCCGGCTGGCTGCACGACCTGGAGGCCCTGGCCGACGACGACCCACACTTCGCGGCCGACCTGACCGTTCCCACCTTGATCCTCCAGGGCGCCGACACCTGGGACCCGATGCCGGCCAGCATGGACGCCCTGGCCGCGGCCCTCCCCCACGCCCACCGAATCAGCTGGCCCGGCCAGTCGCATTTCGCCCCGAGCCTCGCCCCGGAGCTGATGGCCACCGCCCTGCGCAACTTCTGGACCGACCAGGAGAGTTAGGGCCGCCGCGCCGAACCGCACCCTGCCGTCCAAGGGCGGCGGGTCAGCAGGGGCAGGCTCGCTGTGGGACTGCGGCGGCTACCTTCGGCTGCTTCACCTCTGTTTCGATGTCGGCGAGGATCTGGTGGCGGTGGTGGGGGTCTATGAGGTCGCCGCGGACTACGACGCTGTTGATGCGGGTGGTGTTGTGGATGTCGTGCAGCGGGTTGGCGTCCAGGAGTACCAGGTCGGCCACGGCGCCTGCGGAGATGACGCCGAGGTCGCGGCGGCCCAGGTAGCGGGCCGGGTTCAGGGTGGCGGTGGCCAAGGCCTGCATGGGTTTCAGGCCCGCTCGGACCATCAAGGCCAGCTCGTCGTGGACGCTGAAGCCGGGCATGAGGTACGTGGTGCCCAGGTCGGTGCCGGCCATCAGTGGCACGCCGGCCGCGGCCAGGTCGGCGGTCAGGCGCAGCCGGCGGTGGAACAGCTCTGTCGACTCGGTCACCCGTTGGGGCGTACGGCCGGGGAGGTAGAGGCTTTCCAGGGCCCAGTCCCAGTAGCCGATCATGTCGGCGCTGACGTAGCGGTAGCGCGGGTCGTGCCGGTTGATGGCCTCCGGCCTGTCGTTGGTCTCGTGTAGCACCAGGGTCGGTGTCACGAAAGTGCCGTTGGCGGCCAGGCGGTGGAACACCCAGCCGGCCTTGCGGCGGTCGTAGGTGCGCGCCGCCGCGTATTCCAGCGGGTGCATCCGGTTGAACCAGCCGTTGTAGTCGCCGGGGCCGATCGGCACGGCGGCCACGGCCCGGCGCAGGCGCTCCTCGTCGGACGACGTGTCGTACCAGATGGTGAACAGATGCTCGACGGTTCGCAGGCCGCGGTCGCTGGCCTCGCTGAGCGGGACGACGTCGGGCACGTGGCCGAGGAACGGCAGGCCGAGCTTGCGGCACTCGTCGGCGACGGCCAGGAACGATTCGCGGGACAGCCGCGAGTACGTCTTGATGAAGGCCGCCCCCGCCGCATGCTCGCGCCGCACGGCGGCCCGCGCCTCGTCGGGGGTGGCGACCGTGATGTGGATGCCGCCATCGGCGTCCAGCCCGTCCCACAGTGACGGTGATCCGTCGACGATGCGGCTGCCGATCACCCAGCGCGGTCCGAGGCGCTCGCCGTCGGCTATCTGCTGGCGCCAGGCGCGCGCCTGCTCCCCGCCCGACATCTGCCGGGTGGTGGTGACGCCGTTTACCACGTAAAGCTCGGGATCGGTGTCGTCGATGCCAGTGGCGTGGGTGTGCATGTCGGCCAGGCCCGGGATGAGGAACTTACCTCGCCCGTCGACGACCGTGGCCCCGGCGGGCACCGGGACCCGCTCGGCGGGCGCTACGTCGAGGATGCGGTCACCCCGGACGAGCACCGTATGGCCCCGCCTCGCGCCCCCGCGCGCGTCGATCACGGTCACGCCCCGGATGGCGAGAAGAGGGCTTCGCGCGGCCTCCGCCGGTCGTGTCACGCCGAGCGCCGCTCCGGCCACACCGAGCGCCGTTCCTGTCAGGATGGTCCGCCGCTGCATGCTCGTCTCCTTCACGGATACGCTGCTGCTGTCACGGACCAGCCTTCCGGTCGCGGCCGCGCGGGGCACTGGTGCTAGACCCCCTCTGCCGGGTAGGCCTAGCTATACCCGCGAGCCAGGCGCGAGAAGGGCCGGCACACAAGCGGCCAGGCGAAAAAGCGGCAAGGAAAGGCCGCCGGGGAAGGCGGCAAGGAAAGGCCACCAGGGAAAGCCGCCAGGAAAGGCGGCAAGGGAAGGCGCGGGCGCCGCTCAGCTGAGCGGGAAGACCGGCTGGGTCCAGGGCGGGCGGGATGAAGGCTGGATCGAGGTCACCCACTTGACCCACCAGAAGCCGCGGCGGCTGGGGGCCACGATGCGGGCCGGGAAGCCGTGCCCGTACGACAAAGGCTCTCCGCCGACGGCCGTGACCAGCCAGATGTCGTCAAGGGTGTCGGCGCCGAACCAGCGGGAGAAGCCCGTCGTGGAGAGCACCTCGACACTGCGCCAGCCGCCCTGGGTGACGCCCGCGTGGTCGAGGAGGGTGCTGAGGCGGATTCCCTCCCACTCCTGGGTGCTGTACCAGCCGCTTGTGCAGTCGAGGGTCGCGGTGAACCGCTCGTGCGGCAGGGCCAGGATGTCCGCGTAGTCGAACGACATGGCGCCCACTTCCAGACGCCACCGCGCCGGGTCGACGCGCTGGATGCCGTCGTTGATCCATGAGGTGACCAGCAGCGACGAACGTGGCACCGAACCGGTGAAACGGCGGGCCGTGGCCCCCCACGCGTCCCAGGCCGCCGTCGCCACGGCGGCGCCCGCGCCCAGGGCGGCCAGCCGCAGGAGGGCTCTTCGGTCGACGTCGGCGCGCCGTGGGCGTACCCAATGGCCGAAGAAATGCGCCACGACCGTGAGCACCGCGCCGACCGCGGCCCCCACGTGGATCTGCATCAGCGTGAGCGGGCCGACGTGCTCGACCCGGCCCGTCGAGTGCAGCAGGCCGCTGCCGATCGTGACCAGCACGAAGAACAACAGGGCCAGGGACAGTGCCTTGGTGGGCCGCCGCTGCCGCGGGTTGCGCAGGCCGCGGCGGATCACCACGTACTTCCAGGGCGCCAGGAGCAGGATGGCCAGGGCCCCGGCGGCGTGCAGCTGGATCAGGTTGAGCGGCCATCTCACGCCGATGGTGTTGGCCACGATCCCGGTCAGCACGCCGGCGATCAGGAGCAGGCCGAGGACGAGATCGACCCGTCGCCCGCCCTGTCTCATGCCTATCTTCTACGCGCCGAACGGCCGCAGGTTCAACGCCCGAGCGCCGAACGGCCGCGGGCTCAACGCCCGAGCGCCGACGTAGAGCGGGTTCAACGCCGGACGAGCTTCCAGACCGCCGGCAACAGACCGGCCGCCAGCGCCGCCTTGATCGCGTCGCCGAGCAGGAACGGGGTGAGGCCCTGGCTGATCGTCTGGCTCAGGGTCAGGTCGGCCGCCACCGCCAGCCACGCCATGCCGATGCCGTAGATGAGCACCTCGCCCGCGAGCATCGCCGGGATCGCCCGCCACACCGAGCGGTCGGCCCCCCGCTCGGCCAGCCAGCCGCACAGGGTCGCGGCGGCCAGGAAGCCCACCACATAGCCGAACGACGCCGTCGAGTAGCCGCTGGTGTGGTCGGCGAACCACGGCACGCCGAGGACGCCGGCCACCGCGTACAGGGCGATGGTGGCCGCCGCCCGGCGCATGCCGAACGCGGTGCCGACGAGCAGGACGCCCAGGGTCTGACCGGTGATCGGGACCGGGGTGCCCGGAATGTGCACGGCGACCTGGGCCAGCGCGCCGACGACGCCGGCGCCACCGACGACCAGCGCGATGTCGCGGGCCAGGGAGCCGGGGATCAGGTCGGCCAGGACGAGCGGCCGGGGCCGGGTGAGCGCGACGGACTGCGTCATGAGAACCTCCGAGGGGTGACGGATCCTGACGATCATAGGGACGCCTCGGCGGCGGCGTTCCTCCGCGGCCGCTGGCGGGTGCGCCGGCGCATCCTCGACCATCGGGCCGGTGTCGAGGGCTCGTTCGCCGGGACGGCCGAGTTCGGTGACGATCTGTCATATTTCGAGCAGGGCGAGCTGTCGTACGGTGATCATCGCGGCCCGGCCACGAGGTCGCTCCGCTACCACGACCGGGGCGGTCGCCGCCTCGACGTCACCTTCGCTGACGGCCGCCCCTTCTACCTGCTCGACCTCAGCGACGGCGCCTGGTCGGCCGAGCATCCGTGCGCGGCCGACACCTACGTCGTGGCCGGCCGCATCACCGGCCCGGACAGTTACACCGAGCATTGGCACGCGACCGGCCCGAACAAGGACTACGAGCTGCTGACGTCCTACGAGAGATCCCGGTGATACACCCGGAACTCGCCGCGGTCGCTGTGCATCCGCCAGAGCTTCTCCGCGAGCTCGTCCGCCTGGCCCGGCTCGATCGCCCCCGGGATGATCAGCTGCCCGACGTGCACGCCTTCGGCGCTGAGGGTCTCATGGAGCATCTGCCCGTACGCCCCCTCGCCCGCGAAAGCGATCGACGTGCCGCCGACCCGCGGGTTGGGCCGGGCCCCGCTGCCGCCGTTGACGAACAGGATCGTGCCGCGGCCCAGCTCCCGCATCCCCGGCAGCACCTGGTTCACCGCGGTCATCGGCCCGGCCACCGAGAACTCGACGGCCTCGCGCATCTCCTCCACCGACGTCTCCAGCACCGGTTTCAGGAACTGCCGCTGCGGCAGCGGGCTGTACTGCAACACCTCGATCGGCCCGAGGTCGTTGGCCGCCCGTTCCAGGGCCCAGGCCAGCGCTTCCGCGTTGAGCACGTCGGCTGCGTACCCCCGGGAACCTTTGATTTCCGCCGCCAGCTGGTCGAGCCGCTCCTGACGGCGGGCGACGAGCGCGACGCTGAAACCTTCGGCGCCGAAGCGACGGGCGACGGCCAGGCCGAGCCCGTCGCCCGCGCCGACGATGGCAAGTGTGGTCATGCCCTAAGAGTGTCAATGTCGATGACGAAGCGGTAACGCACGTCCGACTTGAGCACGCGCTCGTACGCCTCGTTCACGTCGTCGGCGCCGATGATCTCCACCTCGGGCGCGATGCCGTGCTCGGCGCAGAAGTCGAGCATCTCCTGGGTCTCGGCGATGCTGCCGATGCTGGAGCCGGCGAACGAGCGACGGTTGTTGAACAGGCTGAACACCTGCACGGGCAGCGGCTCGGGCGGGGCGCCGACGCTGACCAGCGTGCCGCCGAGGCGCAGCAGGCCCAGGTGGGCGGCCATGTCGATCGGGGCACTGACCGTGTTCACGATCAGGTCGAAGCTGTTGGCCAGGGCCTCGAACGTGGCCGGGTCGCCGGTCGCGTGATAGGCGGTGGCGCCGAACGCGAGCCCGTCGTCCTTCTTGCCCAGGGTCTGCGACAGCACGGTGACGTCGGCGCCCATCGCGGCCGCGATCTTCACGGCCATGTGGCCCAGGCCGCCCAGGCCGACCACGGCGACCTTCTTGCCGGGCCCGGCGTTCCAGTGCGCCAGCGGCGAGTACGTGGTGATGCCGGCGCAGAGCAGGGGCGCGGCCTTCTCGTACGGGATCTCCGAAGGCACCCGCAGCACGAAGTCCTCGTCGACCACGACGTGCGTCGAGTAGCCGCCCTGGGTGATGGTGCCGTCGCGGTCGACGCTGGCGTAGGTGCCGGTGTTGCTGGCCAGGCAGTACTGCTCCTGCCCGGCGCGGCAGTTGTCGCAGTCCCGGCACGAGTTGACCATGCAGCCGACGCCGACGCGGTCGCCGTTCGTGAAGCGGGTGACCTCGGCCCCGGCGTCCGCGACGACGCCGACGATCTCGTGACCGACGGTCAGCGGGTACGGCACGTCGCCCCACTCGCCGCGCACGGTGTGGATGTCCGAGTGGCAGATGCCGGCGTACCGGATCTCGATCAAAATGTCCTTCGGCCCCAGGTCACGGCGCTCGATCGTGGTGCGCACGAGCGGCTCGGTGGCGGACGGGGCGGCGATGGCGTTGACGGTGAGGATGACGTACTCCTTCTTAGGTTGCTTCTGCAAGCAAGATTGTCACGGACGGAGCAGAGCTTTGACAGCCCGGCGTTCGTCCATGGCCTGGTACCCCTCGGCCGCCCGTTCCAACGGAAGCTCGAGGTCGAAAACCTTGCCGGGCTCGATCACGCGGTTCCCGATCAGCTCCATCAGGTGGGGCAGGAATCGGCGTACGGGCGCCGGCCCGCCCTGGAGTTTCACCAGCGACCAGAACATCTCCATGCCCGGCAGCGACACGTCGTGGGTCACTCCGACGAAGCCGACGTTGCCGCCGGGCCGGGCCGACCGGATGGCCTGCATCATCGACTCCTGCGTGCCGACCGCCTCGACCACCGAGTCGGCGCCGATCCCGCCGGTCATCTCCTTGATCCGGGCGATGCCCTCGTCCCCGCGCTCGGTGACGATGTCGGTCGCCCCGAACTCCAGCGCCAGCTTCTGCCGGTCGGCGTGCCGGCTCATCGCGATGATCCGCTCCGCCCCGAGCTGCTTGGCCGCGAGCACGGCCAGCAGACCGACCGCCCCGTCCCCGACCACCGCGACGGTCCGGCCCGGCCCGGCCTCGGCCGCCGTGGCCGCGAACCACCCGGTGCCCAGTACGTCCGAGGCGGCCAGATAGCTGGGAATCAGGTCGGCCGACGGCATCTCGGGCGTGGCCACGAGCGTCCCGTCGGCCAGCGGCACCCGCAGATATTCGGCCTGCGATCCCAGCGACCCCATCGGCACGCGGTGCAGGCAGGCGCTCTGATAGCCGGCCCGGCAGATCTCGCAGGTGTTGTCCGAGGCCCAGAACGACCCGACGACGAACTGCCCCTTCGCGAGGCTCGTCACGGCGCTGCCGACCTCTTCGACGACGCCCACATATTCGTGTCCCATCGGCGCCGGTCCGTCGACCGGCTGGATTCCCCGGTACGGCCACAGGTCCGACCCGCAGACACAAGCCGCACTGATGCGGATGACCGCGTCGGTCGGCTGCTCGATCCGCGGATCGGGCCGCTCCTGGACCCGGACGTCGCCCGGGCCGTACAAAATCGCTCCTCGCATGCTTCCAGGCAACCAGCCCGGCCCGGCGCGCGGGAGTTCCTGACAAGGGGTGTACCGCCAGTACATCCCACCCGGGCCCGTCCCGTCCTACCGTCGAGGGGTGAACAACCGAGTCGAAGTGCACGAGTTCCTCACCTCGCGCCGGGCGAAGATCACCCCGGAGGCCGCGGGCATCCCGTCGGCCGGCCAGCGGCGCGTGCCCGGCCTGCGGCGCAGCGAGGTGGCCGCGCTGGCCGGCATGAGCGTCGAGTACTACGCGAAACTCGAACGGGGTTCACTGGCCGGCGTCTCGGCCGGCGTGCTCGAGGCGATCGCCCGGGCGCTGCGCCTGGACGACGCCGAACGGGCCCACCTGATGCACCTGGCCCAGGAGGCCAACGGCAGCGGCGCCCTGCTGCGCCCGAGCCGCCGCCCCCGCCAGGCGACGGTCCGCCCCAGCCTGCAGTGGTCGCTCGACACCATCAACGCTCCCGCGATCGTCGTGAACCACCGTTCCGACCTGATCGCCGCCAATCATCTCGGCCGGGCCATGCACAGCGACCTGTACGCCGACACGTCCGCCCCACCGAACTTCGCCCGTTTCACGTTCCTGGACAGCGCGGCCCGCCGCTTCTACCCCGACTGGGCGCTGTTCGCCGACATGACGGTCGCCAACCTGCGCACCGCCGCCGGTGTGGACCCGCACGACAAGAGCATGCACGACCTGGTCGGCGAACTGTCCACCCGAAGCGACGAGTTCCGCCGCCGCTGGGGCTCGCACAACGTCCGCCTGCACGGCACCGGCGTCAAGCACTTCCACCATCACGTGGTGGGCGACCTGGACCTGGCCTACGAGACCATGGCGCTGGTGGCCGACCCCACGCTGCGCATGACCATCTACGCCGCCGAGCCCGACTCCCCCACCGCTCACGCGTTGACGCTGCTGGCTTCGTGGGCCGCCACCACGTCCCTGCAGCCCCGCTAGTCCTCACCCACATCCGGCACGATCACACTGTCGTCCGCCCGAAGAGTCCCATCAGCCTCAACCTCGGGATGCACCTCCTTGAGATGCTCCGCCATTTCTTGATCAGGAACGTCCCGGCTCCCAGCCGGACACAGATTGCAGCTGGCCACACCCCCACTCTTGCCACAAGCGGCCTCCCGCAAACCGCTTCAGCATCTTCCGGCTGAACCGCCGCGCCGCGTTTTCGGGCATTCGCCGCCGTAAGTCCACATCGGACGGGTTCCGAGGCGTTCGCAGGCAAACGTGCCATCGGGGAGCCATCGGCCGGACTTAGCGGCCTTGTCGGTTGTGCTGCTGGACAGCGACGGAATGCCGAGGGAGTGGCGAAGCGCCGCCGCACCACGTTTACTCCTACGAACAATAGAGGTCGGTCAATGCGCTTGATCTGGCGATAAGGGCGGCCTCGTACCCCATGGACATTATTTACGGGAGGAGTGTCTGTGGAGAATCGTCGGACTTTTGGACGTCCCACCTTCGTAGCCGCGGTCGGCATGACGATCACGCTTTTCGTCACGTCGGCACCGGTCTCAGCCGCACCGAAGACGCCGGTCAAAGGTACTTCGTGCGCAGCTAGCAAAATCGTCATGCCATCGGCGAGCTGGAGTTCGCAACGCGCGTCTCTTCCCTCATCCGCCACCGAGGACATCACGCAGCTGGCCACACAGAAAGGCATCTCCGTAGCGCAGGCCATCGACGACTACGGCTGGCATGAGTCGCTCTCACAGGTCGTGGGCCAAGTGCAGGAAGCGTTCCCCGGCGAGTACGGCGGAGCACGGATAGTCGACGACGGCCAGAGCCGGGCCTGGGTCGCATTCGCCGGCGACGCTCCGGCATCGGCGCTCGACATGCTCCGTGCCTCTCCGGTTCCGGTCGCCGTTCGCACGGGCTGCGGGTTCAGCGAGGCGGAACTGAAGCAGCGCTTGGAACAGGTCCATTACTCGGTACTCGGCCGCACCGACGTGGTGGCCGACGCGTCCTCGGGTTACGACATCGAGACTGGCGCGATAACCGTGATGGTGCAGCCCTCGGCAGTGGCCCGGGGCCGCCTGGCCGACCTCCGCTCGAACCTCACGGCGGGCCTGCCCGCCGGGAACACCGATCTTCCGGTCGAGGTCCAGATCGTGAGCGACGTCGTCGGCGGCGACGACATCACGGTGTACGGCGGCCGAGGGCTCAGCGGAGGATGCACGACCGGGTTCAACGTGATCTGGTCGATGTATCGCGGCACCACGACGGCCGCGCACTGCGGCAACGCCCAGTCATATGCCGGCGTCGCTCTCACCTTCGTGAGCGAACACTCGGGCAACTACGGCGACGTCCAGGTCCACCGGGCCGTCGGGCACAGCTTTCCCAACCAGTTCTACGCCAACACCGGTTATCGCGCGGTCACCGGCACCGGAGCGGCGATCACGGGCCAGCAGATGTGCCTGCAGGGCAACGCGTCCGGTTATCACTGCGACACGGTCTATCAACTCGCCCACTGCAACGGCAGCCGGTGCGGCCTCGTCGCGATGAACACCCGGTCGGCCGCCGGCGGAGACAGCGGAGGCGCGTGGTTCTCCAACAATCGCGCCTACGGCATCCACCAAGGTTACAAATACTGGTTCGGCAACCGCGATCTTTACACCCCAGTCGTATACTTGCCGACGTCGCTAGGAGTGACAGTTGCCCTTTATTAGGACGCGGACGGTCGGCGTCGTTCTCGCGGCCCTGGCGTGCGCGAGCTGCGGGTCGGGATCAGACGTGTCGGTCGCACAGACCGATCCCACACTGTTCGTCCACGACGTGCGGGACCGCTCCGACGACGCCAAGGTCGACGGCTACGTCCGCTACCTCGACGACGCCGACTGTTTCGTTCTCGACGCGACGGCCGACGGCACCAGCGGCACCCGCAACGTAGCCGTCTGGCCACCGGGCACCAAGGTCTGGAAGAAGGGCACGGAGGTCGCCGGCGTCGAGGTGCCGGACCGCGACCCCATAGCGGTCGGCAGCCGGGTCACCGGCGCCGGCGGCTACGCGAACCCCACAACAAGCGACACGGAACTGCCCGAGGTTGCCGCGGACTGCCTCAGCACCGGCGGCGAGTTCGCCATGATCCACGTGATCTCGGCCGTCGCCCCACCGCCCTGACCAGCCAAGCAACGCGAACCCTTGCGGAATGTCGTCGCCCACCCTGCCCCCGCCGTAGATCGTCTCCGGCAGCAGGGTGGGCATTTCGTCGGCCAGCGCCGCAGCCACGGCATGTGCGTCCTGTCAGCGACAGATCAGTGCACCGAGTGCCATGCTTTCTCAGTGCCGCTCAACGCGCGAGCCCTGGACCGCTTCGACGCGGTGAACTGGCAGCAGATCGCCGATCGAGTAGCGGAGTGGACTGCCCCGCACTCACCGGTCATGGTCGACGTGGTGGCCAGCATCCGGACGTCCGCGGCGGACCGGATGGCAGGCTTCATGTCGATGCACGATCTGGCCGTAACCACGACACCAGTACCGAACGCCGGCCCGATCGACGTCATCTGGGTCCGCCCGCAGCCGGCCGACGACCCTGGCACTCAGGACGTGCTCATCGAGCATTGGGCTCCGGCCGGGTGGGATGAGCGGATCGTGCGGCCCGCTCCCGAGGCCGTGTCACTTTTCTGGCGGTTCGCTCGTGAGAAGTGGGGCATCACGCCCGTGCCCGCGTAGGCCCGACATCGGACCGCTGCAGTCGCAGTCATCCTTGGCGCGAGCGCGCACGGAACCTAAGCGGCTCGCACGTAGGGTGGCGACCCAAGACGCTCCTTCGCGCTGCCTCAGCACGGGAAACCACCTCGCCTTGGGCGATTGGTGCCCGCCTTATCGGCGGCATGAGCGGACGTCGCGCCGCGCTCTATCTCGCCGCCACAGCTGCGGCTCGTTGACAATGCGGTCGTTACGGCGCGGGTCGCGACCACACGGCCGCGGACCCGAACAACACTTGCCCCGTTGCCCGAATCCGCGCGCCAATCACATGGTCGACTCTCAAATTGAAGCCGGTCAGGTACAGGGCATCCGCTAACAGGGGGTCGTCCAGCCAGACTACGGACCCGGTGTCCAGGTGGATCGTGTCATCGACCGTGAACTCCACAGTCCCAGGGCCATGTGCGTGGGCAGCGAGGTCGGTAACACCGTTCAACGCGACCGTGCCGTAGACGGCAAGCTGCCCGAACACATCACTGCAGGCGAGTTCGATGAGCCGGTCGGCTCCGTCGAACGCGTCCGCGTACTCGCGGGCAGGCCCCATGAGCGCCCCTACGGCGTCGTCGACGACCTGCTGCCGGTAGGCGTCGCGCGGGATGGCGAGGTAGGGCTCGTGGGCATCGACGACGTTCGGCTTCGACGCGTCGGCGACCACTTTGCGCGCCGCGACGAGCTCGGTGCGGTCGCTCAGTGAGAGCGCGGCATCGGCGGCCTGGAGGCGCTGCCACTGTTCCGTCCCGGCGAGCGCGACCGCGAGACGCCGAGCCGCTTCGCTCGCGCGCGCCGCGTCCTGCGCGGTCGCGCCGAGCGACTGCAGCGGGTCGACCGGCGGGTTCTGGAACTGAAAGCCAGCAACCAGCTCTTCCCTGGTCCACGTGAGCCGCCACGTGAACTCGTTGGTTGTCAGGGGCGTCGCCCGCGCGAGGTGCGGGGCCGGTAACCGCGGATAGCCGGGTAGGCGCGACCGCAGCCACGACACCGTGACCCGGTGAGCCCGCTCGACGAGGTTCGCGTCTTCGAGCCACATCTTGAGCACGTCTTGAGGGACCGACGAAGCATGGCCGTGAACGAGGGGCAGCATCTGTGGCACGTTCGTGCCGAGCCGCAACGGACAGGAGACCATGCCGCCGCCAGCGTCGACGTGCTGAAGTAACCCGGGCAGCCCGCTGGACTGCTTCCCAGCGTTGCGGGGCAGTTGTGCGGCGAAGCGGAGGAGGACAGGCAGGTTCGCCCAAGCCGAGGCGTGTTCGGCAACCGCCTGCCAGAGCGCAGCCTCGCTACCCCATGTTGTGGTCACAACCATCGACCTCCGGTCATTCTGTCGATGCTGTTCTTGACCCGTTCCGCTGCCTTAACCGACGCAGGTGCCCCGATCTGCGAGTCGAGAGTGGCGTGCGAGGAATGTCGCGTGCCGAGTTCGGGCCCGGCGGCGACGGAAATAAGGATTTCCTTGGTCCGCGTATACGCAACAGTCCAGTTCGGGTGGCCACGGCGGAGGCTGTCCGGCGAGGGCAGAATCTGTCCAGTGAGACCCGTCGGCCCGATCTCGGCCGTGACAGCGGCGCGGTGCTCGGCCGGTAGCACGGTGCGAATGAGTCTGTCGGTCTCCGCGGCGACCTCGGCTACGTGCGCCGCTACGGCGTCGCGGGCCTCTTCCGCCGTCCGGGGACGGGCCCGGCCCGCTCGTCCCGTGCCCACGAGCACGGCGAGAAGCCACCGACGCCATAGCCGGGCTGCGAGGTCGACAGGACCCCCTGAGCCGACCACCCACGGCCGTGAAGCGAGCGCTGCGCGGGCCTCGCCGTCGGTGAGCCACCGGCCGCTGTCTGCGCCGGCAAACGCGACGACGCGGCCGTCGGGGCGCTGCCACAAGTCTGCGCCGGCAAACACGGTGTGCGGGATGACGGCTCTCAAAAGCGCTGTCACCTCGTCGGGGGCGTCGTGGTCGAGGCTGCGGCGGTCAAGCGCGGCGAACCGGGGCAGCGCGAACGGCAGCCGTGCCGCGACGACCCCGGCGAACGCCCGGTCCATCCCGCCGATCTGCGCAGCGAACACCAGGCGCTCCTCATCACCTGGTTTGACGTCGGCGGGGAACGCCACAGCTCCGCGGCCAAGCGCCAAGCCCGCGAGGTAGTCCGCGAAGGAGTCGTGGAGCGCCACGACGGTCTCCGACTGGCCCAAACGCACGATAAGACCGGATTTGCAACCTGCGTCGTCGACCGTATCCGCGTCGACGTGCCCGATTACGTCGGACTGTGCTTTTGCCTCTTCCACGAGAAGACGGCGCCACGTGTACGGGTCCGCGTAACGGCGGCCGTCGTCCAAGAGTCTCGCGAAACACGCGCCGAGCACGACCGCCGCGATGCCAAGGCCGATGGCGCCCGTCTTCTTCCCGAGCAGGTCGAGGAACGCGGCGTACACCGCCGCCCGGTCGTTGAACGAGACCCCCGACGCGATCAAGCCGAGAGTCAACTCGAGCAGCATCGGATTTCCGGCGGCGTCGCCCAGGGCTTCCTCTGCCCGCGCTAGTAGGACCCGGGCGGCACCTCCGTCTGCCCCGGGGCCGACGGCGCTCTCCGCGAGGGCCCCCCTACGCGCGCGCCCGAAGGGCTCGACTCGGAACAGGAGCGGATCGGACGACGCCGGCAGTACCGAGCGGATGGCGGCGAGCCCACGCCCGAGAAGGACCAGACGTGCCCCATGCCCACCCGCGACGGGCGCCCGGACATCTTCGGCCAAGGCGTTTCGCATCAGCTCGGGGATCTCGGAGACGCCGTCGATCACGACTGTGGTGCCTCGCTCCGTGAGGACTTGCCGGCCGGTCATCGTCGGTACATCGCAACCAAGGACGTCGGAGACGGCGTCGGCAACGAGCGCGTCGACGCGGCCCGGGATGTAGGTCTCCGCGTGCGCCACGACGACGACGCGGCCCTGCGCGGCGGCCATAACCATGAGCTCGCGGGCCGCAGTTGACTTCCCCGCGCCGGTCGGCCCAGCCACGGCCGCCGGCAGCGCTGCGTCGGCCAGCAGAGCATCGACGCCCACAGTGTCGTCCGCACCAGATGGCTCCGCACTTCGGAACCTCGCCGGGACTGCCGCAGCCGGGGCCTCCGCGACAAGCGCAGCGAGGTACCGGGCGCGCATGTCGCCGGCCCACCGCACGACCGCCATCGCGCTCGCCGGGATGCCGAGCGCCTGGCAGATCTCGTCGCGCGACACCACCCGGTCCTCTGCGGCTGGCCGGCAGGCGCGGTCGAGAAGGAGCCGGAACAGGACGTCAATTGCTGACCTCGCCTGATCCGCCGCGTCGACAGCGGACCTCGCGGACGGAAGCAGCGCCCGCACCTTCCGCTCAGCCCGTGCAAGGAGCGCGCCCGTGCCGCCAGGGTCCTGGATGACTGTCGCGTGGGCCGCCCTGCGGACGGTCTCCCCGTCAGCTTCCGCCCCCAGGAGCGCGGCGAGCAACCCGTGTTGACCCGCCGCAGCCTCCGCCAGCGCGTTCTTCACCTCCTCGCCGGAGGGCCCTAAGCGGCCGTCCGTCACGAATTGGAAAGAGGCATCAGGCGGCGCGTCAACCACCGACCACCGGCGGAGCAGCTCAACCAAGTCGGCCTTGGCCCACGTGTACCCGTCGCCCCGGACCTTCGCCTGCTTTCCGACGGCGACCCTACCGCTCGCGTCCAGCAGCTCGATGTCGATCACGTCGTCGGCGCCCTCGACCCGGATCGCCGCGAACACGTCGCTCTCCACGACGTCCAACGCGGACAGCACAGCCTGCGCGTGCTGAAAGGCGATCCCCCGGTATGTGTCAACGCCCCCCACAAGCCGCAACTCTAGCCGCCGCGCAACCTCGCGGCACGCACGCCACGAGATCACGGATCCCGCGTTCATCGGCCAGATCCGCAGAGTCGCGGGCCCGGTCGCTTCATGATCGTCTGTGCGGAGGGTGAACGGGCTCCGGATTCTCACTGTCACCACCGGCGATTGAGATCTACAAGCGGTACCGTCCTCGTGAACGCTTAGACCGCGTGTCAGTTGGGGTTGTTGCTGGCCAGCAGGTTGAGCCGGGTGGCGCGTCGGAAGCAGATTAGAGCGCAGGCCAGGCGCAGGAATCCGAGGTAGTGGGAAGCCTTGCGCTCGTAGCGGCGGGCCAGGCGCCGGAATCTGGTGGTCCATTCCAGGCAGCGTTCGATGACGTAGCGGTGCCGGCCCAGGTGCTTCGACGACTCGATGCCCGGCCGGGCGATGCGCGGCACGATGTTGCGCTCACGCAGCAATTCGCGGCATCCGGGGTAGGCGTAGCCCTTGTCGCCGTGCAGCTTCGCCGGCCGTTTGCGTGGGCGGCCGGCGGGCTGACGGATCGGCCGGAGGCCGTCGACCATGTCCTGCAGCATCTTGTGGTCGTTGAGGTTGGCGGCGGAGATGTCCACGTGAACAGGCAGTCCACCGCGTTCGCTGATGGCGTGGATCTTGGAGCCGGGCTTGCCCCGGTCTACCGGACTGGGCCCGGTCAGATTCCCCTTTTGAGCGCGCGGACGTGCATGCTGTCGATACTCGCCCGCGACCAGTCGATCTGCCCGGCGACACCCAGGATGTCCAGCATCGCCTGATGCAGACGGGTCATCACGCCAAGGCTGACCCACTCGGAGAACCGGCGGTGCGCGGTACGCCAGTGCACCGGGAACGACCCAGGCAGCTTGCGCCACGAGCAGCCGGACTCCAGCACGTAGACGATCGCCGCGAGCATCGCCCGGTCATCAGTGCGCCGCCGGCCACCACCCTGATGCCTTTCCGGATGCGCAGGCAGCAACGGTTGGGCGAGATGCCACAACGCATCCGGGCAGTACTTCTCCACGTCATCCACGCCAGGTCAACGAATGACCTTGTAATTCAACAACCCCAAACGACACACGGTCTTAGAGATGATCGGGTTCGTCGCCGTGCTTGCGGCAGGCCTGACGAAGCGCTTCGCCGAGGTAGGCAGGCGTGGCGAGCCGCCCTCACGGTGCCGTTGCCATCACATTGCTGACCGAGAGGCTCGGCATGGGGCTCGGCGATGACTTCTCCGGAGGAGCACTCGAATGGCGTTATGTCCCGATCTCAGCGCCTGTTTCACCAACCCGCGCGACCGGCCTGGAATTGCCGCCCAGCCCACCGCCCAGCCGAGCCCGCCCGACCGAACTCCCACACCTCCACAGCAGCGCGGCAGCGAACCCCGACCCACGCCTCCACAAGGTGGCCGCCCAGCCCTCGTACACCCCCAGCGATGCCCGACCCCCACCTGACCGTCACCGACCCCCGTGCAAGGTGGAGGGCCGGGTGTGGCCGACCACGGCATAAAGCGCTCCTCAGCCAGCCGTGGTCGGCCACACCCGGCCCTCCACCGTCCCAGCGCAAGAAAATGGCCCGCACCCACCAACCGTGGGCGCGGGCCATCAAGAAAACCTCAGAGAACGTCAGCCGACAGCTGCTTACGGAGCTTGGCCAGCGCCTTCGTCAGCAGCCGGGAAACGTGCATCTGGGAAATCCCCACCTGGTCCGCGATCTGCGACTGGGTCAGGTTGCCGTAGAAGCGCAGCGTCAGGATCTTCTGCTCCCTCGCGTCCAGCGTGGCCAGCGCCGGCCCCAGGGCCGCCCGCGTCTCCGCCAGCTCGAACTCGCTGTCCTCGCCGCCCAGGGTGTCACCCAGCTCGGTGGTCCCGTCGGCCGAGACCGGGGTCGACAGCGACGTCGCGTTGTACGCCCGGGCGCCCTCCAGACCCTCCAGCACGTCTTCCTCGGTCACTCCCAGGTGCACCGCGATGTCCGCCACCGTGGGCGCGCGCCCCAGCGAGTGGGTCAGCGAGTTGTTCGCCTCGGTGATGGCCAGCCGCAGCTCCTGCAGGCGGCGTGGCACCCGCACCGACCACGTCCGGTCGCGGAAGTGGCGCTTGATCTCGCCGATGATGGTCGGGATCGCGTAGCCCGCGAAGTCCACTCCCCGGTCGGCGTCGAACCGGTCGACCGCCTTGATCAGGCCGACCGTCGCCGTCTGGACCAGGTCGTCGGTGGGCTCGCCGCGGCCGCTGTAGCGCTGTGCGAGGTGGCGGGCCAGCGGCAGCCAGGCTTCGATCGCCCGGTCGCGCAGGGCCGCGCGGGACGGGTGGCCGGCCGGCATCGCGGCCATCGCCGTGATCAGCTCGCTGGCACCGTCGGCGTTGGTCTCCGACACCGTGCCGGTGTCGACAGAGGCCGTGCCGGCGTCGGTGGTGCGGGCCGAAGCGGTGATGACTGCCATGAACCGAGCTCCTCTCCTGCGTGGCCGGCCCTTCCTCGAACCGGCGCCGGCCCACCAATTCCCTCGATCACCATTCGGCCAAACTCATCTTTTCAGGTGACAACCGGCGACGAACGGGTAGGACGGGTCGGCCGGATGGCGGATAAGCCGGCGTGGGTATGTTTGCTGAGCTGCAAGTACGACCGGGGAGACTTCTAGGCGATGAGCAACGCGTCGGCGGCGGAGGTGTTCGCCGGTGGGGGTGAGGTCGGTCACGACCTGGCCGCCGTGGAGTGGGAGTCGACCCCGCTGGGTGAGCCGGGGCAGTGGCCGCAGAGTCTGCGTACCGCGGTCAGCATCCTGCTGTCCTCGCGCTTTCCGATGTGGATGGCGTGGGGTCCGGAGCTGACCTTCTTCTGCAACGCCGCCTATCGGCGCGACACGCTGGGGCGCAAATATCCGTGGGCGCTGGGGCGCCCGGCCTCCGAGGTGTGGGCCGAGATCTGGGACGACATCGGCCCGCGCATCGAGACCGTGCTCTCCACCGGCCAGGCGACCTGGGACGAGGCGCTGCTGCTGTTCGTGGAGCGCTCCGGATATCCCGAGGAGAGCTACCACACCTTCTCCTACAGCCCGCTGCGCGACGACGACGGCGACCTGGTCGGCATGCTCTGCGTGGTCAGTGAGGAGACCGAGCGGGTGCTGGGCGAGCGCCGGATGGCGACGCTGCGCGACCTGGGCTCCGATCCGAGCGCGATCCGCACCGAGCAGCAGATGCTCACGTTCGCGGCCGCTCAGCTCGATCGCAACCGGCAGGATCTGCCGTTCACGCTGACCTATCTCTTCGATGAGGACGGCGGCCCGCGGCTTGTCGCCTCGACGGGTGACCCCAAGACCGACACCTCGGTGTGGCCGACCGAAGCGGTGTCCCGCGGCGAGTCCGAGCAGGTCGGCCAGGCGCTGCTCGTGCCGCTGCTGCAGCAGGGCGGTTCGCCGTACGGCTTCATGGTCGCCGGCCTCAATCCCTATCGCGCCCTGGACACCAACTACCGCGGCTTCATCGAGCTCGCGGCCGGCCACGTGGCGGCCGGGATCGCCAGCGCCCGCAGCTACGAGGCGCAGCAGCGCCGGGCCGAGGAGCTGGCCGAGCTCGACCGGGCCAAGACGGCCTTCTTCTCCAACATCAGCCACGAGTTCCGGACCCCGCTCACCCTGATCATGGGCCCGGTCGAGGACCTGCTCGACCGCTCCGACCCGGGCGAGCAGACACGGGCCGAGCTCGACGTCATCCAGCGCAACGCGCTGCGCCTGGGCAAGCTGGTCAACACGCTGCTCGACTTCTCGCGCATCGAGGCCGGCCGCATGCAGGCCCGCTACGAGCCGGTCGACCTGGCCACGGCCACGGCCGAGCTGGCCAGCGTCTTCCAGTCGGCGGTGGAGCGGGCCGGGCTGACCTTCCGGGTCGACTGCCCGCCGCTGTCCCAGCCGGTACACCTCGACCGGGGCATGTGGGAGAAGATCGTCCTCAACCTGCTCAGCAACGCCCTGAAGTTCACCTTCACCGGCGGCATCAGCGTCGCCGTGCGCCGCGAGGGCGGCGCCGCCGTCGTGACGGTGGCCGACACCGGGGCCGGGGTGCCCGAGGCGGAGATCCCGCGGCTGTTCGAGCGTTTCCACCGCATCGAGAACGCGCAGTCGCGCTCCAACGAGGGCAGCGGCATCGGACTGGCCCTGGTCAAGGAGCTGGTCGAGCAGCATGGCGGCACGATCACGGCCGACAGCGCCCTGGGCCGGGGCACCACGTTCACGATCCGGCTGCGCTTCGGCGCCGAGCATCTGCCGGCCGACGCCCTCGTGCCCGCCGGCACGAACACCGGCGTCTCGGCCGCCACCACCGGCACGTACGTGCAGGAGGCGCTGCGCTGGCTGCCCGGCGAGGAGACCGAGACCGCCCCGGCCCCGCAGGCCGGTTCGAATCTGCTGGTCGCCGACGACAACGCCGACATGCGCGACTATCTGACCCGGCTGCTGCGCTCGGCCGGGCACTCGGTGGAGGCCGTCGGTGACGGGCAGGCCGCGCTCGAGGCGGCCCGGGTGCGGCGGCCCGACCTGATCGTCAGCGACGTCATGATGCCCCGGCTGGACGGCCTTCAGCTCGTGGCGGCGCTGCGGGCCGATCCGCGCACGGCCGGCACCCCCGTCCTGCTGCTGTCGGCCCGGGCCGGTCAGGAGGCCTCGATCGAGGGTCTGGAGGCCGGCGCCGACGACTATCTGGTGAAGCCTTTCTCATCGGCGGAGCTGCTCGCCCGCGTACGGGCGAATGTCGAACTGGCCCGTCTGCGTAACCATCACGCGCGCTGGCGCACCGCACTGGTCGACTCGTTGCAGGAGGCGTTCTTCGTCTGCGACGAGGACGGCGCGGTCATCGAGATCAACTCCACGTTCACCGACATTCTGGGGTACGGCCCGGAGGGGCTGCCCTATCCGCCGGTGCACCCCTGGTGGCCCGACCGGGAGTCCGATCCGGACGGCTACCAGCTGGTGGAGGAGGCGTTCGCCCTGCTGGTGGATCAGACACGGGGCTCCTACACGATCCCGGTCTCGCACCGCGACGGGCACGTGCTGTGGGTGGCGGCCTCGTTCAACCAGGTGCGCGACCCGGATTCGGGCCGGCGCGTCATCGTCGGCACGTTCCGCGACGTCACCGCCGAGCACTACGCCGTGCAGCGGGAGAACGCCCTGGCCGCGCTCAGCGTCCGCCTCACCCAGGCCGAGAGCCTGCCCGGTGCCCTGCGCAGCGTGCTCCAGGAGCTGCGCGAGCTGTGGCAGGCGACCGAGGTCTACGCGGCCGTCTTCACCGGCGACAGCGCGGCCGCGGTGACCACCACCGGCGCCGAGCCCCGCTGGGACGAACTGCCGGAGAGTCAACGTCAAGTTCTTGCTTCCGTACGGGACAAAGCGCTGCTCACGCCCGTCGCGGAGCGCACCGGGGGCGCCGGCATCGCGCTGGAGCACCCGAACGGCACGATGGCCCTGTGGGTGGAGCTGGCCGAGAACCGGCCGTTCACCGAGCAGGACCAGACCCTGCTGGCCCTGCTGGCCGGCCATCTCGGCCAGGGCCTGCACCGGATATACCAGATCGACCAGCAGCGGGAGACCGCGCTCGCCCTGCAACGGGCCATCCTCGGCCCGGCCCAGCTGCCGGCCGGTTTCGCCGTGCGCTACTCCCCCGCGACGCGGCCGCTGAAGGTCGGCGGCGACTGGTACGACACGGTCGCCCTGCCCGGCGAGCGGATCGGCATCGTGGTCGGCGACTGCGTCGGCCACGGCCTGCAGGCGGCCACCGTCATGGGCCAGTTGCGCAGCGCCTGCCGCGCGCTGCTGTTGCAGAACACCGATCCCGCGCAGACGCTGACCGCCCTCGACCGTTTCGCCGTGCAGCTGCCGGGCGCCATGTGCGCCACCGTCTTCTGCGGTGTTCTCGACCCCGTCACCGGCGATCTGGCGTACGCCAGCGCAGGCCACCCGCCCGCGGTGGTCACACACCCGGACGGCGTAATCGACCTGCTCGACCAGGGCCGTTCCCGGCCGCTCGGCGTGCACAACCCGGCCGGGCGCCCCGAAGCGCACTACACCGTGCCCAGCCGGGCCACCCTGCTGCTCTACACCGACGGCCTGGTCGAGCGCCGCCGCCGGCCGCTGACCGACGGCATCGAGCGGGTCGCCGGCACCGTCCAGCGGGGACGCGGAGCGTCGATCGAGGACCTGGCCACCGAGGTGATGGAGAGCATGGCCCCCGAGGGCGGATACGACGACGACGTGGCCCTGCTACTCTACCGGCAGCCCGGCCCCCTGGAGCTGGACTTCCCGGCCGAGTCGACCCGGCTGGCCCCGGTGCGCTCAGCGCTGCGGGGCTGGCTGTCGCGGGCCGGCGTCGACCCCACCACCGCGCAGAACGTGCTGGTGGCGGCGGGCGAGGCGTGCGCCAACGCGATCGAGCACGGCCACCGGCACGGCCCGGCCGGCCGGATCCGCCTGATCGCCACCGCCACCGCCGACTATCTGCGGCTGACCGTCACCGACAGCGGCCGCTGGAAGACACCACAGCCCGCCGAGAACCCGCACCGGGGACGCGGCCTGAGCCTGATGCGGGCGCTGATGACCGAAGTGACAGTCACGACCGGCGCGACCGGCACCGTCGTCGGCCTGCGAGCGAGGATCCCGCGATGAGCACCGTACTGAGTTTCGCCACCGCACCGGGCCCGGACGGCGCGACCGTCCTGACGGCCACCGGCGAGATCGACATGAGCAACGCCGCCGACTTCTCGGCCGCCCTCGACGCCGCCCTGGCGCTCGGCGCTCCAGTGGTGGTCGACCTGACGAAGGTCGACTACATCGACAGCGCCGGCCTGGCCGTGGTCTTCCCGCACCTCGAGCGGGTCCGCCTGATCGCCTCGGAGCTGCTGGCCCCGGTCCTGACGGTGGTGGGCCTGGACGACGTCACGACGGTCCGGGCTTGACCGGGAGCCGGGCCCAGACCACCTTGCCGTCGGCGGTCAACCGGCTGCCCCAGTCGTCGCTGACCGCGTCGACCAGCAGCATGCCCCGCCCGCCGAGCCGCCGCGGGTCGGGCCCGAGCAGCCGGGGCAGTTCACGGCTGCTGTCGAACACCTCGACGAGCACGTCGCCGTCGCCGCTGAGCGCCACCTCACCACCGTCACCGGTGTGCTGCACGACGTTCTGCACCAGCTCGGTGATCACCAGCAGGGCGTCCTCGACCACCTCACCGTCCTGCCACGTGACGAGCCATCCGTGGGCGGCCTGCCGCAGCGAGGCGCTGTCGGTCATGTGATCGAACGGTAGCCGCAGCACCTGCATGACCGGCTTCTGTACCCCACGCGTGGGCGGGCACACGCGGAGCGGCCATACGACCGCGATCAATACCCGCGGTCAGACCGGCACGTGGAACATCTCGGTCATGCCGCAGATGTCGAGCACCTGGACGACCTGCGGGCGCGCGTGACTGATCACCATCCGGCTGCCGAGCCGGTCGGCGGTCGTGTGGCAGTGCACGAGGGCGTGGATGCCGGCCGAACCGAGGAACGTCACCTCGCCCATGTCGATCACCAGGCTGCGCGGCTGCTCCCGCTGGAGCACGCCGTCGAGGAACTGGCGCACCTGAGCGGCGTTGTCCATGTCGATCTCACCGTGCAGGGCGATCATGGTGTCGACGTCGTCGCCGTCGCGCATGCTCATGACGAGCTGCGCGAGGTCGTCGTTGGGATGTCGGCCGTCGTCGGCAGGCAGAGCAGACATGAAAAAGCCCTTCCAGCTAGCTCTTCCGATCGAACTGATCGCTTCGTGCTGACCGCCAAGGAGCGACGGTGCCGAGAGGAGAGCCTGGCTAAAAGGCCGCAGAACCCGACGCAATTCGGATAGCCCACACTACCCCGGACAGCGCTCCCCGGGCCATCACCTCGAGGGCCGTGACATGACTCGCAGCTTTCTGGGGAACAATGAGCGCGCACTCACTCAGCCCTCGTTGTGGAAGGACTGTTTTCCTTGGCCGGAGGACTCGTAGCCCTGCTGGACGACGTGGCGGTGCTGGCTCGCGCCGCCGCCGCCTCCATCGACGACGTCGGCGCCGCCGCCGCCAAAGCCGGCGCCAAGGCCGCCGGTGTCGTCATCGACGACGCCGCCGTCACCCCGCAGTACGTGCGGGGCCTGGCCGCCGAACGCGAGATCCCCATCATCAAACGGATCGCGCTCGGATCGCTGCGCAACAAGTTCCTCATCATCCTGCCCGCGATCCTGCTGCTCAGCCAGTTCGTGCCCTGGCTGCTCACCCCGATCCTCATGCTCGGCGGCGCCTACCTCTGCTTCGAGGGCGCGGAAAAGGTCTGGGCCAAGGTCGCCCACCACGACGCGCACGGCGACGACACGGCCAAGGACGAGAAGTCGCTGATCTCCGGCGCCGTGCGCACCGACCTGATCCTCTCGGCCGAGATCATGGTCATCACGCTGAACGAGGTCATCGACGAGCCGTTCTGGAGCCGCCTGGCCATCCTGGCCGTGGTCGCCCTCATCATGACCGTGCTGGTCTACGGCGCGGTCGGCCTCATCGTGAAGATGGACGACGCCGGCCTGCGCCTCTCCCAGCTGCCCGGCGCCATCGCCGGCTTCGGCCGCGGCCTCGTCAACGCCATGCCCAAGGTCCTCACCACGCTCACCGTCGTCGGCACCGCCGCCATGTTCTGGGTCGGCGGCCACATCATCCTGGTCGGCACCGACGAGCTCGGCATGCACTTCCTCTACGAGTTCGTCCACCACATCGAGGAAGCGGCGCACGACGCCACCGGCGCCCTCGGCGGCGTCGTCGGCTGGCTCGTCAACACGGTGGCCAGCGCGATCCTCGGCCTCATCGTCGGCGCCCTCATCGTCGTGGTCGTCACCTTCGCCCAGCGCCGCCTCAAAAGGGGCACCGCGCCGGCACACTGACCACTAGGCGCGATGAAGCCCGCGGGGACGGTCCGCGCTCCCGCGGGCCGTCGCCAGGATCACCTGAGGAATCTCCGGGAACGCGTCCACCGCCGCGGTGACGTACCGGGAATCGAACTCATCGAGGCGCCGCACCCCGCTCTGCAGACAGGCCACGAACCGGATCCCCGCCCCACCGGCGGCCACCGCGTCCCCCGGCGAGTCGCCGACGTAGACACACTCACCCGGCCGGAAGCCCGTCTCGGCCAGCAACTCGTCGAACACCCGCGGATCCGGCTTGCGGAACCGCGTGTTCCCCTGGTGGTACGCCCCGGTGACCCGCCCCGCGAGCACATGGTCGGGCTCCAGCAGATGCCGCACCTCGACCTCGGTCCGCGAGGTCAGCAGCAGAACGGTCCGCCCGGCCTCGACCAGCTGGTCCAGCGCGGCCAGATTCTCGGCCGGAATGACATCGAGCCGCCCCTCGGCCAGATAACGCTGATGCAGCACGGCGAACAGCTCCGGGAACCGCGCCAGATCGACCCCGGGCGACCGGCGCGGCATCGCGTCCAGCAGCGTCTCACCCCACGTGGCCAGGTGAATCTCCCGCGACATGGGCGGCCGCCCCATCGCCGCCAGAGCCTCGTTCTCCAACTCGAACGACGCCGCCTCGGTCAGGCACAGCGTGTCGTCCACATCCACGATCACCGCTCTGATCAACGCATCACACCTCGATGTGGGAACCCATGATGACCGTGCGGTCGCGGGGCAGGCTGAAGTATTCCGCGGCGTCGGCGGTGATGTAGGAGGTGGCCACGAACAGGCGCTTGCGCCACGTCGCCATCGTGGGGGTGCGGCCGATGCGCAGCTCGATCTTCGACAGGAAGTACGACGCCTGGTCCAGCTGGAGGTCACCCTCGGTGGTGCCGGGCTCCAGCAGGCGCAGTGCGGCCGGCACGTCCGGGGTCTCCATATATCCGAAGCGGGCGATCACGTGCACGATGCCGTCGTCGGCGTAGCCCAGGTCGTCGATGGTGATCCGGTTCTCCGGGGCCACCCGCGGGATCGGCTGGGTCTCCAGCGACATGATGATGACGTGCTCGTGGCGTACGTGGTTGTGCTCGACGTTCGCCCGCATGGCCAGCGGGGCGGTCAGCTTGCCCCGGTTGAGGAAGACCGCCGTTCCGGGCACGGTCTGCGTCATCGACCGCTTCTCGTGCAGGTCGGCGATGAACTCCCGCAGCGAGCCCTCACGCCGGTTGCGCTCGGCCGTCACGATGCGGCGGCCGGCCTGCCACGTGGTCATCAGCGTGAACGCGGTCAGCGCGATCAGCAGCGGCAGCCACGCGCCGTGCGCCAGCTTCGTCAGGTTCGCCGCCACGAAGAGCAGGTCCACGGCCAGGAGCACGCCGGCGCCGGCCCCGATCAGCCACAGCGGGGCCGCCCGCCGGGTGCCGGCCACGTAAAAGAACAACAGCGTCGTGATGGTGATCGTGCCGGTGGCCGCCATGCCGTACGCGTAAGCCAGAGCGGCCGAACTGCGGAACGCGAAGACCAGGGTGAGCACGGTGACCATCAGCAGCCAGTTGATCCACGGCACGTAGATCTGACCGACCGACGACTCCGACGTGTGCGCGATCCGCAGGCGCGGCAGATAGCCGAGCTGCGCCGCCTGCGAGGCCACCGAATACGCCCCGGTGATCACCGCCTGCGAGGCGATGACGGTCGCGGCCGTGGCCAGCAGCACCAGGGGAAGACGGCCCCACTCGGGCACGAGCAGGAAGAACGGGCTGCTGATGTTCGCCTGGTCCTTGAGCACCAACGCGCCCTGCCCGAGATAGCTGAGGGTGAGGGCGGGCAGCACGAGGAACAGCCAGCCCCGCGTGATGGCCTTGCGGCCGAAGTGGCCCATGTCGGCGTACAGGGCCTCGGCCCCGGTCACCGCGAGCACGATCGCGGCCAGGGCGAAGAAGGCGATGTGGAAATGCCCGGAGAGGAAGCCCAGGGCGTACGCCGGTGACAGCGCCTTGAGAATCTCGGGGTTCTCGACGACGCCGCTCACCCCGAACCCGCCGATCACGGTGAACCAGATGATCATGACGGGTCCGAACACGCGGCCGACCGCGGCGGTGCCCCGGCGTTGCACGAGGAACAGCACCACGATGATGACGGCGGTGATCGGCACGACCGCCCCGCCCAGCGACGGTTCGACGGTCTTGAGACCCTCGACAGCGGAAAGCACCGAGATGGCCGGCGTGATCATGCTGTCGCCGAAGAACAGGGACGCGCCGAAAACGCCCAGCCCGGCGAGGATCACGGCAGCCTTGCGCCCCTGCTGCGCGCCGCTGCGGCGCAACAACGCGATGAGGGCCAGAATGCCGCCCTCGCCATCGTTGTCGACGCGCAGAGCCAGCAGCACGTAGGTGACGGTCACGATGATCATCACGGACCAGAAGATGAGCGACACGACGCCGTACACGTTGTAGTCGCTGACCGGCACCGGATGCGGATCCTCAGGATTGAAGACGGTCTGCAGCGCGTAGATCGGGCTCGTGCCGATGTCGCCGAACACCACACCGAGCGCGCCGACCACGATGGCGAGCCGCGCGCTGTCATGGGAGTTAGCGGACACGGGGCGCTCCTCAGGACCGTTGATACCGAGCGCGACGATACCGGTCGCCACCACTCGCCCGACCCGAATCGTGATCGCCCTCGCACCACCTAGAGCATCCTAGGAACCTGGGTCACTTCGGTGGGGCGGCGCGAGCGAGCAACACTTCTGGTCGTGCCCGACGATCACCCTCGCCCGCCCGGCTATCACCGCACACCAGCCACGGACCTCGCCGACGCCCGCCCGCCGGAGTCCGCCCCGTCCGCCGCCCCGGCATCCACGAGCGGCCCAGCATCTACGAGCGGCTCAGCATCCACGAGCGGCTCAGCGTCCGCGAGCGGCCAGGCGGAAACCGGCGGAAGCGACCTGGGCTCTGCGAGCAGCCCGGCCAAAGCCGGTGGAAGCGGCCCAGCATCCGGAAGCGGCCCGGCCAAAGCCAGCGGAAGCGGCCCGGGGTCTGCGATCGGCAGTGCATCCGCGAACGGCCGGGCGGACGCCAGCGGGAGCGGCCGGGCGGACGCCGGCGGAAGCGGCTCGGCGAACGGGTCCGGCTCGGCTCGGGCCGTTCTATATACGGATGACGACGGGCGGCCGGTCACCGACGCCGCCGTGCTTGCTCGGATTCGGGCGCTGAAGCTGCCGCCCGGCTGGCACGACGTGTGGGTGGCGGCCGACCCCGGCGCGAAGGTGCAGGCCGTGGGCACCGACGCCGCCGGCCGTACTCAGTACCGCTACAGCGCCGCCTGGACCGAGGCCCGCGCCACCGACAAGTTCGCCCACCTGCCGGATTTCGCGGGCGCTCTCCCCCAGCTCCGCGACCACGTCGGCGCCGAGCTGGGCACCGGTCCGCGCGGCAAGCGCGCGCTCGACCGCGACCGGGTGCTGAGCATCGCCGCCCGCCTGCTCGACCTCGGCTTCTTCCGGGTCGGTTCGGAACGCTATGCCCGCGACAACGAGACGTACGGCCTGACGACCCTCCACCGCGACCATGTCCGCGTCACGAGGGACGCCGTGCACTTCGACTACATCGCCAAGGAACACAAGCACCGCGTCGCCGAGGTCACCGATCCCGCCGTGGCCGCCTGGGTCCGCCGGCTGATCACCCGCGACGACGCCGGCGCCGAGTTCCTCGCCTGGCAGCGCGCCGACGGCTCCTGGCAGCCGGTGCACAGCGCCCACGTCAACGCCTACATCCACGCGCACACCGGCATAGACGCCACCGCGAAGCAGTTCCGCACGTGGGCCGGCACCGTGCTCGCCGCGGCCGCCCTGGGCGGCGCCCATCACGATCACAAGGCCAGATCGAAGACCTTGGCCGCCGTACGGGCTACGAGCGCCCTTCTCGGCAACACCCCCGCCGTGGCCCGCGCTTCCTACATCCATCCGGCGGTGCTGACCGCCTACGAGGAGGGCCGCACCATCGCCCCCGCCATCGCCGAGGCCGCCGCCCGCCTGAACGACGACCGCCTCCCCGTGGTGTGGCGCGACCCGGCGGTGCAGAGCGCCGCCGCCCAACTGATCAGCGACGCCGTCGTCGCCCGCCCGCCGGCGGATTGAGAGCCTCAGTCGACGGGTCGAGGGATTCGGCCGGCGGGTCGGGGCGGGGACTCCAAGCGAAAGCCAAGGCGCTACCGATCAGGCCCAGCAGCATCCCCACGAGGAAGCCGCCCAAGTTCGAGGTCAGCCATGAACCCAGGCTCAAGCCGGCCGCCACCAGGGAGTAGAACAGGCGCTGGGCCGGGCTGAACAGCAGCAGCAGGCCGCACAACAGCAGGACCATCGGCACCAGGAAGCCGGCCAGTCCCTGCATACCGACGTGGATGACGACCGGCAGCGGGGCCTTGACCGAGATCAGGATCTCGGCGCCGGCCAGGGTGACCAGCAAGCCGCCCCAGAAGGGGCGGGCGTGCCGCCATCGGGAGAAGGACGACCGCCCGCCCATCGTCAGCAGCCGTCGCCGGTGAAGGCCATCCGCAGATGCGGCAGCGTGAACCGGGCCGCCGTGGTGGCGTAGTTGTTCTGCCGCAGGTTCGCGATGGACACGGTGTCGGCCTGTTGTCCGAAAACGCCCTCGCCGCCGGTGATCTTTCCGCCGTTGCGCCGGTCGTTCACCTTGTCGAAGGTGCTCGCATCCTGACCGATATCGATGTTCTTGAAGTCGGCCTCGCCGGATATCTGGTCGGAGTCGACGACCAGACTGTCGGCCTTGACCGGCGTGCCGTTGTCGCCGGCGGTGATTTTCAGATGCATGCCGCCGAGGGAGACGCTCTGGCACAGTTTGGTCAGTTCGGCCTTGTCGATGGCCGAGACGATGACGACGACCTGGCCGCCGGTGTCACCGGCGTTGGGGCTGTCCTCGATCATGTTGTCCAGCGCCGCGAACTGCTCGAACCCGGTCCCTTGGAGCTGGGTGGCGGTGACCGTGAACGGCATTCCGGAGATCGAGAAGTTCGCCGCCAGCACGCCCTGCGCGGTCATCGCCACCAGGCCCGCGGCCATCGCCGCGGTGATGCCGAACATCGCGCCGAAACGCTTCCAGCTTGTTTCTCTCCTGCTTCTCATCGGCAACTCCTAGATCGACAAATCGCGATTTAACATCGTCGAGCGTCAATGTCGATTGGCCGAAGTTACTCCCGGGTAGCGGACCGGTCAAGTCGTACGGCCCCGGATCGCAGGTCGTGCTTTGTTACGTCCCGGTTGCCTTGACGTTACGTACGCCCGGGTCTATAAACCGACAAGTCGAGCGTCAACGTCGGTACCTGCGCTTATCCGAATCTTTGAGGAGAGAAGCCATGCGCGCGTACCGAACCATCATCGTGTTCACCGCGGTCGCGGCCACGGTAGGCCTGGGCGCCACCCCGGCCGTGGCCGACGCCTCCGCCGTGCTGACCGTCGGCGAGGCCGGCGGCGCCGCGGTCGCCGTCGGTGACGTCCTGACCGCCTCGGTCGCCACCGGCACGACGGCCGACTTCACCACCACCGCCGGCGGCACCACCGGCATCAAGTGCGCCGAGTCGGCCTTCACGGCGACGGTCGTGGACAACCCGGAGGCGCCGGGCGTCGCCACCGAGTCGGTCACCTCGCACACGTTCGCCACCTGCACGGCGAACATCTTCGGCGTGACCCGGGTGAACAGCGTGACGGTGAACAACACGCCGTTCGCCACCACCGTCGACAGCGCCACCGGCGCCGTCACGGTGAGCGGCACCGACACCGCACCGATCCAGACGACGCTGAGCCTGGGCACCATCCTCGGCTCGGTCACCTGCGTCTACCGGGCCGACGGCAACGCCATCACCGGTGTCTCGGCCAACGAGGACAACTCGATCACCTTCACCCAGCAGCCCTTCACGAAGTCGTCGGGCCCGGTCACCTGCCCCGGCGCCGGCTTCTTCACCGCCCGCTACGCCCCGGTCCTGGACAGCACCGTCGAGGGCACCCCGGCCGTCTTCACCAACTGACGACGGGCGCTCGCCGGGCACCCGAAATGCGCCCGGCGAGCGGCCGTCACCGGCAAGTAGCTCAGCTCCATCTGACGGTGGCCCGGCCGCGCCAGGCGTCCAGCGCGCCGAGGTCGCCGTCGGCGGTGAGCTTCTCCGGGCCGATCCGGTTCCACAGCAGCAGGTAGAGGTCGGTAGCGGTACCCGACAGGGCCAGCGTGGCCGGGGCGGCGCCGTCGGTCACGTGCAGGCCGGTGGCGTCCATGTGGATCGTCCAGGCCGCCTCGACGTCGGTGGCCGACACCGTGATGGTGATCGGCGGGTCGGAGGCCAGGCGTTCGGGGCGGCGGGCGAAGAAACCGCGCAGCAGCTCCTCGATGCCGTCGGCCGCGAACGCCGGGGGCCAGGCCGGCTGGGAGCCGGCGGCGGATTCGACGTCGGCGCGGTGGACGGCCGTCTCGTGGGCCTGGCGGCGGGCCCAGAAGCCCAGCGGGGACGGCGCCGGCAGGAAGCTCCAGCACGCGAGCGCGGGGTCGGCGGCGGCCAGCGTGCCGACCAGGGCGCGGTGGCCGGAGCGGTACCAGTCGATCAGCTCGTCGTCGTCGACGTGGGTGAAGAAGCGGGTGTCCTCGTCCGGGCCGACCGGGCGGGCGCGGCGCTCCGCGACATGGGCGGCGGCCCAACGATGGACGCCGCCGAGGTGCAGCAGCACGTCGCGGACCCGCCAGCCGGGGCACCGCGGGACCACGGCGTCGAGGCCGGCCCGGCCGGCGGCCTCGGCCACCACCCGTCCGTCGTGACGGAGAGCCTTCAGGTGCTCGTCGATGCGCATGCCGCGATGATGCCAGCCGCCGTGTCAGAGGGCGCGGTAGATTTCGTCGATGCGGTCGCGGACCGGGCCGGGCCCGGTCACCTGCTCGCCCGCGCGGTCGCGGAGCTTCTCGAAGGCTGTCATGTCGGCCCGGGCCGCTTCGAGGTCGCCCAGCTCGACGTGGATGGCGGCGCGGCGGGTCAGGGCCCGGACCATGGCGCCCACGTTCTCCACCTGGCCGGCGCGGAGCTCGATCTCCCGGGTGGCCGCCCGCAGGGCCTCGGGCCAGCGCCGGGCGGACGCCTCGATGTCCGACAGGACCTGCTGGGCGGTGGCCTCGGCGAAGCCGGCGATGGGTGGCGGCGGGGCGGTGGCCGGGTCGGCCACCGTGGTGATGATCTCGCGGTAGATGGCCGCCGCCTCTTCGGGGCGGCCCATGTCGGCCAGGACGTTCGCCCACATGAGCAGGCCGTTCGGTACGCCTTCGCGGTCACCGGCGGCGCGGAAGCCGGCCACCGCCTGGCTGATCAGCTCGACCGCCTCCGGGCGGCGCTTGTGCAGCTGGAGCGACCAGGCCACGTAGTACCGGGCCCACGCGGTCTGCCGGAGGTCGCCGGCCCGGAGGGCCGCGTCCAGGCCGCGCCGCGCGTGCTCGAGCGCCTCGTCGATCCGGTGCTGCACGACGACGTACACCCAGACCAGATAGCCCTCGTGGACGGCGCGCAAGCGGTCGTCGCCGAGCGTCTCGGCGGCCGCGCACGACAGGCTGAAGACGTCCTCCCAGCCGGGCCAGGCGAACCAGCTGTCGGAGTACCAGTGCAGGGACTCGGCCACCTCGATGACCCGCTCGCCGGCGGCCGCGCGCAGGGCGGCCAGCCAGTTGTCCGACTCGGCCCGCAGCCAGTCGCTCGCGCTCGCCGCCGAGCTGAACGTGACGATCTCGGTCGTGCCGGCGCGGTCCGGGCCGAAGTCGGGTTCGAAGTGCCGCCCGGCCACCACCGCGGTGCTCAGCAGCCATGCGTCGCGGCGCGCGACCAGGGCCGCCCGGGCGTCCGGGCCCTCGTCGCGGTCGAGGGCCTCCGAGGCGTACGACCGGAGAAGGTCGTGGAACTCCAAGCGCCCGTCGGGACGCTGTTGCAACAGGCTGAGGTCGACCAGGTCGTCGAGGGCGTCCTCGGTGTCCAGCAGCGGCTCCCCGGCCAGCACGGCGGCCAGCTCCGGGCCGGTCGACGCCCCCGGCACGAGGGCGAGCCGGCGGAACAGGCGCCGGGCCTCGGGCGACAGCTGCTGGTATGACAGGTCGATCGCGGCCGTGACCTGCGGATCGGCGGTGGTGAGGCGGGCGATCAGGTCGTCCGCCGTCCAGTCGGGGCGGCTGGCGAGCCGGGTGCCGGCGATGCGCAGCGCCAGCGGGAAGTGCACACAGAGCTCGGCGATGCGTTCCAGTTGGTCCTGAGGAGCCGCGATGATGCCGCCGAGCAGGGCCACCGACTCGGCCGAGGGCAGGGGGCCGAGCCGGATCCGGTGAACGTCCTCGAGGCCGCCCAGCGATCGGCGGCTGGTCACCAGGACGGTCGCCGGGCCGTCGTGCGACGGCAGGACGGGGCGCACCTGGCCCTCGCCGATGGCGTTGTCGAGCACGACGACCAGGCTCCGGCCGCGGATCAGGGTCTGCCACAGGGCCGCGGCCTCGTCGGTGTCGGCCGGTATCGACCGCCGGCCGGGATCGAGCGCGCGGATCAGCTGGCCCAGCACGGCCGCCGCGGTCAGCGGGGTGTCGAGGCCGCGCAGGTCGGCGAAGAGCCGCTGCTCGGCCGGGTGGGCGGCGGCGGCCCGGACGGCGAACGTGGTCTTGCCGACCCCGGCCTCGCCGCTGACGACCACGACCGGCCGGCCCTCGATCTGGGCCAGCTCACGGGCGCGCCCGGTGAAATCGGCCACCGGCGGCGGGAACTGGCCCACGGCCCCGCCGCGACCGGCCCGGGCCGCGGCGAGCAGCGTCTCCCGCTCGTCACCGGCCAGGCCGAGCCCATCGGCCAGGGCGCCGACCGTGCGGGCGCGGGGCCGCAGGCTCACCCCGCGCTCCATGTCGCTGATGGCCCGGTCGGTGACGCCGGACGCCTCGGCCAGTTGCTCCAGGGTCAGGCCGGCGCCGGTGCGCAGCCGGCGTACCAGCGGCCCGAACGACTCCATGATCCATTTTTACCGGGTCGGCGCCGTGCCGGGTGGTGTCGCGGGCTTCTTCGGCGCGACCGGGCGCTGCACGCCGATGACCTTGCGGCTGACCGGGGTCTTGAACTGGACCTTGGGCTTGCCCTTCATGTAATCGTGCATGGTGTCGATGACCGCGGCGTTGACCAGGGCGTGCGACATCCGGTCGTTGTGGTTCTGCCAGTCGGGGTCGACCATATAGCCGGCCACCACGATCGACGTGGTGCCGATGATCAGCGAGGCCGTCTTGTCGTGGTCGGTGGTGCCGGTCTTGCCGAAGATCGGGTGGCCGATCTCGGAGTGGGCGCCCGGCGCCGTGCCCGAGGTGTCGCACCGGCCCATCTGAGCCGAGTCGCCGACCGGGCAGCGGGCCGCGTCCAGCGCCGCCCGGGCCACGTCCGGCCGGGTGGCCTGGGTGCAGGAGGGCTTGCCGACGTCGAGCTTCTCGTTGTGCCGGGTGGTGATCTGCTGGACCGGAGTGGGCGTGCAGTACATGCCGTCGCCGGCCAGTGTGGCGTAGGCGTTGGCCATGTCCAGCGGCGTCGAGGCCGAGACGCCCAGCGTGAAGGCGCCCCAGGTCCGGGCCGACGAGGGCTGGGCGTACGAGGCGTCCTGCGCGTTGCGGAACTGCACGCCGAACCGCTTGGCCACGCCGACGACCTTGTCCGCGCCGACCCGCTCCTCCAGCGGCACGAAGTACGTGTTCACCGACTTGCCGAAGCCGGACCACATGTCGAACACGCCCTTCTCGCTGGCCGAGGCGTTGCGCGGGCACCAGTCGCTGGTGCCGGCGCAGGCCGAGGGCGAGCCCTTGGCGACCGGATAGTGCGAGTGGTACTGCGCCGGCGAGTCGATCGGGTAGCTCAGCGTGTAGCCCCGTTCCAGGGCGGCCACCATGGTGAACATCTTGAAGACCGAGCCGGCCTGGTAGCCCTGGATGTCGCCGCCGCCGCTGATCAGCGGGTTGGTGGTGTTCGGGTACGAGCCGTGGATGCCCTTGGCCCGCAGCGCCGGGTCCGGTGACAGCGGGTTGGCGCCGGTCGTGTCCAGCTTGTAGCGGCGGTTGGCCGCCATCACCCGCACCTTGCCGCTGCCGGGCTCGACGCCGGCCAGCAGGATCGCGTTGCGGCTGGTGTCGGGGACGTTCTGCCCGACCCGCTTGCGGGCGGCGTCCTGTGCCTTGACGTCCAGGGACGTGACGACGCGGTAGCCGCCGCTCTTGAGGCGCCGCTCACGTTCGTACGACGTCGCTCCGAACGCCTCCTGCCCCAGCCACCAGCGGTAGAAATAGTCGCAGAAGAAGCCCCAGTTGTTCTTCGCGACCGAGACGCAGCCGTTGCCGATCGGCTTGGTCTTGCGGGGAATCGCCTCTTTGGCGGCCTTGTCGGCCTCGGCCTGGGTGATCGAGCCGAGCGACACCATGCCGGGCAGGATGTAGTTGTTGCGACGGTCCTTGATCTGCGTGTAACCGCTCGGGACGGTCGGGTTGAAGCTGGTCGGGGCCTTGACCATGCCGGCCAGCATCGCGGCCTGGCCGATCGTCAGGTCCTTGGGCCGCTTGTTGAAGTAGATCTGGCTGGCCGCGTAGACCCCGTAGGCCTGGTTGCCGAACGGCGCGATGTTCAGGTAGCGCTCCAGGATCTGGTCCTTGGTGAGCTCCTTCTCCACCTGCAGCGCGTACTTCATCTCGGTGAGCTTGCGCTTCGGGGTGTCCTTGGTCGCGTCGACGACCTCCTGCGGGCTCGTCGCCGAGTAGGCCAGCGACAAGCGGACGTACTGCATGGTCAGGGTCGAGGCGCCCTGCTGGGAGTTGCCGCCGGAGTTGCTGACGGCGGCCCGGGCCACGCCCTTGAGGTCGACGCCGTGGTGGTGGTAGAAGTTCCGGTCCTCGGCGGCCACGATCGCGTCGACCATGTGCTTCGAGATGTCCTTGATCGGGACGTCGCTGCGGAACTCGTCGTAGAACTGCGCGATCTCGGTCTTGCCGTCGCTGGCGTAGACGCGGGAGATCTGCGGCGAGCTGAAATCCTTCAGCTCGCTGGGCAGGCTGGCGAACGTCTCCTCGCCGGCCTTGGCGGCCAGGCCCGACACGGCCGCGGCGGGGAAAGCCGCCGCGGCCAGCACCAGGCCACCGAGCAGGCCGCAGATGAGCAGGGTCGCCGCATTCGCGACAGGATGGTGGTCGCGTTTGCGCACGGGGTGTCTCCTTGCTGCGCCCGGGGGCGGTCTCGCTCGAACTAGAGGGCCGGCAGGGTTTCTCCGGCCAGCAGCTTCTTGCCGGCTGCGATCTTGGCATCGTACGGGGTCTTCAAATGCCACAGCTCGGCGAGCTTGGCCGCGTCCTCGCCGTCGTAGCCCTTCTTGAAGAAAGCCTCGACCTGAGCGATCTCGGCCTTCTGCTTCTGGGCGGCCTTGACGTTGGCCGGCTTGGGCTTGACCGGCAGCTCCTGCCCGGCGAGCAGCCGCTTGCCGGCCTCGAGCTTCGCCGACGGCGCGTCCTTGAGGTTCCACAGGCCGGCCAGCTTCTCGGCGTCGGCCCACACGTAGCCGGCGTCGAAGAACGCCGAGAACTGCTTGGCCTGCTCGGGCGTGGTGTCGTCCTCGGGGATCACGTCCTTGTGGGGCGAGACCGGGAGGGTCTCGCCGAGCAGCAGGCGGCGGCCGGCCTCGGCCTTGACCGCGCCCGGGTTGTTGACGTCCAGGCGCCAGATCTTGGCCAGCTTCTCGGCGTCGCCGAGGCCGTAGCCGGCGTTCGCGTAGGCCTCCCAGCGCTGCTGGAGCTCGGCGTCGGTCGGACCGGTCGAGGCCGAGGCGAGCGGGGCGGCCGCCACCGGGATGCCGGCCGCGGTGCCGCTCGAGCTGCCGGGCAGGAACGCGGGCAGATTCACGGCGCCGGCGATGAGCCCGGCGCCGAGGACGCCGCCGGCCGCGATCTGCGCGCCCCGCCGGCGGCGCTTGTAGCGGCCGGAGAGCTCGACCACACGGGCGTAGACGGCGGAGGGGTCGGGGGTGTTGTGCTCATGCTCCGCGAATACTTCACGCAGCTGGTCGGGGTGCTGCTCAGTCACGACTTCTCCTCGGCGGGAATGCGTTCCACAAGCTCCGGCTCCAGCCGGAGCGTCTTCAGCGACTTCGACGCGAGTCCTCGCACGGCCGGCCGGGTGCTGCCCAGCCAGTCGGCGATCTGGCCGTCGTCCAGCTGCTCGTAGTAGCGCAGCACCAGCACGGCCCGCTGCTTACGGCCGAGGCCGGCCAGGCGCTCCCAGAGGCCGTCGGGCACACCGCCCTGGACGTCACGGAGGCGGCGGACCGCCCAGAAGCGCCGCCAGGACAGGTACTCGTTGAGCACCATGCGCCGGACGTGCGCCTCCAGGTCTTCCGTCTCGCTGATCCGCCGCCAGCGGGCCTGCACCCGGGCCAGAACCTCCTGGACTATGTCCTGTGCGAGATCGCGGTCGCCGGTGAGGACGACCGCGAAACGCAGGAGGCTGGGCAGCCGGGCCATCGCGAATTGCTCGAAGGTCACGCCACTAGGACGGGCCTCGCCGCGCCGCTGTGCAGTCCGATCAAGAAGTTTTTTCGGCCAGCGCGACCCGCACCGCTTCCTCGATCTGTTTGTTCACCGACGCACGCCGGCGGCGCCGTCGCCACCGGACCAAGGCCAGGGTGAGTACGCCGATGAGCACCACCACGAGCTGCGGGAACGGCACAGTCCAGGCGCTTGTGGTCACGGCCACCACCGGCGCGCCGAAGACGTCACCCGGCCGGGTCGGCACCATTTTCAGCTGAATTTTGGCTTTCGTACGGAACGTGGGCCACACCCCGTCGACGTCGGCCTGGAACGTCAGCTTGCCGCCGGGTAACAGCTCCGGCATCGGGGGCAGCGTGATCTCCCGGCCCGGGAAGGACGTGGCCACCACCTGCTCGGCGCCCATCCGGACGTTGCCGGTGTTGGTGACCGTGTAGGTGACGTGCAGCCGGCCCGGCCCGAACGGGTTGAGATTCCCGGCGTACGACGTCGTCAGCCCGGAGACGTCGAGTTGTGGCTGGAGCGGGCCGCTCACCCGGACGTACATCCTCGTGCCCAGCCGGCGATCGACGGTGACGGCCCGATCCGGACCGTCGAGCGAGACGTACGACGTGACGATGCCGCCGGTGTGGTCGCCGCTCTCCGCCTTGGCCGGCACGGTCATGGCGAACGGGACGTCGACGAACTTCTGGGCCGGCACCTCGATCTTCGTCTTTCCGAGCGACACCCACGAGCCGGTGTCGGTGGGCTCGGTGCCGGCCGGCAGCAGGTCGAGCGCGCCGCTCGAGGTCGTGAGCGCGTCACTGGCGTACACGGTCAGGGAAAGCGGTTTGCCGCCGTAGTTGCGGACCCGGATGCTGTCGGTCACCTTCTGGCCGGGCCGCAGGTCGTAGACGAAGTTGGGGCGGTCCGGCTTGCCGGTGACCGGGGCCGGGCGCACCGACCAGGTGAGCGTGTCGGCGGACGCCGCCGCGCCCGGCACGAGGCCGGACACGACGGCGAGCACCACTACCAAGGCGCGGAACAGGCGCATGTCAGGACAGCGCGGTCAGGGTGAGCGTGGTCGCGTACGTGCCGGCCGCGGTGGTCACGGGCAGGCGCAGGTCGACCCCCGCACCCAGCACCGCTGTGCCCTTGGCGTGGCCGTCGGAGGCGTATCCCAAAGTCGCCGAAGCACCCAGGCCCTCGCCGTCCCCGGCCGTGACCGGCGCGCCCGCCTGCGCCCCGGCCCCCGCGGTGACCACCGACGGGCTCCAGCCGAGATAGCGCGCCGGCAGGCCGCCGGTGAACGCGCCCGCCACACCGGAGACCGACCAGGCCGGCCCGCCGGCGCGGGTGTCGGTCACCTTGACCGGCTTGAGCTCGCCGGTCGACTGGAGATAGTCGCCCCTGTTCAGCGCGGTCGACAGCGTGACCGTGCGGTCACTGGCGTCGATGGTCCAGATGAACTCACCCGGCTCCCCGGTCTGCTCCGGGACGTCGACGATGATCTCCTGCGAGCCGCCGGGCTGCTCGCCGGTCAGCGTCACCGGCGCCCAGGCGTCGAGCGAGCGGTTGTCGAACGTGTCGGTCCAGGACGAGATGTCGGTGAGGCGCAGGAACGAGCCGATGCCGTACGAGTGACCGGCCTGAAGCTTCCCGGCCGGCACCTTGAGGCCGACCGTGAAGGTGCCGCCGCTGGTGACCATCGGATCGTGGTAGATCTGGCCGCTCGACGTGTCGGGCGAGGTGGCGATCCAGCTCCGGGTGCCGGTCTTCCCGGGCTGCCAGGTCCCGGCGTCGAAGAGACCCAGGTCCAGCGAGTACGTCAAGGTCGAGCTGGCCCAGTCGGGAACGGCGAAGCCGGCGCCGACGATGGTCAGATTCGTGTCCTTGGCGGGGTCGATGGGCGCCTCGGGCAGGACCACGAGCTGCGGCTTGCCGGTCGAGGCGACCACGCGGAAGGTGAACGCCTCCGACGCCGTCCGGGCGCCTTCGACGTTGACGGCGACGACGCGGCCCTTCACCCCGTCGGCGCCGGCCGGAACGGCGGCGATCGTGAGGCCGCTGGTCGTCGCGGTCACGCCCGACCAGTTCTTCCAGGTGGCGCCCCCGTCGTCGCTGCGCTCCAGCGTGATGGTGCCGACGGCCGGGTTGCCGGTGACCTCGTACGAAACGCTGGCCTGGTTGCCGGCCACGGCGGCGACGTTGCCGGGCTGCCGGGTGAAGGTGGGCACGGTGTACGGGGCGGTGGTGAGCCGCAGCGCGGTCGAGACGGCCTGCCCGTCGCTGTTGGTGGCGACGACGCGGACGTACTTGCCGTTCCACTCGTTCGTCAGGGTGGGGATGGTGAGCGTCTCGGCGGTGGCGCCGTCGATCGCGGTCCACGGGCCGGCGGCCGAGGGCGCCTGCTCCCAGCGGATACCGGCGTCACCGTCGACGTCGGCGGTGACGGTCAGGTCACGCCCCTCGACGTACGGCTGAGCGGCGGCGGTCGACGGGTTGGCCAGGATGACCGGGACGTCCTTGACGTCCGGGGCGGCGGTGAAGCCGACGGTCAGATCCAGCGGGGGCTTGTCGGCGTCGCCGGCCAGGCCGCTGCTGAGCCAGTAGGTCGACAGGCCCGTCTCGTACTGGAAGTCGACGAAGGACTCGGGCCACGAACCCCAGCCCGGCTCGGCCTTCTTGACGGCGTCGGCGATGGCGGAGGTGGTGGAGCGTTTGCCGTCGACCAGCGGGAAGTAGTCGACACCGGAGTACGCCGGCGAGATCTGCACGCCGCCGTCGGTGAGCCGCACCTGGTCGAAGGTGGCGACGGTGACCGTGCGGGCCGCGATCGGCTCCTTCTCCCCCGGGTTGTCCCGGTTCGAGCCCATGCCGCCGCTGGTCGCGGTGAGGGTGCCGGTGCCGTCGGCGGCGACGGTCAGTGTCGGGTCCTTGACGTACCAGGTGACCATGCCGGCGTAAGCGTTGGCGGTGAAGGATCCGGTCCAGTGGAGGGTGGCCTCACCGGTGACGGGGTTGGCGGTGCCGGTGCCCTCGGTGAACAGGGCCCGCTGGTTGAGCTGGGTGCCCGAGCCCGGGATGCACTTGGTGGCGTCGGAGATGCCCTGGGCGGTGCCGTCGGGCTTGCGGTGGATGATCCGCACGTTGCCCTGCTGCCCGGCGAAGGCCTCCTGGGTGCCGGCGGAGAAGAAGTTGCAGCCGGTGTTGGCCGGGTTGCCGCCCTGGTAGATGGCGTTGACGCCCCATTCGAAGCTGGCGTGCGCGACCGGGTCGAGGCTGCCGCCGCCGGTGGTCACGCTGAGCGTGGCGGTGGCGCTGGGGGTCCGCGGCCCGTACGCGTTGCCGACAAGCACCCGGAACCGCGCGCCGTCGTCGGCCGGGGTGGTCTTGAACGTGTAGTCCGGGGCCGTGGCCTTGGTGATGTCGGCCCAGGTGGTTCCGGTCGCCCGCTGCCACTGATAGGTCTGCGGCGCGGTGCCACCGGCGGTCACGGTGAACTTCGCGTTCTGGTACGCCTGCACGCTCGCGTCGTGCGGTGCCTCGACAACAGTGGCGGCGACCGGCGTGACGGTCAGCTTCGCCTCATCGGAGCGGTGCTGCACGTACGTCGCGTCGAAGATCCGCACCGAGTAGGTGGCGCCGTTGTCGGCGTAGCTCGCGGTGAAGGTCAGCGTCGCGGCGTTGCCGGCGGGCACGGCCCGGGTGCCGCTCACATCCGTGCGGTACCAGGTGTAGAGCACCGCGCCTGGATAGGCCGCGGTGAAGGTCACCGCACTGCCGTCGGGTGCGGTCTGCGGTTGGGGCTGCACTGTGAACCCGGCATCGGCGGTGGCGGTCACCGGCGCTGCCGCTGCGGCCGCCTTCGTCAGCGGGGCGGCGCCGGCGGTCACCAGCACAGCGGTCAGGGTCGCGAGCGCGTAGGTCGCGCGGTTGCGTATAAATCGGGAACGCACCATCAAGTCCGCTCGTCATAGGAAATGTCAGGCGAGCGAGATCCTATGTGCTGCCGAGTTAGGTTAGCCTTACCTATGAGGAAGGCAACAGTCGGGGAGGCGAACCTCGAAGCGGCAGCCACCCGTGACGTTGTGTGCCCGCACCCGGCCGCCGTGCGCCTCCACCAGCCCGCGCACGATGGCCAGGCCCAGCCCACCCCCGCCGGCGGTCTGCGGGGTGCGGGCGCGGGTGCCGCGGAAGGCGACGTCGAAGACGCGCGGCAGGTCGTCCTCCGGAATGCCGCCGCAGCTGTCCGACACGGCGAACCAGACGTCGCCGCCGTCGCGCCCGGCGTCGATGTGGACGGTGCCGTCGGCCGGGGTGTAGCGCACCGAGTTCGTGAGCAGGTTGTCGATGATCCGGTTGAGCTCGGCCGCGCCCGCGGTGACCACCGGCCAGTCGTGCCCGGAGGCGACCACCCGGATCCCCCGGCTGCCGGCCAGCGGGGCGATCGCGGCCACCGCGTCCGAGACGACGTCGGCCAACGGCAGGTCGGCCGGGGTGAGCCGCAGCGCGCCGGCGTGGATGCGGGAGAGCTCGAAGAGGTCGTCGACCAGGCCGCTCATCCGGTCGGTCTCGGCGCCGATGCGCCGGTGATATTCCGCGACCGTCGCCGGGTCGGCGACGACGCCGTCCTGCAGCGCCTCGGTCATGGCCCGCAGCCCCGCGAGGGGGGTGCGCAGGTCGTGCGACACCCAGGCGACCAGGTCGCGCCGGCCGGCCTCCATCCGCCGCTCCCGCTCGCGGGCCTGGGCCGCCCACACCGCGGCGGCGGCCAGCCGGCGCCCGAAGACGGCGCCCAGGGCGAGGCTGACCACCGCCGACGCGGCCACGGTGACCAGGACGACCTGCATGTCGTGGGCGGAGAGGAACATGGCCCGGGCGACGGTGACCACCCCGGCCACCACCGCGGCCACGGTGATGGCGAGCAGCACGCACACGTGCACGGCGATCGACCGGCCGCGCAGCGCCCGCAACGCCGCGGCCCCGAGCAGCCCGACGGCCGCGCCCGCGCTCAGCGAGTAGAGGCCGATCAGCAGGATGTCACGCATGGCCGGCCGGCTCGTACCGGTAGCCCACGCCCCAGACGGTCAGCAACCGCGCCGGCGCCGCCGGATCGGCCTCGATCTTCTCGCGCAGCCGGCGCACGTGCACGGTGACCGTCGACTGGTCGCCGAACTGCCAGCCCCACACCTGGTCGAGCAGCTGAGCCCGGGAGAAGGCCCGGGCCGGGTGCCGCAGCAGGAACTCCAGCAGGTCGAACTCGCGCACGGTCAGCGCGAGCGGCCGCCCGGCCAGCTCGGCCGTGCGCCGCCCGGTGTCGGCGACCAGGTCGCCGTCGCGCAGCAGGGCCGGCCGCGGCGGGGCCTGCGGCGAGGTGCGGCGCAGCACCGAACGGACCCGCAGCACCAGCTCGCGCGGGCTGAACGGCTTGGTCACGTAGTCGTCGGCGCCGACCTCGAGGCCGAGCACCCGGTCGCTCTCCTCACCCAGCGCCGTCAGCATGACCACCGGCAGCCCCGGCTGTTCGGCGCGCAGCCGCCGGCACACGTCGAGCCCGTCGACACCGCCCAGCATCAGGTCGAGCACGACGAGGTCGGGCCGTTCGGCGTCGACGGCGGCCAGCGCGGCCAGCCCGTCGGCGGCCAGCCGCACCCGGCAGCCGTCCTGCTCGAGATAGCGTCGCACGACATCGCTGACGGTCGGGTCGTCGTCGACGACCAGCACCTGGTGGGTCACGTCTCGGAGGCTACCCAGGCACGCGCCCGCGGCGCGCGTTCCGCCACCTTTCGATTCCCTTACGGCACACGGCGCTCACCACGAGGATCACGAGCAGCCCCCGGAGGTACGGGCCGTCGAGCGGCCCGATCGCCAGCGGCAGGGCGACGACACCGGCGGCCAGACCCACCAGGCCCACCGCCCGGGCCGTGGCCCGCCAGCCCGGCGGGACGACCCGGTCGATCAGCGCGCCGGCGGCCAGCACGAGCGGCAGGAACACGGCGTCGTGCAGCACGAGCACGGCGGCCAGGAAGATCAGCACGCCGGCCCGGTCCACGTCCGGGCTCACCACGGCGCCGATCAGCGCGTACGCCATGACCAGCACCCCGCCGGCGACCAGCACGCGCCTCACGGGGCTCTCCGCACGGTGATCCGTGCGACCCACTTGGTCTGCAGGACGCCGGGCCGGTTGGGCGCGATGAGCCGAGCCGGGAACCCGTGGTCGAGGTGCAGGGGTTCCCGGCCGAGCCGCAGCGCGATCAGCGTGCGGTCGTCGGCCAGATGCGGCCCGGCCACCACCGACGTCCGATAGCGGCCACCCGCCTGCAACGACTCGACCTCGGCCTCGGCACCGGTGAGGTCCTCCCCGAGCAGGGCGGCCAGGTCGCGCAGGCGCACGCCGGACCAGGTGGCGGTCGAGCTCCAGCCCTCCACGCAGGCGATCGGCAGCACCGCGGTGTGCTGCGGCATCGCGGCCAGGTCGGCCGGACCGAGCGCGACCTCACGGCCGAAGCCGGCGACGACGAGGCGGTAGGCCGGGTCGAGAGCGGCGTCGCGAACCCCGGCCGCGGCGGCCGTCCGGTTGACCGGCAGGCCCTGCGGCCCGTCACCGGGGCGGCGGGGCGCGAGGACGCTGACCGCGGCGAACGGCCGTACGGTCTGACCGATCGTCGCGAGGGTGATGGCCCCGGCCGCCGCGGCGACCCCGGTCAGCACCCGCCTCCGGCCGATCGCCACGCCCACCGGATCCGAGGGCCGCCGCAGGGCCGCGCGGACCACGGGCAGCTGGACGCCGATATGTGTGAGGAGGGCGCCGATCGCCAGCCAGGCGACCCAGTAGTGGGCGGTGGTGAAGAAGAACGGCATCGGCGTGTACCAGCGGGCCGTGTTGAGCACGCCGCTGACCACTTGGAACAGCGCCGCCGCGACCAGCACGGCGACGCTTGCCCGCTCGGCCGCGTGGACCAGGCCGCGCACCGGCGGCCAGACGAACAGCCGGCGGTAGACCGACCAGAGCTTCGCCCCGAGCAGCGGCACGGTGGCCAGCCCGGTCGCCACATGCAGCCCTTGCGTGAACCGATAGAGCCCGGCCGGCCGCGACGGCCACCAGAACCAGCCCGGCGGATGCTGGATGAGGTGGCTCAGCAGCCCGGTGACGAAGCAGACCCCGAAGGCGGCACCGAGCGCGACGCCGAGCAGGCTGGTCAGCCGGCGGTCGCGCGGCGGGGCGGCGGAGGTGGGCCAGGTCAGGATCCGCCTCAGGCGTGAGTCAGCGTCGCGAACCATCGGCCCGCCTCCGTCCAGTTGTCCCGAACCGTCAGCCCCGCCTCGCGTGCCGGCGGCGCGAGCTCGTCGGCGGCCACTTGAGCCCACCGCAGCGGCGCGCGCGGCCCGCCGTCCGGGTCGTGCAGGGTCGCCGTCCCCGCCCAGCTGCCGGTGCCGGGAGCCTCCACCTCGGCGTGCACCTGACCGTGCGGCGCGAGCAGCTCACGGCAGCGGCGCAGCAGGGCGGCCGGATCGCCGCCGATACCGACGTTGCCGTCGGCGAGCAGCAGGTGCTCCCAGCGCCCGTGCCCGGGCACGGAGGCGAAGACGTCCCGCCGCAGGGCCAGGGCACCCCGTTCCCGGGCCAGGCGCACGGCGGCCGCGCTGACGTCGATACCCAGCGCCGCCCGCCCCCGCGAGAGCAGAGCGCTGGTGAGCCGCCCCGGTCCACATCCGACGTCGAGCGTGGCCCCGGAGCACCGATCGAGCAGCCCGCCGTCGCCGTCCCGCGCTTCCCCGCACCACCCGGCGGCGTCGACCCGATGCTCCCGCCCGTGCACGTCGCGCAGGGCCAGCGTCGCGTCCTGCCCGGCCGTGGCCCGGGCCAGGGCCCGCTCGTAGAGCCCGAGAGCGGCCCGTTCCACCGTCACGCAGTCGGCCGGCGCCGCGATCACCGCCGCCTCCCCGGGCCGGCTTCATGTCCGGAGGCGCCGCCGAGGATCCGGGCGACCGCGGAGGGGAAGTGAGCGTCCGCGGGACAGGCGGCGGCCACCTCGCGGGCGTCGGTGCCGGTGTCGACGTCGCGCAGTGGGGGCAGGAGGAACGGGTGGACGCCCCGGGCCCGCAGGGCGGCCGACGTCCGGTCGCCGGTGGACGGGGTGGACATCGGGACGTTCGGCAACACCTGGGCGTCGTGGGGGTTGCTCAGGCCCAGGGCCCACCAACCGCCGTCGAGGGCCGGGCCCAGGACGGCGCCGGTGCGGGTCAGTGCCTCGGCCGCCCCGGCCAGCTGGGTGGTGGTGAGCTGGGGGGTGTCCATGCCGATCAGCAGCGTGGGCACGCCGGGGAGGGCGGTGTCGGTGAAGGCGTACGCCAGTCTCTCGCCCAGACCCTCGCCGCGCTGCGCCACCCGTGACCAGCCGGGCGGGAGGGGATACGAGCCTTCGAGCGCGGCTGTCCGCCGTACCACCGGAACCTGGCTCGCCGTGGCGAGAGTGTCGGCGAGCGCGGCCTCGGCGAGGGCGGCCGCCTCGTCCGGCGTGCAGGGTGGGCAGAGGCGGGTCTTCACGCGGCCGGGCACCGGCGCCTTCGCCATCACGAGGAGCTGGATCATCGGGCCAGCACCGCCCGCATGTCGTGGATCGCCCGCATGGTGCCGCGGACGGTTCCGGTCACCTTCGAGCGGGTGCCCGCGGCGCGTGGGTGGTACGCGACGTCGAGCTCACGCACCCGCCAACCGGCCCGGGAGGCGGCCAGCAGCAGCTCCAGCGGATAGCCGAAACGCCGGTCCCGCAGGTCGAGGGCGACCAGCGCGTCGCGGCGGGCGGCCCGGATCGGCGCGATGTCGTGCACGGGCAGGCCGGTGGCCCGGCGCACCCGGCGCGCGACGACCGCGTTGCCGAGGCGTGCGTGCACCGGCCAGGCCCGCGGTCCGGTCGGGCGGCGGCGGCCGCACACGAGGTCGGCCTCGCCGTCGCGCACCGGGGCGGCCAGCCGGGGCAGGTCGGCCGGATCGAACGAGCCGTCGGCGTCGAGCACGCACACCACGCCGTCGTCCGGGTCGGCGGCGAGGATGCCGGCGTGCACCGCGGCCCCGTACCCCCGCCTCGGCACCTCGACCACCAGAGCCCCGCGGCGGCGGGCCACGGCGCGGGAGCCGTCGGTCGAGCCGTTGTCGGCGAGGATCGGCCGGAAGCCGTCCGGCATCCGGTCCAGCAGCCACGGCAGGGCGGCGGCCTCGTTGAGGCAGGGCAACACCACATCGGTCATGAAGGCGAAGTTATGCCTGGTCAGGAGGGCAGGATCTTACAGAACGCGAACGTCGCGGCCAGACCTTACGAACCGCTGACGGATCGGGCCGGTACGCCGCACGAGGCCGTCGGCGGGCCTACGGTCGCCGGCATGACCCACATCCTCGTGACCGGCGGCGCCGGGTTCATCGGTTCCGCGGTGAGCGCCGCCCTGACCGCCGCGGACCATCGAGTGTCCATCCTGGACAGCTACCACCCGGCCGCGCACAGCGGCCCGGCCGAGCCGCCGGAAGGTGTCACCGCGCACCGGGCCGACCTGCGTGACCCGGCGGCGGTCCGCGAAGCGCTGAACGGCGTCGACGTGGTCGTGCATCACGCGGCGCTCGTCGGGCTCGGCGCCGGGCCGGCCGACCTGCCCGAATATGTGGGCTGCAACGACCTCGGGACGGCGGTGCTGCTGGCGGCGATGAGCGACGCCGGAATCGGGCGGCTGGTGCTGGCCAGCTCGATGGTGGTGTACGGGGAGGGCGCCTACCGATGCGATCGGCACGGCCCCGTCCGGCCCGAGCCGAGGGAGGCGGCCGACCTGCTCGCGGGAAGGTTCGAGCCGTCGTGCCCGGAGTGCGGGGCGTCGCTGGCGCCGGGGCTCGTGGACGAGGACACGGCGGTGGATCCGCGCAGCGTGTACGCGGCGACGAAGGTGGCGCAGGAGCATCTGTGCGCGGTGTGGGCGCGGGAAAGCGGAGCGACGGTGACGGCGTTGCGCTACCACAACGTGTACGGGCCGGGCATGCCCCGGGACACGCCGTACAGCGGGGTGGCGGCGATCTTCAGGTCGGCCCTGGAGCGGGGTGAGGCGCCGCGGGTGTACGAGGACGGCGGTCAACTGCGCGATTTCATCCACGTGGACGACGTGGCCCGGGCCAACGTGGCCGCGGTGCGGGCCGCGCCGGAGGGCTTCCGGGCGTACAACATCGCCTCGGGCCGGCCTCTCGGCATCGGTGGGATGGCCGGGGCGCTCGCGGAGGCCTTCGGTGGTCCCCGCCCGGAAGTGACCGGGCAGTTCCGGCTCGGCGACGTCCGCCACGTCGTGGCCTCGCCCGCCCGCGCCGCGGCCGAGCTCGGCTTCCGCGCAACGGTGGAGCCCGCCGACGGTCTGCGGGAGTTCGCGTGCGCGCCCCTGCGGGGCTGACCCGCCGTCCGGAGCGGTGGTGGTGGCCGTCGTCGCCCGGCGACCGGTGGGCCCTGTCGGCCGTCGCCGGGCTGATCGCGACCGCGGCCCTGACCGGGGCTGTTCTCGGTCTCGCCGGCCGGCCGGTGCACGCGCCGGCCGCTCCCCTCTTCGGGCATGTGCTGCCGCACGCCGGGCCGGGAACACCCGCCGCGATCGCCGTCGCGGTGGCGGTCGTTCGGTGGGGGCCGCGCCTCGCCGAACGGCTCCCCTGGCGCTTGCTGCTGGCCGCGACCTGGATCGCCGCGATGGCCTGGACGTTCGCGCTCGCGCTGGTGGACGGCTGGCGGCGCGGCGTCGCGACCCGGCTCACCACCCCGTACGAATATCTCGCCGAAGTCCCCGGCGTGACCGACGTCCCGGCCATGCTGCGAGGTTTCGACAGCCGGATCCTCGACGGCGGCCCCGATCCGTGGACCACCCACGTCGCCGGGCATCCGCCGGGTGCACTGCTCGTCTTCGTCGGCCTGGACCGGATCGGGCTCGGCGGCGGCGCCTGGGCGGCGGTCGTCTGCGTCGCGGCCGGATGTCTGGCGGCCGTGGCGATCCTCATCACGGTGCGGGCGCTCGCCGACGAGCGCATCGCCCGGATCGCGGCGCCGTTCCTCGTGCTCTTCCCCGGAGCGGTGTGGGTCGGCGTCTCCGCCGACGGCCTGTTCGCCGGGGCGGCCGCGGGCGCGATGGCCCTGGTCGCCGTCGGATTGTCCCGGCCCTCGCGAGGGGCCGTCGCCGCGGGCGGAGCCGGGCTGGCCGCCTGCGCGTACCTCTCCTACGGTCTGATCCTGCTCGCCCTGCCCGCCCTCGCGGTGATCGCGCTGCGGCGCGCCCGGTGGCGGCTGCTGCCCTGGGCCGCGCTGGGCGCGGCCTTGGTGGTGGTCGCGGTGACGTCGCTCGGTTTCGCCTGGTGGGACGGCTATCTGCTCGTACGCCTCCGCTACTACCAGGGCCTGGCCTCCCACCGCCCGTACGCCTATTGGGTGTGGGCGAACCTCGCGGCGTTCGCCCTCAGCGCCGGTCCCGCCGCCGCCGCGATCCTGCGCCGCGCCGGCCGTTCGCGCTCCCCCGTGGCCCTGCTCGTCGCCGGCTGGGCCGCGGCCGCGCTGGCGGCGGACCTGTCCGGGATGAGCAAGGCCGAGACCGAACGGATCTGGCTGCCCTTCGCGTTCTGGCTTCCGGCCGCCGCGGCGTTGTTGCCCCGGCCGGACCGGCGGTGGTGGCTGGCCGCGCAGGCCGGCACGGCGTTGCTCGTCAACCACCTCGTGCTGACCGCCTGGTGAGAGCCGCGGTCAGACCAGACCGAGGCCGCGGCGGCCGATCTCGTTGAGGTCGGCGGCCTGGAAGCGGTCGGGCCACTCGCGCTCGTAGTGCTCGGCCGGGAAGTCGGACGGGCTCTCGCCCTTGGTGAAGGCGTCGCGGACGTCGGCGGCGTAGCGCTCGTTGCGGGGGCACCACGGGGCGGCCGGGATGTACATGACGTTGCCCCACCCCTTCTGCGCCTCGACCGGGGCCACGCTGTGGATCATGTCGCAGTGCCACCAGACGGAGTCGCCGGCCCGGACGTCCGGGATGCCGGACAAGGCCTCCATGAGCGGGGCGTGCCACTTGTGGCCGGCCGGGAAGACCTGATTGACGGTGACGCCGCACATGTCGTCGTCCGGGACGTCGGACAGCAGCGGGCGCAGCATCAGATAAGCCATCGCCTCGGGGATCGGCACCGTGTGCAGCACGCCCTGGTCGTGGTCCATGTCGGACAGCGCCGTCCAGCCCTGGAACGTGCGGAACGCCGAGCACATCGTGGAGCCCGGATATTGCGGGCCGTCGGTGCGGTGGGCGGCGTCCCACGGGTCGTACTGCTCGACGCTGCCGTCGAAGAGATGACGGAACGCCTGCTGATAGGCCTGGGTCATCCACAGGTCGAGGGTGCCCGGGTCGAGGTGGGTGCCCAGGCCGGCCGAGTCGGCACCCTCGGGGCGGCGGCGGATGCGGTCGGGATAGAGCGAGTCACGGTGCGGGTCGAACCACTGCGTGCCGTCGTCGGACGTGTGCTTCCACTGACTGTTCAGGAAGGCCTGCACGGTGGCCATGCGCTCGCTCTGCCGGGCCTGCATCTGCGCGTGCGACCAGTAGATCGGGTAGATCTCGGGCTTGGACCCGACGCTGCCGAAGAAGTCGTCGCCGGGACCGCGGTAGTTCTCGAAGAAGCGGTTGCCCTCGACGTAGTCGACGATGCTCCGATCCCACTGCAGGGCCTGCGAGCGCTCGAAGTGACCGCGGACGACCAGGCAGCCCCGCTTCTTGATCAGCTCGGTGGGCGCCGTGCCGGCCTCGATGTCGGCGTAGTCGACGACCGGCCACACCTGCTCACCCCGGCGCCGGGTGGCGACGATGTCCTCGATCGCGGCCTGCACGCGCCGCTCGACAACGGCGAAGACCTCGTCGACCGTACGACCGGACGCCTCGATGCGAGCGCGGAGCGCGGCCTTGATCTCGCGCGTCGCGGCGCCCAGATCGGCGGGAGTGTCCTCCCAGTGCGGCAGAGCGGTGGTGGTCGTCGGCACGGCGCGCCTCCTTCTAGTCAGGTCCCCTTACTTGAATGACGGTACGTGTCGCCCGCGTTCTGGGCAACCCCCCTTACTAGAATCGTCCCGTGGAAAGCAGCGACGAACAGGTGTTGCGCACCCTCATGCGCCACCGCCGCCTGACCCGCGCCGAACTGGCCACCGAGATCGGCATCTCGAAGCCGACCGCCGGCGAGAGCGTGCGCCGCCTGACCGAACGCGGCCTGGTCGCCGACACCGGCGAACGCACCCCCGGCGGCCGGGGCCGGGGCCGGGTCGGCTCGTACTACGCCCTCTCCCCCGCGGTCGGCGTCGCGCTGGCGGTGACGATCGCCCCCGAGGGCGTGGTCGCCGAGTGCGTGGACATCTACGGCGACACCGTGTCCCGCGCCGTCCACCCGGCCGACCCGGCCGACCTGGCCGCCACGCTCACCACCGCCGTAGAACAGGCGCTGAGCAAAGGCGCGACGGCGCGCGGCGAAGACCGGCCGCTGGTGGTTCGGCTGGCCGTGGTCGGTGCTGCCGATCCGGTTGATCGCGCCACCGGGCGGCTGGTTCATCTGCCGGACGCGCCGTTTCTCGTCGGCGAGCTGGACCCGGTCGCGGTTCTCGGGCCCTACGTGGACGGGCCGATCGTCGTCGACAACGACGTGAACTGGGCGGCCCGGGCCGAGCGGCCGGCGGACGGCGCCGGGGACTTCGCGTACCTCTATCTGGGGGAAGGTTTGGGGTGCGCGATCGTCAGCGACGGCGAGGTGCGCCGCGGCCACACCGGACTGGCCGGCGAGATCGCCCACCTGCTGACCGTCGGCCCCGGCGGCCGGGCCGTCCGTTTCATCGAGGTCTTCGGTGAGTTGGATCTCCGCCGCGAAGGGGGAAGCGGGACCGCGATCGACGTCGGCCGGCTGCTCGCGAGCGGCGCCACCACCCACGAGGTCATCGGCGCCGCCGTGGGCGGGGTCGTCGCCGCCGTGATCGCCCTGGCCGACCCGCGCGAGGTGGTCGTCGGCGGACCGTGGGGGCCGGCCCTCGTCGCCCCCGTCCGCGCCGCCACCGAGCGGATGCCCCGGCACGTGCCCGTCCGCGCCTCCACCGTGACCGGCGAGCCGGTTCTGGCCGGCGTGCGCGCCGAGGCCCTCGACCGCTTGCGGGCGCTGGTGGCGACGGGCGGCTGAGGGCTCCCGAATTCAGCGCTGCTCGATGATGGCCGCCGCGGCGGCCTCGCCCATCCGGATCGCGCCGTCCACGTGCTGGAAGCCCAGGCCCGCGACGTCGCTGCTCACGATGGTCAAGGGCCCGACCGGGGCCCGCAGGTGCCGCCCATAGCGGGTCAGCGAGCCGATGTCGAAGCTCGTGCCGAAGGCCCCCGCGGTCCACTCGTCGGCCTGCCACGGGCTCTCGTAGTACGCGACCGGCGACAGCGCCGCCGGACCGTAGTACGCCGCGAGCGACTCCAGCACCTTCTCCCGGCGGGCGCCGGCGTCCATCGCGAGCAGGGAGTCAGCGCGAACGTCCGACACGAATCCCACCAGGATGCCGCGGTTGTCGCCCGCCACGTCCTCGTTGCTGTTGTCGTACGCCTCGTGCACCAGGGCGTACGGACTGAAGGCCGTTCCCGACAGTCCCTCCGAACGCCAGAACGGGGTCTCGTACGTGATGTGCAGCTTGATGACCAGGCCGAAGGACTGATGCTGCCGCATCTGCGCCTGCACCGGCGGCAGGGCCGGCGCGAACCGGATGCGATTGACCAGGGTCGGCGGCACCGCCAGCACCACGTGCCGGGCCCGGTAGTCGCCGACCGCCGCCGACGTGCCGTCCCACGAGATCTGGTCGACCGGTGTCGACAGCCGCACCGCGTCGCCCAACGAGGCGGCCAGCCGCAACGGCACCTCCTGCAGCCCGCCGGCGATGCGGCGGTCGAGGATGAAGTCGGCGTCCAGCAGGTGCGCGAAGCCGCCCGCGCTGGCCGCCATCAGCACCGCCGACAGCGCCGAGAACGCGTGCGCCGGCTTCGTGAGCATGGCCGGGCCGATGTACAGGGCGATGTTGTCCCGCGCCTCCACGTCGCCGGTCTGCGTGGCGAGCCACGCCTCGAAGGACATTTGATCCAGCTGTACGGCCGACGGGTGCTCCCACGGCACGAGCGGATCCATCTGCGCGGCCAGCCGGTCGAGCTCCGCCGCCACCCGCTTGATCTCCAGCGCCGTCTCCGCCGGCACCGGGAAGGCGTCACCCTGGAACGTCGTGCGGACGCCGTCGCGGCCGATGTAGATCGAGTCCCCGGACCGGTAGCGCGGGTACGTCGTCAGGCCCAGCTCGTCGATCATCCCGAGCAGCGCCGTCTGGTCCGGCGAGACCCATTGGCCGCCGATCTCCAGGCGTACGCCGTCGATGGTCTCCGTGAGCAGGCGGCCACCGACCCGGTCGCGCGCCTCGAGGACCACCACCTTCAGGCCGGCCTCGCGCAGTCGTACGGCCGCGGTCAAGCCGGTCACGCCGGCGCCGACCACCACCACATCCACGTCGTTCACGGTTCCACCTTCGGTTGCTGCTGGGTGATGCAGTGAATACCCCCGCCACGCGCGAAGATCACACGCGCGTCGACACCGACGACCTTCCGGCCCGGATAGGCCGAGGCGAGCACCTCGAGCGCGGCCGCGTCGCGGGGATCGCCGAACGTGCCGGCCACGACCCCGCCGTTGCAGACGAGGTGGTTGACGTAGCTGTGGTCGACCGGCCCCTCCTCGTCGACCAGGCGTTCCGGGGCGAGCAGCTCCATGACCCGCCACTGTGCGGGCAGGGCCATCCGGATCGCCGCCGTGACCTCGAAGTCCGGATGTTCGGCGGACGGCTGGACGTGCAGCAGCACCGTTCCCGGCGCCGGCATCGTGGCCACGATGTCGACGTGCCCGCGCGTCCCGAATTCCCCGTAGTCCCTGGTCAGACCCCGAGGCAACCACACCACATCCCGTACGCCCAAGGTCCGCCGAAGTTCTTCCTCGACGTCCTCGTGGCGCCAGCCGGGATTGCGGCCGGGGTCGAGCTGCACGGTCTCCGTCACGAGCACGGTCCCCGCCCCGTCGACGTGAATGCCGCCGCCCTCGTTGACCATCGCCGAGTCGACGAGCGTCGCCCCGGCCCACTCCGCGACCTGCCGGGCGATCCGCGCGTCCTTCTCCCAGCGGGCCCAGCTCTGCTGACCCCAGCCGTTGAAGACCCAGTCCACCGCGCCGAGGCCCTCGGGCCCGACCACGAACGTCGGTCCCATGTCGCGCATCCAGGCGTCGTCGAGCGGCGCCTCGAGCAGTTCCACGTCCGATCCGAGCCACTTGCGGGCGTCCGGGACCGCCTCCGGGTCGACCACCATGCGCACCGGCTCGAACTCGGCCACCGCGAGCGCGACCGAGGCCCAGGCGCGCCGGGCGTCGTCGGCGCTCTCCCCCAGCGTGTAACCGCTCGACGGCCAGGCCATCCAGGTGCAGTCGTGCGGCTCGGTCTCGGCGGGCATCCGCCACTGCGGCTGGGTCACGCGAGGCCTCCGTACGTCTCGGGTCGCCGGGTCGTGAAGAACGGGAAAAGGGTGAGCCAGTCGCGGCGCTGATCGAGGTCGAGGTCGGCGACGAGTACGGCCTCCTCGTCGCGCGGGGCCTGTGCGAGGATCCGGCCGTACGGGTCGGCGATGAACGAGGAGCCGTAGAAGCTGATCCGCCCCTCGTCGCCGGTGCGGTTGGGCACGGCGATGAACAGCCCGTTGGCGATGGCGTGACCGACGATCACCTGCTGCCACAGCGGCTGCGTGTCGAAGTCGGGGTGGTCGGGCTCGGAGCCGATCGCGGTCGGGTACGCCAGCAGGTCGGCCCCGCCGAGCGCGTAGAGGCGCGCCACCTCCGGGAACCACTCGTCCCAACAGGTCGGCAAACCAAGGCCAACATCTTTGAGACGATGTACGGGGTACGCGTCCCCGGGCGGACCGGGGCGGAAATACTTGTCCTCCACATACCCCTCGGTGACCGGAATGTGGGTCTTCCGGGTCCGCCCCACGAGCCGCCCGTCGGCGCCGACGAGAATCGCGGTGTTGAAGCCGAGGCCGTCTTCTCCGTTCTTCTCATAGAGCGAGGCGTGGACCGGTACGCCGTACTTACGCGCGGCCTCGGCGGCGAAAGTCATCGTGGGCCCGGTGAGGAGATCTTCCGCGGCGTCGGACGGCACCCCCGTGGGCTCTTCGAAGGCGGGGTAGCGCGACAACGTCAGCTCGGGCAGGAAGACGACGTCGGCTTTCTCGGCGGCGGCCTGGCCGATCGCGCCGAGCAGCACGTCCTTCAGCTCGCCGGCGTCCGCGCGCCACCGGTGCTGCACGACGCCGATCCGCAGGGGCGGCCTTGCCGGCGCGTCCACGCGGGCGGGCGAGTCGAGCCGCCCGGAGCTGATCAGGCGCATGTCCTTGTCCCTTGCTCGTCCGGGCTGGCCGGGGCAAACGAATGTCGTTCGTTTTAGTATGGTGGGGATCCGAGCAGTTGTCGAGGGGAGCTCCGTGGGACGGCCGGCAACGCCGAAGCTGTCGGTCAGCAAGATCGCCACGGCGGCGCTGAAGCTGGTGGACGCCCAGGGCGAGTTCACGATGGGCGAGATCGCGGCCGCCCTGTCCGTGCGCCCGTCCTCGCTCTACAACCACGTCACCGGCAAGACCGAGATCGTCGAGGCCATGCGGGCCCGGGTCTTCGCCGAGCAGCCCTTCACCCAGCCTCCCGGGCGCCCCTGGGACGAGGCGCTGCGCGCCCTGCTCCGGCACTATCGCGACGCGTTCGCCCGCCACCCGCGCCTGATCCCGATGCTCACCGCGCACACGGTCTCCTCCCCCGACGTCGTGCGCATGTACGACGACATCGCCACCGTGCTCAGCGACGCCGGCATCCCCACCGACCGCCTCCTCGACGTCATCACGGTCCTCGACAGCTTCGTGATCGGCTCGGCCCTCGACGTGGCCGCCCCCGCCGAGGTCTGGGACAAGACAAAGGCCCGCACGCCAGTCCTGGTCGCCGCCATCGAGGCCGCCGGCCAGGGCCGCCCCCGAGCCGACCGAGCCTTCGAACTCGGCCTCGACATGCTGCTCACCGCCCTGCGACGCTGAGACCCTCGTCGGCGAGGGCGAACAGCGCGCTCGGTGCCTTTCGGGCTGTGATGGCGATAGCGCTGTGCCAGTTGTGGAACCGGACTATCCGGCCGATGAAACGGTGCGCCAAGGGCGGATCGACTCGGGCCGCGCAAGCCTGGAAGGCCTTCGCCGCCTGCGCGGGATCCTTGATGCGAAGTGCGATGGCCTCGGCCCTCTTCCAGTCGGTGGCCACCGCCGCGACGACCACGCTTTCGAAGGCGTCGGCCTGATGCTCGGGGTGGGGCAACGCCTGCGCCAGCTCCTCCGCCCACTCGAGCCGACCGCGCTGGGCGGCTGCCCGCACCACCGCCGCCAATGCTCGTCCCTGCTGGTACAGATGGTCGATGCCGGCTGCCATGGCTTGTGCGCCCTCGAGGTCGCCCCCGTCCGCGACGGCGGCACAGATGCTGGCTGTCGCCCTCGACCGGTAGTCATGATTGGTGATGCTCTGCGCCAACTCCGCGGCGCGTACGAGGTCACCCGCGTTCGCGAGCTCTGTCACGAGATCGGCCCAAACGTTCGCCAACGTGGACAGGTAGTTGTCGCGGGGCGGCGTCCGCAGGACGGCGGCGGCCTCATCGAGCCGGCCCTCCGCGACCAGGACGGCGGCCACGGACCCCACGGCCTCGATGCGCAGGTGCTTGTCGCCGATGCCCTCCGCCATCGCGAGCGCACGAGTGAACTGCCCGGCCGTAGCGGCGGCCGTGACGACGGCGACGAGCGTTCGCTCGTCCTGGTCGTCGTCGCCTCGCACCTCGTCGATGAGCTGCTCGGAAAATGCGGTCTGCCCGGCGGCGGCCCGGGCAATGAGAATCGACGTCCTCGCCCGTCGTCGCTGAGCGGCACCGGTGATGCGGTCCGCTATCGGCACGGCCGATACCCAGCTTTCCGAGGCGACCAACCGCACCACATCGGCATACACGTCATCGTCGCCGGGCAGCGCCTCCAACACCCGGAGAGCGCGCTCGACCTCACCGGACGTCGCCATCGACCGGGCGATCCACGCCGTCGGCCAGCGCCGACGCTCGGGCCGGACGCGGGACAACAAGAGTTCCGTCTCTCGGTAATGACCATTGTCGGCGAGTGCCTCGGCAATCGTCAGCACATGACGTGTGTGGTCCGACGGCACGGTGCGCGCAGCAGCCTCCGCAAGCCGGGCGATGCGGAGAGCATCGTCCAGGTGGCCGTCTTTCAGCACGAGGTGGCCCAAGTTGGTGAGTACCGTCGCGCGTCTGCCCACCGCACTGATGAGGCCGGCGTAACTCTCGGCGTCGGCGTAGTGGCGTACCCGGCCAGCGACGGTGCAGAGATCGGCGAGCGCGTCGTCCCGGTACTCACCGCTCCTGATCCCCTGTGCGGCCTCCAGCGCTCGGGCGTAGTCACCCATCGCCGCCAGGATGCGAGGCGCATGGTGGGCCCCAGCCGCCGACCGGTTGCCGGGTGGCGGATCACGGAGCATCGTCTCGACCTGCTCACGGTGTCCGAGCATGCCGAGGAGCTGCGCGGCGCCGGCCCATGCCAGCACTCCGCCATCATCTTCGACGATGTGGCGCTTCGGGATGCTCTGCCGCATCCTCTCCGCGACCGTTCGCGCCTCGCCGGGATGACCGCCGTCGATCAGTGCTACGCCCAGGCGGGTGAGCGATCCGTCGGGATACCAGCTGTGCTCGATCCGCGGTACCAGTTCAAGCGCCTCGGCCGCGCGGCCGGCCGCTGCGAGCGCCGACGCGATGACGGTTGAAGCATGCGCGGCGAGTTCCACGCTGCCGATCCGGTCGGCCAGTGCCATGGCGCCGTCGAAATCACCGGCCGCCACCAAGGCCTTCACCTCGTCCGATCGAATTTGGGCGATCGCGGAGGGATCCTTCAGTCTCGCGGCGAGCCGGTCCGCGAGTGCCGGGTCGACGGGGCGTGCCGCACCCGCCGCCGCAGCGATCAGGTACTCAGCGATCCGGGGCACGAGGGCCGCCATGTCCACGGCCTCGGCAATCAGGAACTGGAACAGGTCAGGTCGCTGTTCGGACACGGCCGACGCCACGTCGATCAACGCGAACACCCGGGCCGACGGCGTGCCCAGCGATCGGGCCAGGCTTGTGCCGCGCGCGGTGAGCCCGAGCGCGGCATAGAGGCTGGGCAATCGCGACGGCGTGTTCGCGGCGCCCGCGGCAAGGCGATCGCGGTATTCGGCCAGCCGGAGCATCGCCAGGAGGTCGGGGTCGGACGACTCGGCGATGGCATCGAGCAGATCATGGATCTCGGCGAGGGCGTGGCTGTCGCTACCGGTGAGCTCGGCAAGCCATTCCCGCCGCCCGGGGTCGACGGCGAGGGACACCTGCCGTGGGGTGTCGCCGATGTCCCGCAGCAGCGCGAAGTAGCCGGTCGCGAGGTATTCCGGCGTGTCCTCGGTCCAACCCGCGGTGGCGAAAGCCTCGGCCCAGCCGCGGAGCCGTTGCCGGAACCCGTCCGCCGCCCTCGGGCTGAGCGCTGCCAGCGCGTCCGCTTGCAACGCCTCATGACCGATGACGTAGGTCGGCGGCGCGTCTTCCGGCCGCCAGCGGCTCGGGCGCGGAAGAAAGGTCCGGCCGGAGACCGCACGGAGCCGCTGCCCGACGGTCCAAGCGGATTCGCCGGTCAACGCCGCCACGTCGGCCATCGTCAGACCGCCACGGGCCACGGTGATCAATCCGACGATGTCGCGGTCGAGTTGTGTGCCGCCGAGCAGGCGGGCCAGCTCGCGTTCGGCGCCGGTCCGTACGACGCCCGCGAGCGGTGACGCCTCGAGCTGACGAACGACGCCGGGGGTCCTGAGCGGGTGATCGGCCGGCACGTCCGGCGGCACCGGCGGATGCGGGCGCCCGGCCACGATGATCCGGACGCCGGCCGGCGGGTGCTTGGGCAGAAGAGCGGCGATGCTGTGGGCATCGGCTCCGCCCGCGGCACCCCGGTCCTCGTCGAGGCCATCCACGATCAATGTCAGTCGTTCGTCCCGCGTCCGGCACGAATGCGCCGCGAGATCGAGCAGATCGAGGAAGGTGGGCAGCTGACCGGCCTCGGAGGACCGCACGGAGGCGCCGCCGGCCAGAACAGCCAGCTGCTCGATCATGATCTCCAGGAAGCCGCGCTGATCGTCGTGGCCCGCCACCTGGGAGGTCACGAAGAATGCCGCCACCCGGGTCCCCGGTGGTGGACGAAGGGCGAACCAGGCCATCAGCGCCGATTTGCCCGCCCACGCCGGCGCCTGCCACCACAGATACGATTCCGTGCCCTCCCCCATCGTGGCCAACTCCGCTGACCGGTCGTCAAGCACCGGCGGGGCCAGCTGCTCGATCAACCGCCAATATCCGGACCGGCGAGCTGGCAAGGCGGGGGGAGCGTCCAGCGGGACCCGTACGGCCCGTACGGCCGAGGGCCGACCACCTCGATTGGCGTGCTTCTCGGCCCATGCCTGACGCCGGCGGGCCTCCCACCACGCATCGGGGCGGCGGGAGTGATCGTGGGCTGCCCCCTGGAGGTACCGCACCAGGAACCGCAGCCCCGCGCTGCCGCGCGGGACCGTCTTGCCGTTGATCCAGTCGCTGACACCGGAAACCGCCAACTTGATCGGCGGCACCTGGGCTGCGGCCTGCCGTACCAGCGTCTGAAGGGTGGGTGACCCGGCCGCCTTGTACAGCGCCTTCAGATCGCTGGCGAACTCCCTGGCCGCCGTTCCGGTCACCGTCGCCGCGCCGGCGTCCGGGCGCTGGGTCCGAGCCGGAATGCCACCGAAAACCGGGTCGTCGCGGCATGTGACCTGCGCATAGCGGCAGCGTAACGGGGACGGCTGTTCGCCGGAAACTGACCGGACAGCCACAAACGAGGGCACAACGAATAGCGAAAGGTGCCCGCCATGACCGGCTTGCCTACCCTCTTTCACGACGGTGCCATCGCCGCTGGAACCGCGACTCTGCTCTACAGCTCGACCGTCACGGTCACGGCGCTCGTCGCGGCCCTATCCCGGAACCCGCAGCGTCGCCGGGCCGCGCGCGATGTCCTCAGCCTCCTCCTCCGCCGCCCACCCGATGATTGCCCGCACCGGAAAACCGCTTGTGGCCGGGCTCTTTCGTGATGACGCTGGCGTTTGTGGAGTCTCCCGGGCAACTCGGCACATGGGGAGCCGGCGCGCATCCCGCGGACGCGGTTCTGGCCGACGGCGTGGTGCACAAGACCGTGGGTCCGTGGACGCCCTCGGTGTTCGCCCTGCTCAGACATCTGGAACGGGCCGGCTTCGCCGGGGCCCCGCGGGTGATCGGCGACGGCTACGGCTTCGTACCCGGCGAGTCCCCTCATCCACACGCCTGGTCGGACGACGCCGTCGGCGCGGTCGGGGCGCTGCTGCGCGGCCTGCACGACGCGACCGCGACCTTCACCCCGCCCGCCGAAGCCGTCTGGCAGCCGAACTGGCTGCGCGACCTCGGCGGCGACGACATCGTGATCGGGCATGGCGACACCGCGCCGTGGAACATCGTCGGCCGGCACGGGCGACCGGACGCGTTCATCGACTGGGAGTTCGCCGGGCCGGTCGACCGGTTGTGGGAGCTCGCCCAGACCGTGTGGCTCAACGCCCAGCTCGTCGACGACGACGTGGCCGAGAGGCAGAACCTGCCCGACACCGTCACCCGGGCCCGGCACGCCCGGGCCATCGCCGACGGCTACGGCCTGCCCCGCGCCGACCGGGACGATCTGGTCGACCGCCTGTCCGACGTGGCCATCCATAGCGCCCGCCACGAGGCCGTCGCCGAGGGCGTGACGATCGACAGCACCGAGGCCGTCTCCGCCACCGGCTACCCGACTCTGTGGGCCATCACCTGGCGGGCCCGGAGCGCTTCGTGGATAGCCCGAAACCGCAGAGTGATCCGCCGCGCGATGCTCGAACGGCTCTAGGCACTCAGCCGGCCCAGAAGACCGTGCACTGCCCCTCGGCCGCGGCTGTCAGGTAGAACCCCACCAACACGAAGTAGGCCAGTTGGAGCCGGTTGCGGATGGCGCGCGCTCTTTCCTCGTCAACTTCGCTGACAACCGGGCCGGACGTCTCGGCGAGCAGCGGCCGCAGATGAATCTCCAACGCCCCGAACGGCGTCACCGCCAAGTGTTCCGCGGCCGCCTTGACCTGCTCCGCGGTCAGGGACAGCCCGTGATCCCCGAACTGATAGCGCTCGCCAGGAAAGGGCTCCCCGCCGGTGATCGGGTTGAGCGAAAAGCCCGCCCGGTCCATCAGATCCGCGAGCCTTCTCCATTCTCGATCGAGGTCCAGCATGTCGTCGAGCACGCTGACCCGGTCCCAGGCGTTCTCCGGCGCGGCCTTGACCTCCCCCAGAAGCTCCGGCGACATCCGGCGGAACTCCCCCAGCACACTCACGCCGTTCCTCCGCACCGCTCACCGAGACCATCGCCCGTCACGGTAGCGGCGAGGGCGGTCAGGTGATGAGCTCGCCCAGGCCGGTCAGGACGATGCGCAGGCCGACCGCGAAGGAGCGCTGGGAACGATCGCCCGGATCGACCTGACCGACCCGGATCACGGTTCCCAGGGCCGAGCCCGGGCCGGGCGACGAGGGGAACGCCGGCCTCCATCAGCACGCGCACGGCCGCCGCGTAGCCGGCCGGGTCGGGCGGCCGACTCGCCGTGCGTGTGCAACCGCCGCGGCCTTCGCAGGAGCTGAGCGCCCACACGACCAGAACCGGTCGGCGAGGTCCCGGTGAACCTCCAATCCACACCACCCCCGCGCACGCATCTCACCCCGCTCACCGCGCGAAATTCGAAACATCGGACCGCCAGTACGACATGTTCTCGATGATTGTGTAATTCCACGAATGCGTCCACTCCCCCTGCGCCGCGCACCCAAGCCATGCGGAACAATTCGATTCTGGACAGCGCGACGGTCACCCTCGACAAAACGCAAGAATCCGCACTGCCCGACAAATCCGGCCCGAACCACCGTCCCGACCGACCGGACAGCCACAGCCTCGACTCCCAACTGAGGCCCCGTCTCAACCTCGCCAGCCGCCTCGACCTGGACTGGCGTAGCCGCCTCAACCTCGACCCGCTCCGCCGCCGCAGTTTCGCCCCGCTCCGCTCCCTCCATCTCGGCCCGCCCCGCCGCGGTCCCGACCCGCTCTGCCACCTCGACCTGGACTGACTCGGCCGCCTGAACCTCGACTCGCTTCGCCGCCCCGACCTCGGCAGGCTCGCTCTCAGGGACGCCGGGCTTGTTCACGGAATCGACGAGCGGCGCCTCCACGGGACGAGCGGAGGTCGCGGACCCGACCGGACTCGGCTGCGGCATACAAGTGACCTCGTCGCCCCAGATCAACGGCGGTATCCGCTCGTATGAATCATGCAGACCCAACTCTCCGCACAAGCGGGAACAGCCGTGCAATCGACACAATTTCAACGCATGGCGCCGCTTCAAGCCCCACTGCCGCCGCTCCGCCTGACCACGCCGGAAATCCACCATCTCCGGTGAATGACTTGGCACCCCCGACCAATCCCGCATCGCCGCGATTACCGACCTGGAAAAGAACCCCAACTGCGTCATGAACCATTATCTCGCGCCCCGGAGATCGACAGCAAAGAAACGATCACGCGAATCCAGAGGAATTTGGGAACCGTTTCTCCAGTGGCTGCGCTTCGCGGGCTGGCGCGCTCGGAGCTGGGTGACTAGGAGCTGGATTCGCTCGGTGGTCGGATGGGAGACAGCCAGTGACCTGCGGCGGTTCCTACGGACGGTCAGAAGTGGACGCTCTCCGTATTAGGGGGCGTTGACCTGGGAATTTGCGCGTGCAAGCATCAACCCCGAAGTTGATCTTGATTGAATCGCCTTTCCAGGAGCCACCCCTTGGCACATCAGCCGCCCTTCGACCCGCAGCAGCCGTTCGACCCGCAGCGGCCCGGAGCGCCAGTTCCGCCGCAGCAGCCATATCCCGCCGCGCCGGGCCAGCCACAGTATCCAGCCGCAGCACCAGGTCAGGCACCATATCCAGGCGCAACACCGGGTCAGCAGCACCCCGGCACAGCACCTGGACAGCAGCCTTACCCCAGCGCAGCACCCGGACAACCGCCCTACCCGAGCGCAGCACCCGGACAACAGCCCTACCCTGGCGCAGTACCCGGACAGCAGCCCTACCCGGGCGCCGCCCCAGGGGCGCCGTTCCCGCCTGAGGGACAGCCGAAGAAGAAGAGCAAGACGAAGCTGATCATCGGCGGTGTCGTCGGTGGCGTTCTCGTGATCTGTCTCGGCGCGGCGCTCGCCGGCGGCGGTGACGACGACACGTCCACTGCCTCCGCCGCCGCGACCACGACCGCGGCCACCGGCGGCGCGAAAGCCGAGGCGACCAAGGTCGAAGAAGCCAAGACCGAAGCCCCGGCAACCGCGGCACCCAAGACCGAGCAGCCGAAGCCGGCGGCGCCGAAACTGTCCCTCGAGGAGCAGAACGCCGTCCGCGCCGCCAAGAACTACCTCGAGCTCACCGCCTTCTCCCGCAAGGGACTCATCCGGCAGCTGTCGTCCAGCGCCGGCGACGGCTACCCGGTCAGCGTCGCCACCAAGGCCGTCGACTCGCTTCACATCAACTACAACGAGCAGGCTGCCCGGGCCGCGAAGAACTACCTCGAGCTCACCTCGTTCTCCCGCAGTGGCCTCATCCGGCAGCTCGAATCGTCCGCCGGCGACCAGTACACCCACGAACAGGCCGTCTACGGCGTCAAGGCCGCCGGACTCTGACGCCCCACAGCGCCGGCGCCGACAGCGCGCCGGCGCTAATTGGCAAGCCGGTAAACAGTAAAGCCGTGGAGATCGTAATCGGAAACAAGACTTTTCGATAAACGCGCCAAAGTTGTTTACGAACATGCAGAAGTGCGCCTACCGTGTCGGCCATCGATGTTCATCGAGGTCTGGACGGTGTCATGAAGAAGAAGCCGTTAGCCCTGCTCGCCGTCACTACTCTGGCGGGACTGCTGCCCGCCCTGCCCGCTCAGGCGGCCGTGCCGCCCCAGGAACCGGGTGTCACCCTTCGCACGTTCGATCTGCAGACCTCGCGTGACTCGATCTGCACGCTCAAGGCCGGGCAGACGCCCAACATCGACAAGAAGATGACGACCGTCAACTGGACCACCGCGGCCGACTTCGGGCTCGAGGACCGGTTCCAGTCCGAAGTGATCGGCAACGTCAACGTCACCACCGCCGGCACCCACGCGTTCCGCCTGACCAGCGACGACGGGTCCCGGCTGCTGATCGACGGCGCCACCGTGATCGACAACGACGGCGCGCACGGAGCGATCGCGAAAGAGGGTTCGGTCAACCTCACCACCGGCTACCACGGGCTGCACGTCGACTTCTTCGAGCGCGACGGCGGCCAGCAGCTCACCCTCGAATGGCGCCCGCCCGGCGCCACCGCGTACACCGTCATCCCGAACAGCGCCCTCAGCACCGACGCCGGCGTGGTCCGGGTGACCGCCCCCGGCAAGAAGGAGTGCGAGAGCGCTGGCGACGGCCCCGGTGACGGCCTGCCCCTGACCGGCGTGCATCCCGGCTACACGCTCACCAACCTGCGACCGAGCGGCTTCCAGCCCCAGGTCAGCGCCATGGACTGGTTCCCCGACGGCCGCCTCGCGATCGCCACCTGGGGTGGCAGCGACACCGTGGCCGGCGAGGTCTACGTCCTCAGCGGGGTCACCGGCACCACGTCGCCCAGCCAGGTGACGTACAAGAAAATCGCCTCTGGTCTGCGGGAGCCCATGGGGCTGAAGATCGTCGACGGGAAGATCTATGTGTCGCAGAAGCACGAGCTGACCGAGCTCAACGACACCACCGGCGACGGCGTCATCGACCAGTACCGGCGGGTCGCCACCTGGCCGTTCGACGGGAACTTCCACGAGTTCGCGTTCGGGCTGCTCTATCAGGACGGGTTCTTCTATCTGAACCTGTCCGTCTCGATCAACCTGGGCGGCGCGACCACCGACCCGCAGGGCTCGCCCAACCGCGGCACCACGCTGAAGATCAACCGGTCGACGGGTGCCGTGCAGTACATCGCCGGTGGGCTGCGCACCCCGAACGGCATCAACTTCGGTCCCGAGGGTGACATCTTCGTCCTGGACAACCAGGGTGGCTGGCTGCCCGCCTCGAAGCTCGTGCAGATCAAGCAGGACCGCTTCTTCAACCACTACACCAACCCGGACGGGCCGTTCGACCTTCAGCCGGTCACCCAGCCGGTGCTGTGGCTGCCGCAGAACGAGATCGCCAACTCGCCGAGCACCCCGGTCATGCTCAACTCGGGGCCGTACTCGGGTCAGATGCTCTTCGGCGACGTCACCTACGGCGGGCTGCAGCGGGCGTACCTGGAGAAGGTCAACGGCCAGTACCAGGGCGCGGTCTTCCGGCTCACCCAGGGCCTGGAGATGGGCGTGCTGCGGCTGAGCCAGGGACCGGACGGCGCGCTCTACGTGGGCGGGCTCGGCGCCGGCGGGAACTGGGGCCAGGAAGGCAAATTGACGTACGGCCTCCAGAAGCTCACGCCCAACGGAGCCGCCGTCTTCGACATCAAGGCCATGCGGGCCGTCGCCGACGGCTTCGAGCTCGAATACACCCAGCCGGTCTCGGACGCGACGGCCGCGCAACTGGCCTCCCGCTACAAGGCCAAGCAGTGGCGGTACGTCCCGACGCCGGACTACGGCGGACCGAAGGTCGACGAGGAGACGCTGCCGGTCACCTCGGCCACCCTGTCGGCCGACCGGCTCAAGGTGACGCTCAAGCTGTCCGGCCTCAAGCCGGGCCGGGTCGTGCACGTCCGCTCGCCGCGGCCGTTCACCTCGGCCTCGAACGCCTCGCTCTGGAGCACCGAGGCCTGGTACACGCTGAACAGCCTGGCCGACGGCACCACGCTGAAGTCGGACCGGGTCGAGGCCGAGTGGTCGGGCCTGAGCGGCAGCACGTCGGTCGCCACCGACCACACCGGCTACACCGGATCCGGTTTCTCGGCCGGGCACGGCGCGGTGGGCTCGGCGACCACCTTCACGGTCAACGTGCCGTCGGCCGGGGCCTATCCGATCGCGCTGCGCTACAGCAACGGCCCGAACCCGGCCGCCGGCACCAAGACGATGAGCCTCTACGTCAACGGCACCCGGGTGAAGCAGGTCAGCCTGGCCGACACGGGAAACTGGGACACGTGGGCGGTGCTCAACGACTCGGTGCCGCTGCGGGCCGGAGGAAACGCCGTCTCCTACCGGGTCGACACCGGCGACAGCGGGCACATCAATCTGGACAGTCTCACCCTGGGAACGACGTCGTCGTCTTCGAACAAGACCGGCACGATCACCGGGATCGCCGGCAAGTGCCTGGACGTCGACAACGCGACCATCACCGACGGCGCCAAGGTGCAGCTGTGGACCTGCAACAGCTCCACGGCGCAGAGCTGGACCCGTGAGGGCGACACGCTGCGGGCCCTGGGCAAGTGCCTCGACGTCGACAACGGCGGCACCGCCAACGGCACCAAGGTGCGGCTGTGGACGTGCAACAACAGCGCCGCCCAGGCCTGGCTGCCTCAGGCCAACGGCTCGCTGCTCAACCCGCAGTCGGGCAAGGTGCTCGACGCGGCCGGCGGGGCCAGCGCGGACGGCACGGCGGTGCAGCTGTGGGAGTGGGCGAACGTCGCCCAGCAACGCTGGACGCTCAACGGCCCGAGCCGGGTCAACCTCTTCACCGGCACGAGCCTCAACGCCTTCCGCAACGCCGACGGCTCCGCGCCGACCTGGCCGATCTCGGGCGGTTCGGCCGAGGTGCTGGGTGGAGACCTCAGGACCAAGCAGTCGTACGGGGATTTCAAGCTCCACGTCGAGTTCTGGCTCCCCAACCTCCCGGCCGACGTGACCGGCCAGCAGCGGGCCAACAGCGGCATCTACCTCCAGGACCGCTATGAGGTGCAGGTTCTCGACACGTACGGCAAGTCGGTGCTGGCCAACGACGACAGCGCCGCCATCTATCTGAAGCGGGCGGCCACCGCCAACGCCGGGACCGCCCCCGAGACGTGGCAGACGTACGACATCACGTTCCGGGCCGCCCGCTGGAGCGGCACCACGAAGACCGAGGACGCCCGGGTGACAGTGGTCTGGAACGGCGTCACCGTGCACAACAACGTGACCATCGACGGCCCCACCGGCAACGGGGCCGCCGAGAGCCCGGCCGCCCTCCCGACCCGCTTGCAGGACCACGGCGACCCGGGAGCGAACGTCCGCTACCGCAACATCTGGATCGAACCGGCCTAGCCGGGCGGCAGGACCACCGCGGCCAGCACCATGCGGTGGTCACTGCCGGGCAGGTCGTACGCGGCGTAGCGGCCGATCCCGATCTTCCGGTCGACCAGGACGTGGTCGATGGTGATGGGCGGGATCGGCCGGTCGGCGTACGGGCCCCAGCTCGGAATCAAGCCCTTGCCCATGGTGGCCGCGGCGTCCCGGTAGCCGCGGCCGAGCAGGTCGCGCAGTTGCTTGTGGTCGAGGGTGGCGTTGAAGTCACCGGCCAGGACGCGACCGGGTCCGGGCTGGTCCTTCAGGTCGCGCCGCCAGTCGCCGAGCACGTCGAGCGAGTGCGGCGCGGCCGGATGCACGGACTCGACGACGACCGGTTTCGCGCCGGGCACGGTCACCGAGGCGTACGCCTGCTGGAAGCCCCCGTAGTTGAGGCGGAAGCCGCTGCCGGTGAGCGGGAAGCGGGAGTAGACGGCCGACCCGGTCGTGCCGTAGGGATCCCGGGCCCGTTGCGGCGCGATCGACGAGTACGGCAGCAGCCGGCCGAGCCCCGCCCGGGCCAGCGCCGCCTGCCCGCCCGCGGTGAACTCCTGCAACGCCAGCACACCGACGTCCTCGTCCCGCACCCGGCGCACGATCTCCTCCGGATCGCCCCGGCCGATCAGCATGTTGGCGCTCAGAATGGTCAGCGCCACCCCGTCACGGGGCCCACGATCCCGGTCCGGCACGACCCGCCCGACGACACAACCGGCGAGCACAGCGGTCGCCAGTCCGGCCACCACCGCCGCGCGCCACTGCCGGAGAGCCACGATCACCACCAGCAGAACCAGAGACCCGGCCACGGCGTACGGGGTGAAGGGCAGCACCACCACGACGGCACCCGGACTCCACCCGCTGACCCGCAGCGCCGCCCAGACCAGCCCCGGCACCACCAGCACCCACGCCAAGATCTTCACGCGGCCCACCGTAGAAGAGCGGCGCTACGCTGAGGTCTCCCCCGAGGAGGCAGTCGTTAGCCGACGATCTCCAGGTCATCGAGAACGCCTTGAAGGTGCCGCCCGGCTCCGCCTGTCCATCGATTACGATCCGTTCGCCATCCCTGATCTGGGCGGCTGGCTCCCCTCGCCCGCCAGCCCCAGGTTGGCCAGCGCGGCAAGCGAGAGAAGCGTGCCGAAGCACAGGAACGCCGCGACTTCGGCTTTCAGGTCGGCCCGATATTCGGCCTCGGTGATCGGGACGAGCCCGCCGTGGACGTTGAGGAAGTAGCCGCCGTCCACGATGGCCGGTTGACCGGCCGGCCAGGGGTGCGGCCCGGTGACGGTCACGATGATGGCCAGGGCGACCAGGACCGCGGCCAGCCCACCGGCCACGGTCAGGAGCCTCCGCCGCCCGGCGCGAGGGCGGCGCCGGCGGGTCAGGCCGCTCGCGATCAGCAGGACGATGCCGGCGAAGCCCCCGGTCAGCGCGACCCCGATCGGCAGCGGCGGCAGCGCCGGAACGGCCAGCCAGGTCACGGCCAGCAGCGACAGACACGGCACGACCGTGGCCGTGACTGGTAGCGGCTCTCCCATGATGAACGCTCCGCTCCCGCTCGCCCCGCGGCCGGCGCATCGTCGGACGCATGATCTATCGCACCTTAGGCCGGACCGGCATCAAGGTCAGCCCCTACGCGCTCGGCGCCATGATGTTCGGGCGGGCGGCCGGAGTCGGCAATCCCGACCACGACGAGGCGGTGCGCATCGTGCACCGGGCCCTCGACGCCGGCATCAACGTCATCGACACCGCCGACGTCTATTCGTACGGCGAGTCCGAGGAGGTCGTCGGCCAGGCCCTTCAGGGGCGCCGTGACCGCGTCGTCATCGCGACCAAGTTCGGGCGCCCGATGGGCGACGATCCGAACCGGCGGGGCGCCTCCCGCCGCTGGATCATGACGGCGGTCGAGGACTCCCTGCGCCGCCTGCGCACCGACTACATCGATCTCTATCAGATCCACCGGCTCGACCCGGACACCGACATGGAGGAGACCCTGTCGGCGCTGACCGATCTCGTACGCTCCGGCAAGGTCCGTGCGATCGGCTCGTCCAACACCCCGGCCACCGGCATCGTCGAGGCCCAGTGGCTGGCCGAACGGCGTGGCCTGGAACGCCCGCACAGTGAGCAACTGCCGTACTCCCTGCTCAACCGGGGCGTCGAGGCCGAGATCCTGCCGGCCGCCCAGCGCTACGGCCTGGGCACGCTGGTCTGGGGGCCGCTCGCCCAGGGCACGCTCACCGGCCGCGTCCGCCGGGGCCGGGACACCGACCTGCGCCGCACCACCCTCTTCACGCACATCGCCGACTCCCGGCGCGTGGAGACCGTGGAGAAGCTCATCCCCCTGGCCGACGAGGCCGGACTGCCCCTGATCCACCTGGCCATGGCCTTCGTGACCGCCCACCCCGGGGTGTCGAGCGCCCTGCTCGGCGCCCGCACGATGGAGCAGCTCGACACTCTGCTGGCCGGCCTCGACGTCACGCTGCCCGGCGACCTTCTCGACCGGATCGACGAGATCGTCCCGCCGGGCACCGACGTGGGAGCGCTCGACCAGGGTTACGTGTCACCGGCCGTACACGATGCGGCCCTGCGGCGCCTCACTCCGGGCCGCTAGCCATCCAGCCCGGCGTGTCGAAGCGGATCGGGGCCGCGCCGACCAGGGCCACCAGGTGTTTCTCGAGTTTGGCCAGCTCGTCCGGGCCGATCCGGCCCGCCCACCGCGCGCGCAGGTCGTCGAAGATGGCCTCGCCGGCCCGCATCACCTCGAAACCGAGCGGCGTGACCGCCAGACGTTTGCGGCGGGCGTCGCGCGGATCGGGCCCGGTGGTCACGTAGCCGCGCTCCTCGAGGACGCCGATCGTGCGGGCCGCCGACTGCTTGGTGATGGAGAGCCGCCGTCCCAGCTCGGAGGCGCTGTCGGCGCCGTCGGCGATGGCCCGCATCGCGAAGTCGTGTATCGGCCGCACGTCCTCGTACCCCTGGGCGGCGAGCTCGGCGATCGCCGCGTCCACCAGGGAACGGAAACCGCCGATGAGCAGGAGGGCCAGGTCGGCGCCGGAACGGGACATGAGCGGAAGTCACGCTGCACTACGTCGCCGCCGGGAGCGAGGGCGCGCCGATCCTGCTGGTCCACGGCTTCCCCGAGACCTGGTGGGCGTTCCACAAGCTCATCCCGCTGCTGGCCGAGCGCCACCGGGTCTTCGCGGTCGACCTGCGTGGCTTCGGCGACTCCGAGAACAGCGACGGAACGTACGACAGCGCGACCGCCGCCGAGGATCTGCACCAGCTCATCGCCCATCTCGGCGCGGGCCCGGTGCACCTGATCGGGCAGGACATCAGCGGTGCCACCGTGTTCCGGCTGGCGACCACCCACCCCGAGGACGTGCTCACCCTCACCGCGATCGAGATGGGCCTGCCCGGCTTCGGACTCGAGGCCCTGGCCGACGTCACCCACGGCGGCGCCTGGCACATCGGCGCCCTGGCCGCCCCCGGCATTCCCGAGATGCTGCTGGCCGGCCGCGAGCGCGAGTTCCTCGGCGCCCTCCTTCCCCCGATGACCGATGACATCGACGAGCTCGTCCGCACCTACTCCCGGCCCGGCGCCTGGCGCGGCGCCGCCGGCCTCTACCGTTCGATGCTCCGCGAGGGCGACGAGATCAGGGCCCTGGCCCAGTCGCCCGGCCTGACCGCGCCGGCCCTGGCCATCGGGGCCGGCGGCGGCCCGTTCACCGCGGCCACGATGACGCGGGCCGCGCGCGGGGAGATCGCCTCCGTGCAACTGGACGGCGTGGGCCACTACGCCGCCCTGGAGGCCCCGAGCAGGTGGCGGAGGCGATCCTCGACTTCGTCGACGGGTAACTTGTCTCCCTATGGTCCGCTCAGACGCTCGCGAGAACCGCGCCCGGATCCTCACGGCCGCCCGCGAGGCGTTCGCCGAGGACGGCGACACGTCGATGAATCAGATCGCGCAGCGGGCGGGTGTCGGCCCCGGCACGCTCTACCGCAACTATCCGTCGCGTGAGGCGCTCATCCTGGAGATCTACCAGGAGGAGATCGACCGCCTCATCGGTTCGGTCGCCGAGCTGCTGGCGACCGGGACGCCGGTCGAGGCGCTGCGGCGCTGGACGACCGATCTGGTCGAGGCGATGCGGGCCAAGCACGCGTTCGGCGCCGCCCTCAGCCCGGACACCCACAGATCGATCACCGAGCAGACGTACGGCCCGGTGATCGCCGCCATCACGCGGCTGCTCGACGCCGGCAAACGCGACGGCAGCATCCGGGCCGACGCCGAGCCGGGGGACTTCCTGCAGTTCACCGGAGCCCTGTGGCGGTCCGCGCCGGAACGGACCCAGCCCATGCTGGGACTCATCCTGGACGGCCTGAGTTTTAACGGAGAAGTCTCCGCTTAACCCTTGCCGAAGTGGAGATGTCTCCACTACCGTTGTCGGCATGGCAAAAGTTCTGGTAACCGGCGGCTCGGGCTACATCGGCAGCTGGTGCGTGCTGGCCCTGCGTGAGGCCGGGCACGAGGTGCGCACGACCGTACGAAACCCGGCCCGGGCCGACGCGAACGCGTTCCGGGCTGACCTGCAGAGCGACGAGGGCTGGCCCGAGGCCGTCGCCGGCTGCGACTTCGTGTTGCACGTCGCCTCACCCACCCTGACCCAGGTCCCGCGCGACGACGACGAGATGGTCCGCCCCGCCGTCGACGGCACGGTGCGGGTCCTGCGCGCCGCTCTCGAGGCGGGCGTACGGCGGGTGGTGCTGACCTCGGCGATCGGCGCCGTCGCCTACGGCCACCCGCCCCGCGACACCCCGTTCACCGAGGAGGACTGGACCAACCTCGACGCCGACCTGGCCCCGTACCAGAGATCGAAGACGCTGGCCGAGCGGGCCGCCTGGGACTTCGTGGCCGGCGAGGGCCGCGGCCTGGAACTGGCCACCGTCAACCCGACCGCGGTGCTCGGCCCGGTCCTCGGCCCCGACTACTCCCCCTCGCTCAACTCCATCGCGGGCATGCTGGACGGCTCGCTGCCGGCCCTGCTGAAGTTCGCCACGGGATACGTCGACGTCCGCGACGTGGCCTCCCTGCACCTGCTGGCCATGACCGAGCCGGCCGCCGCCGGCGAGCGCTTCATCGCCACCGCCGGCCACAGCCTGTGGCAGCGCGACATCGCGGCCATCCTGCGCGCCCGCCTCGGCGACCGCGCGGCCAAGGTGCCCACCCGTGAGATGCCGCTGACCGTGGCCCGTGGCCTGGCCAAGGTCAACCCTCAGATGCGCGCCCTGCGTCTCATCCTGGGCCGCGACCTCGACGCCACCTCGGCCAAGGCCGAGCGCCTGCTCGGCTGGAAGCCCCGCCCCATCGAGGACACCATCGTCGAGACCGCGGAAAGCCTGCTAGCCCTCCCGAAGTGACAGCGGGCTCACCCCGGTGACCGCCAGGTGGAGCAGCCGTGCCGCCTCGGCGGCCGGGTCGGGGTGATGCTCGGTGGCCAGGGCGATCCCGGTGACCAGGTTGAGCAGGTCGGTGATGGTCACGCCCGGGGTCAGCGACGCGGCGGCCCGCTCGACCAGAGGAGCGCCGGCCTCGGTCAGCCGCGCGGTGGCGCAGTGGTCGTGGGGCTCGTCGCGGTCACGGTTCAGGGCCTCGGCCAGACCCCGCACGGTGGCCGCGAAGGTGGTCACCGAGGCCAGCCACTCCAGCAGGGCGGCCCGCGGCTCGGGATGGCCGGCCAGGTCGTGGGCCTGGATGGCCAAGGTGTCGATCCGCTGGCGGAAGACGGCCTCCAGCAGGGCGTGCCGGGTGGGGAAATGCCGCCGCGCGGTGCCCGAGCCGACTCCCGCCGTGCGGGCTATCTGCTCCAGCGACGCGTCGGCGCCCTCGGCGGCTATCGCCTCGGCGGCGACGGCCAGCAGCAGCTCGTAGTTGCGGCGGGCGTCGGCGCGCATCGGGTGATCTCCTCGGTTGATAAGTGGCGGGGTACGCCGTATCTTACTCGCAGTGAAACGGCGGGGTCCGCCGTTTTAGCGGAGGAGAGACGCATGACTGTGTTGGTGGCCGGGGCGACCGGGCAACAGGGAGGCGCGGTCACTCGCGCCTTGCGGGCGGCGGGCATTGCCGTACGGGCTCTGGTCCATGACCCGGCGAAGAAGGTGGCCGGGGCCGAGGTCGTGGCCGGCGATCTCGAGGACCGCGACTCGCTGGCCGCGGCGGCCGAGGGTGTCACCGCCGTCTTCTCGATGCAGATGCCGCCGATGAGGGACGGGGCCCTCGACTTCGACGGCGAACTGCGGCAGGCGACCAACCTGATCGAGGCCGCGCGCGGCGCCGGCGTGCCGCACTTCGTGCACTCGTCCGTCTCCGGCTCGCGGCGGCTGCCCGCCGACGAACGGTGGGCGCCGATGCGGCCCTACTACGCGGCGAAGGCCGGCATCGAGGACCGGGTGAAGGAGGCCGGATTCCCGTTCTGGACGCTGATCCGGCCCGGCTTCTTCATGGAGAACTTCCTGCCCTCGCAGGCCTACCTGCTGCCGCGGGGCCTGGAGGGCGGGATCGTCACGACCCTGCGGCCGGAGACGCGGCTCTCGCTCGTGGCGGTGGACGACATCGGGACGACCGTGGCGGCAGCCGTCACCGACCCGTACACCTGGAACGAAGTTGAACTGGAACTGGCGAGCGACCACCTCTCGCTCACCGAGATCGCCGCGGTCATGGGCATGACCGCACCCGCGATGAGCGATCAGGAGGCGCTGGCCGGCGGCATGCCGCCCTACGCCGTGATGTCGAACGAGCTCATGAACGAGGTGCCGCAGCCGGCCCGCCCGGAGTTCGCGCGGGCGCTCGGCGTGCCGCTCACCCCCTTCGAGAAGTGGGCCTCAGAAAAGGCCGTTGTCGTGCGATAGCTCGGCGCGGGAGGGGAATAGCGGCACGATCTCGGAGGTTGGCCCGGTCGTGCGTGCGGTCACGGTGGTGGTCATCGGGGGTGGGCAGGCCGGCTTGTCGGCCGCCTATCACCTGAAGCGGCGGGGCGTGGACTTCGTGCTCCTCGACGCGTCGCCGGCGCCCGGTGGGGCGTGGCTGAACCGCTGGGAGTCGCTGCGGATCGCCACCGTCAACGGCATCTTCGACCTTCCCGGGTTCCCCAAGCCGCCGCTCGACCCGGCCGAGCCGAGCCGCGTGGCCGTTCCCCGGTACTTCGCGGACTTCGAGAAGGCCAGTGCGCTGCCGATTCTGCGCCCGGTGCGCGTCACCGCCGTACGACCAGGGCCTGAAGAGACTTTGATCGTCGAATCGGACCACGGCCCCTGGAGCGCGCGGGCGATCATCAACGCGACCGGCACGTGGACCAACCCGGTGCGGCCGCGCTATCCGGGGCAGGAGAGCTTCGCCGGGATTCAACTGCACACCCAGGAGTACGTCTCGGCGGACGCGCTCGCGGGCCTGCGCGTGGCCGTCGTCGGCGGTGGGATCTCGGCCGTACAGCAGCTCGAAGAGATCTCCCGGGTCGCCACCACGTACTGGTACACGCGCCGTGAGCCGGTCTTCAAGAACACCGGGGAGTTCGACGGCTCCGGCATCATCGCCAAGGTCGTCGCCGACGTCGAGGCCGGCGATCCGACCGGGAGCGTCGTCTCGTACACGGATCTGGCCTGGACCCCGTACGCCCTCGCGGCCAAGGAACGCGGCGCGCTGGAGCGCCGCCCGATGTTCACCGCGATCGAGCCGCACGGCGTGCGCGAGGCCGACGGCTCGTTCACCGCCGTCGACGCGATCCTGTGGGCGACCGGCTTCAAGGCCGACCTGGCCCACCTCGACCCGCTGCACCTGCGCAACGAGCGCGGCGGCATCCGGATGATCGGCACCCAGGTCGCGGCCGATCCGCGGATCCACCTGATCGGCTTCGGCCCGTCCCAGTCCACGGTCGGCGCCAACCGCGCCGGCCGCGAAGCGGTAAACACCCTTCTGCGAAAGGTGCTCGCCCATGTCTGACTACGACCCCCGCGCGCTGCTGGCCGAGAGCAAGCTCGGCGTGCTCGCCACGATCAAGGCGAACGGCCTGCCGCAGCTCTCCCCCGTGACGCCGTACTACGACCGCGAGGCCGAACGGGTCTACGTGTCGATCACCGACAGCCGGGCCAAGACGGCCAACCTGCGCCGCGACCCGCGGGCCGCGCTGGAGGTGACCCGCGGTGACGGCTGGGCGTGGGCGACCGCGGAGGGTGAGGTGGAGCTGATCGGGCCGGGCACCGACCCTCATGGGCCGGAGGTGGACGCGCTGGTCGACTACTACCGCAAGGCGGCCGGCGAGCACCCGGACTGGGACGAGTACCGGTCGGTGATGGTGTCCGACAAGCGGGTGCTCATGGTGCTCAAGGTCGCGCACGTCTACGGCCAGCGGATGGGCTGAGCGCTTTCGCCTCGTACATCGCCGCGTCGGCCTCCCTCAGAAGCCGGCCTCCTTCGCTGGGTGAGCCGACGGCCATGCCGATGCTGGCACCCACCGTGACCTGCTGTGTCGCCGTGATCCAGATCGGCTCGGCGATCGCCCGCTCAATGCCCGATTTATCCGAGAAATCGCCTCTTGTCAGCAGAGCAAATTCGTCACCGCCCAGGCGAGCGGCCAGCCCGCCGAAAGAACTCAGCCGATCGGCGACGGCCGCCAGGACCTGATCGCCGGCGTGATGCCCGTACTGGTCGTTGATCGGCTTGAAACCATCCAGGTCGATCAGGAGCACGGCCACCGTCTCGTCTTTGGGCAGCTCGTCGAGACGAAGCTCGAGCAGGCTCCGGTTGGCCAGCCCGGTCAGCGCGTCGTGAGTCGCCCGGTGTGACAGCTCGTCGTGCAGCCGCCGCGCCTCGGTGACGTCGCGGGCGTTGAAGACGAGCGCGCCCACACTGGGATTCGCGGTCAGGTCGACCCCGACAACCTGAAGCCAGCGGTACGACCCGTCGGTGTGCCGCAGGCGCAACTCCGCATCCGCGTCGGCGCCGCGCTCGGCCGCGAGCCGGGTCACGAGCTCGGCCAGCAGATGCCGGTCCTCGGGCAGCACCCGGTCGGCCAGGGTGGTGCCGACCAGCTCGTCGGGCCCGGTGCCGAGGAACCGGCGCGCGGCCGGGGTGGCGAAGCGGACCAGCCCGTCGGCCCCGACCACCAGCGTCAGGTCGGAGGAGTGCTGCACGACGGACTGGAACCACTCGCGCATCCGGTCGTTGTCGGTGAAGGCGGCCATCTGCCGGCTCAGCACCAGCACGGTGATCAGAACGGCGCCGACCGACACGCCCCACACCTGGGGCTCGGCGCCGCGGGTGGTCAGCGCGGCCACCAGCAGCAGCTGAACGGCGACGACGGCCAGATAGGGCAGCCGGCTGCCGTGCCGCGGCCGCTCCGGCCCGGCCGCGGTGCCGTGGCGGCGCATCCGCAGCTCCTGCCAGCGCATCGCCACCGGCATGAGCAGACACGGCAACAGCTGCGACGCGTAGATCACGCCCGGGTCGTCGCTGCCGGTCAGCAGCGTGACGGTCGAGGCGGCGATCGCCGTGCCGGCCACGCCGGCCGTGGCCACCAGCCCCGGACCCTTGGCGAACGGCGCGGTCCCACTGAGCAGCAGCTTCAGCAACCCGACACTGAGCAGCAGCATGATCGCCGACGCGGCGGCGGCACCCACCACCTCGGCCCGGTTGCCCTCGGCGACCACGTCGGCCAGAACGAAATACCAGAGAAAAACGGCGACAGCGGCCAGTACGGTCACCGCGTCGAGCCACAACCGCAGCCGCTGCCGCCCGGCGCCGCCGAGCGGGTGGCAGACCATGGCCACCAGCGCGACGAGCATGCCGGCCACGACGAAGCCGGTCTGAACGGGACTGGGCTGATGCCCGGAGAGATGCATGACCGCGAGCGCTGTCTGGTAGCCGTCCCCGGCTGCGCAGGCGACACCGGTGGCCATGACCGCCCGCCAGAACCGGCGTGCGTGCCGCTGCCCGGCCGTGGCCCGGGTGAGCCGCCACGCGAACACCGCGATCGACACGTCCAGCCCCGTCTGCACGGCCCAGGAGACGGTGGCCCCACCGGGCCCGGCCAGAAACCACAGGACGACCGCCACACCGGCAACCGCCAGCGCGACCAGGGCCGGATCCAAGCGAACCCGCCGAGCCGCACCAGTGACGTCCATGGCAGTACCCATCGGCGACCCGATCGGCAACGTAAGCGAAACTCAGGAACGCAGCTCCGCCAAGGTCGCACCACCGACGATGCGAGCGACGTTCCCTTCATGGTCGACGTCGTCCGCGTCGGCCGCCTAGAACGCGACTCAGCGGCGGACCTCAAGCGTCACGCCCGCCGCCAGGCGGTACGGATTGGTGGCGACCAGGGCGCCGACCGCGCGGCGGAGGCGGCTGATCTCGGCCCGGACGGTGACGACGTGGTCGGCGTCGCCGTACAGGAAATGGCTCAGCTGGGCGGCGGTCAGACCGGCCGGCCCGCAGCCGTGCAGCAGGGCCAGGATGTCGGCGTGGCGGCGGGTCAGCGGGGTGCGCCAGGGTTCGGCGTCACCTCGTACCTCCAGAAGCGGCAGGCTCAGGTCGAGCGTCGCGGTGATCGCCGCGTGCGGCCCGGCGGGCCGGATCAGCCAGCCTTCGGGCAGGCGTTCGGCCAGGCAAAGGCCCATTCCCGGTACGGCCAGAGGCGCGCACGCCGAAGGAGCGCCGACGCGTTCTCGCGCGGACACCCCACTGGCGTGGGCCACCCAGCCGTGGTCATCGACGATCAGCAGAGGCCCCCGGGCAGTCCCGGCCACGTGCGCGGCCGAGCGCCGCAGCCGTTCGAGCCGGTCCGCGTGATGCCGCCACAGCCGCGCCTCGGCCAGCCGCACTCCCGTCTCGACCAGCACCCGGATCGCCGGATGCAGGGTGAGCGCCGGCCCACTGACGTCGACGATGCCGAGCAGGTCCCCGGTTCGCGGATCGTGCACCGGATGCGCCGAGCAGTACCAGGCGTGCTGAGCCTGCTCGAAGTGCTCGGCCGAGAAGAGCTGCACAGGAGCACCTTCGACCAGCGCGGTCCCGATCGCATTGGTGCCGACGGCGGCCTCGGTCCAGAGCGCCCCTTCCCCGAACCCGAGCCGATCGGCCCGCCGCCGCAACGCGACCGGCCCCGCCCGCCAGAGGATCGTGCCGTCGGCCCCGGTGACGACGAGCAGAAAGGCGGCATCCTCAGCCATCCGCAGCAGATCATCAATAACCGGAGCGAGCCCCGACGCCCGCCGCCGCTGCTCGACCTCCCCCGCCCCCAGCGGATCGCGGGCGTTGGCCCGGCTGGGATCGAGCCCAAGCCCCAGCACCCGAGACCAGGACCGCTCGACCAGCGCCCGCGGCCGATGCGGCGGCCGGCCCCCGGCCAGCACAGCGTCATGCACTAGCAGCAGATCACGGGCATACCGCGACAGATCAGTCCCCGGCCGCACCGCGCTGTAGTCGCCCACGCCACCTCCTCGCGGGTCACCCCTCTCCGAGGCTCCCACGGCCGCCCGGACGAGGTCCAGGCGCGAACGCCCAGCCGAGTTCCCGGCAGGCGCTCGCGCTGACTCCGGGCTCGCCCCGAAGGCGACGGTGCGGCTTCAGGAACGCAGCTCCGCCAGGGTCGCGCCAGCGACGATGCGAGCAATGTTCCCCTCGTAATCGAGGTCGGCCAGTCGACGGGCAAGGTCGTCCAGATCGGCGAAATCGCCATACGTCGCTCGCAGGAGTGCCCGCATCGCATCGGCGTGGCCTTGCTCCAGGCCTTGCTCCAGGCCCCGCTCGCGGTTTCGGCGGGCGATCTCGCGGCCGGACTCCGACTGCTCCAGAACGTCGTTCATGCCTCTCCTCCGCAATGCTTCAAGAACCTGGGCCGCCAGGGAACCTCCCACGAGCATACCCAGCTCGACCAGGACCAACTTCTCCTCGAGCTCGCCGGTCGCGGCGATCCGATCGGCCACCTGCTCCACCACGTCGTCCGGCGCGTCCGGTGACCACAACGCCAACGGCGCCAACGGGGTGGCCAACAGCGTCTCCGGGTCCAGATCGTTCGGAACATCGACCGACTGGTAGTCGAGCCGGGCCTGATCGCGGACGAACCGGCCCGGATGGCCCCCACCCAGCGGCCACAGCACGACCTGACGGATCCGGTGATTCGACCGGCTGTACCTACGCGCCAGGCCCGCCCAGTAGGCCACCATCCGCTCCCCGAAGTTCTCGGTGCGCTTGACCTGGACCTCGACGTGGTAGACGTCGGTCGGCGTCTCATCGTCGTGATCGATCCGGTACACCCGGTCGCAATGAAGGCCCCGCTGCCGCGGCAACTCGGTCGGCTCTTCCAGGACGACCGTCGCGCCGTCGAGCTGCACGCCGCACAACAGCTGCAACGACTCGCGGGGATGGGCCTCGAACAACGCCTTGTACAACCCGTCGAAGTCACGGGGCGGCGCCGCCCGCGGCGCCGCGACGTCAGAGAGCACAGTTTCAGTCATGACTTTCCCCCATTCCGCGCCTGCGATCGACGCGGAGGACAGCTTCCCGCACTGTGTGACAACTAGTCAAGAAGCATGTTGCTCAACGCCTATGGCATGCGATGCAATGCGTTGCAACTCTGTTGCGGACAGTGGGCAGGCCGGTTTCGTGGGGGCATGACGCAGACACTCGGCATCTCCCCCAAGCAGCGCGCCGAAGACTGGCTGGGGTCCTTCGAAGCCGCGCTGAAGGCCCGCGACGCACAAGCTGCCGCTGCTCTCTTCGCGCCCGAGTCCTTCTGGCGTGACCTTGTCGCCTTCACCTGGAACATCACGACCGTTGAAGGGCGGGACGGGGTTGCGGACATGCTCGCCGCGACCCTCGACCAGGCCGGCCCGAGCGGGTTCGCGCTGGCCGAGGAGCCGGTCGAGGCGGACGGCGTGGTCGAGGCCTGGATCCGGTTCGAGACGGCGACCGGGCGGGGCACCGGTCATCTGCGGCTCAAGCCGGAAGGGGCCTGGACGCTTCTGACCACGCTGCGGGAGCTCAAGGGCTTCGAGGAGCGTCAAGGGGAGCGGCGGCCACTCGGCGCGGAGCACACGCTGAGCAAAGGACGGGCGTACGTCGAAAACCAGGACCAGGCGGATCCGTACGTCGTGGTGATCGGGGGCGGGCAGGGCGGGATCGCTCTCGGGGCGCGGCTGCGGCAGCTGGGCGTCCCGGCGCTGGTCGTCGACAAGCACGCGCGGCCCGGTGACCAGTGGCGCGGACGGTACAAGAGCCTCTGCCTTCACGATCCGGTCTGGTACGACCACCTCCCCTATCTGCCGTTCCCCTCCAACTGGCCGGTCTTCTCGCCCAAGGACAAGATCGGCGACTGGCTGGAGATGTACACGCGGGTCATGGAGGTGCCGTACTGGTCGTCCTCGACGGTCCGCTCGGCGAAGTACGAGGGCAGCCGATGGATCGTCGTCGTCGACCGGGACGGCGAGTCGGTCGAGCTCACCCCGGCCCACGTCGTCTTCGCGACCGGCATGTCCGGCAAGCCCAACAAGCCCGTGATCGCGGGGCAGGACGTCTTCCGGGGCGACCAGCAGCACTCCAGCGAGCACCCCGGTCCCGAGGCCTACCGCGGCAAGCGGGTCGTGGTGATCGGGTCGAACAACTCGGCGTTCGACATCTGCGGGGCGCTCTGGGAGCACGACGCCGACGTGACCATGGTGCAGCGGTCGTCCACCCACATCGTGAAGTCGGCCTCGCTCATGGACATCGGGCTGGGCGACCTCTATTCGGAGCGGGCCGTCGCGGCCGGCGTCACCACCGACAAGGCGGACATGATCTTCGCGTCGATCCCGTACCGGATCATGCACGAGTTCCAGATCCCGCTGTACGAGCGGATGGCCGAGCGGGACGCCGACTTCTACGCGCGGCTGGAGAAGGCCGGCTTCCGGCACGACTGGGGCGCCGACGGCTCCGGCCTGTTCATGAAGTACCTGCGACGGGGTTCCGGCTACTACATCGACGTGGGCGCGGCCGACCTGGTCGCCGACGGTCGGGTCAAGCTGGCACAGGGACAGGTCGTGCAGCTCACCGAGGACGCGGTGGTGCTCGACGACGGCACCGAGCTGCCGGCCGACCTGGTCGTCTACGCCACCGGCTACGGCTCGATGAACGGCTGGGTGGCCGACCTGGTCGACACCGAGACGGCCGACCGGGTCGGCAAGGTGTGGGGCCTGGGCTCGGACACCCCGAAGGACCCGGGCCCGTGGGAGGGCGAACAACGCAACATGTGGAAACCCACCCGGCAGGAGAACCTGTGGTTCCACGGCGGCAACCTGCATCAGTCGCGGCACTACTCGCTCTACCTGGCGTTGCAGCTCAAGGCCCGCTACGAGAACCTGCCCACGCCGGTCTACCGCCTGGCCGAGTCACACCACCGGAGCTGACAAAGGCAGGAAGTCTGCCACTGAAGCGAAGAAGGCGTCCGGGGCCAGGCTGTGCACGCGGTGGCCGACCGGGATCGTCGCCAGCCGGGCGTCCGGCAGCGCGGCGGTCACGGCGGCCAGCCGCCGGGGTGGGATGCAGCTCGACGGGCCGCCGGAGACGACCAGGGACGGCTGGGTCACGAGCGGGAGCCGGCTCCACCACCCCGGGTCGGCGCGGGCCACCTGGAGCAGGATCGCGGGCACCGGGCGGCCGGCCATGAAGGAGCTCAGCCGCCGGGGCAGGCCGCACCGGCGCGGCGGGGCCGCGATGTCCTCGAGGACCAGGTGGGAGATGGTGCCCGGGGAGTGCAGAGCCGCGGCGAGGGCGGCGTACGCGCCGACGGAGTGGCCGACCACGACGGCCGGGGCGCCGAAGAAGTGAGAAAGACAGCCCAGGAGATCGTCGCGCAGGCTCTCCAAGAGGTAGGAGGCGGTGCGGTCACTGGTCGCGTGCCCGCGCAGGTCGACCGCCACCGCCCGGTAGCCGAGCGGGACCAGCCGGGCCGCGAAACGGTCCCACGTGCTCGCGCTGCTGCCGGTGCCGTGCACGAGCAGCGCCGGCACGCCGCCGGGGTCACCGGCCGCGCGATAGCCCAGGCGGACACCGTTGACGGAGACGGTGCCGACCGTCGACCACGCGAAAGACATCCCCGTTGTTTACCAGACGTTCCCCTGACCGTGGACGGAAATAAACCACGTAACAAGCACGTAACAAGAGATTGACTCGCCGCGATGAGCCCGACATGTTGGCGTTAACAGGCCCGTTGCGAGGGAGCCCGGATGACGGTCATCGGCGTGGTGGCGCAGAACTCCATGTTGTACGGACCGGCCAGCATGGTGCACGCGATCGGCGACGCCGCCTTCGACGCCGGCCTGGCGGTGGCGGTCGGGCACGTCGCGGACTACGGCGCCGAGGCCCACGAGGTGGTCCGCCGCCTGGTCGACCAGGACGTGGCCGGGCTGATCGTCGTCGCTCCGGTGGCCGCGGCGGCCGACCTGCTCGCCGCCGTGCCGGCCGGGCTGCCCGTCGTGACCGTCGACGGCCTGCCCCAGTGGCGCACGGCCAACGTGGCCGTCGATCAATACGCGGGTGGGCTGCTGGCCACCCGCCATCTGCTCGCGCACGGGCACCGCACCGTCTGGCACGTGGCCGGTCCCGAGCAGTGGCACGGCAGCCGGGCCCGGGAGGCCGGCTGGCGGGCCGCCCTGGCCGCCGCCGGCGTCGAGGCGCCGCCCGTGGTGCGGGCCGCCTGGTCGGCCGAGTCGGGTTATCGGTGCGGGCAGGCGCTGGCCGCCGACCCGCGGGTCACCGCCGTCTTCGCGGCCAACGACGACATCGCCATCGGGCTCATCCGGGCCCTGGCCGAGCACGGGCGGGCCGTGCCCGACGACGTCAGCGTGGTCGGCTTCGACGACGTGCCCGAGGCCGGGTACACCCATCCGGGGCTGACCACCGTGCGGCAGGAGTTCGCCGAGGTGGGCCGGGAGAGCGTGCGCCTGCTGCGGGGCGCACGCCGTCCCGAGTCCGTGCAGCTGCGGCCGACCCTGGTGCCGCGCGGCACGGTGCGGCACCGGGTGTCGGTCAGAAGCCGCGGGCCAGCCGGTAGTACGCCTGGTTCCAGCGGACCTCTTTGACGAACTCCCGGATCGTGGTGTCCGGGTCGATCACCAACAGCTCGCAGGAGAGCATCTCGGCCAGGTCGGTCAGCTCCTCGACGCCGATCGCCGACGACAGCACCGTGTGGTGCGGCCCGCCCGCGGTCAGCCAGGCCTCGGCCGACGTGGACAGGTCGGGCGCCGGCTTCCACACCGCGCGGGCCACCGGCAGCTTGGGCAGGGCCTCGGTCGGCGGCACGACCTCGATGACGTTGGCGGTCAGCCGGAACCGCTCCCCCATGTCCGACATGCCGACGACGACGGCCGGGCCCGGGGCGGCGTCGAAGACCATGCGCACGGGGTCCTCGCGCCCTCCGATGCCGAGCGGGTGGATCTCGAGCCGGGGCCGGGCCGCCGCGATCGACGGGCAGACCTCGAGCATGTGGGCGCCGAGGATCCGCTCCTGGCCGGGCGTCAGGTCGTACGTGTAATCCTCCATGAAGGACGTGCCGCCCGGCGCCATCGCCTTGATCGTGTGCAGCAGGACCGAGGTCTTCCAGTCGCCCTCGCCGCCGAAGCCGTAGCCGTCGGCCATCAGCCGCTGCACGGCCAGGCCGGGCAGCTGGCGCAGGCCGCCGAGGTCCTCGAAGTTCGTGGTGAACGCGCCGAAGCCGCCGGCGTCGAGGAACTGGCGCAGGCCGAGCTCGATGCGGGCCGCGTACCGCAGCGACTCGTGCCGTTCGCCGCCGTCACGCAGCTCGGGCGCGACCTCGTACAGCTCGTCGTACTCGCCGACCAGCTTGTCGACCTCGGTGTCCAAGGCGTCGTCGACGACCTTCACCAGATCATTGACGCCGTACGTGTTCACGGACACCCCGAAGCGCAACTGCGCCTCGACCTTGTCGCCCTCGGTCACCGCGACGTCCCGCATGTTGTCGCCGAAGCGGGCCAGCTTGAGCGTACGGATCGCCGCGTGCCCGCGCGCCGCGCGCACCCACGCCGTGATGCGGTCGATCACCCGCGGGTTGCTGACGTGCCCGGCCACGGTCTTGCGGGCCACGCCGAGACGGGCCTCGATATAGCCGAACTCGCGGTCGCCGTGCGCGGCCTGGTTGAGATTCATGAAGTCCATGTCGATCTCGGACCAGGGCAGCGCCACGTTGGCCTGGGTGTGCAGGTGCAGCAGCGGGGTGCGCAGCGCGTCCAGGCCGGCGATCCACATCTTGGCCGGCGAGAACGTGTGCATCCAGGCGATCACGCCGATGACGCGGTCGTCGTCGTTGGCCTGCCGGGCCGCCGTGAGGATGTCGCCGGCGCTGGTCAGCACCGGCTTCCAGACGAGCCGGACGTCCAGCGCGGCGCCGAGCACCGACGCGATCTCCTGCGACTGCGCGGCGACCTGATCAAGGGTCTCCGGTCCGTAGAGTCCCTGGCTTCCGGTGAGGAACCAGACCTCGTGCTCACTCATAGTGTTCTCCAAATCAGCGCTGGCCGTAGACGTTCTGGTAGCGGTCGTACAGGCTGTCCACGGCGTCGCCGGGCAGTCGATCGATCGCTCCGAGCTGCCGAGCCAGGAGCATGGTGCGGGCGACGTCCTCGCACATGACAGCGGCCTTGACCGCCGCCTTGGCGCTGGCGCCGATGGTGAACGGGCCGTGCTGGCGCATGAGCACGGCCGGCGAACGGCTGCCGCGCAGCGTCTCGACGATGCCGCGGCCGATGTCGTCGCTGCCGATCAGCGCGAACGGCCCGATCGGGATGTCGCCGCCGAACTCGTCGGCCATCGCGGTCAGCGAGCACGGGATCGGCTCGCCGCGGGCGGCCCACGCCGTGGCGTACGGGCTGTGGGTGTGCACGACGCCGTTGACCTCGGGCATGTGCCGGTAGACGTAGGCGTGCGACTCGGTGTCGCTGGACGGGCTGTGCTCGCCTTCGACCAGCTTGCCGTCGAGGTCGCAGACGACCATGGCGGCCGGGGTCAGCTCCTCGTACGACACCCCGGAGGGTTTGATGACCAGCAGGTCCTCTCCCGGGACCCGGGCCGAGACGTTGCCGGCGGTCCAGGTGACGAGGTTCCAGCGCGTGAGATGCGAGTGCAATTCACAGACTTCGGCTCGTACGGAGTCGAGGACGCTCATCCGAGCGCCTCGTTCCGCAGATCACGCAGGCGATGCAGCACCTTGTTCTCGCCCCGGCCGAAGTAATCATGCAGGACCGAGTATTCGGCGTAGAGCCGGTCGTAGACGTCGGCGGCCGCCGGGTCAGGGGAAAAGACCGCCTTCTCGACACGGCCCATCGTGGCCGAAGCGGTCGCCACGTCGGGGTACGCCCCGGCCGCCACCGCCGCGTGGATGGCCGACCCGAGCGCGGGCGCCTGGTCGGAGGTGGCCACGCTGATCGGCCGGCGCAGCACGTCGGCGTAGATCCGCATGACCAGGGTGTTGCGCTTGAGCCCGCCCGCGGCCACGAACTCGGTGACCGGCACCCCGGCCTCCTCGAAGGACTCGACGATCTTGCGGGTGCCGAAGGCGGTGGCCTCGATCAGCGCCTTGTAGATCTCGAACGGCCGGGTGGCCAGGGTCTGCCCCACGATCACCCCGGACAGGTGGTGGTCGACCAGCACCGAGCGGTTGCCGTTGTGCCAGTCGAGCGCGATCAGCCCGTGCCCTCCGGCCGGCTGCTCGGCCGCCTGCTGCGACAGGTAGTCGTGCACGCCGAGGCCGGCCGCGCGGGCCTGCTCGTGCACCTCGGGCGGCACACCCTGCTCGACGAACCAGCCGAAGATGTCGCCGACGCCGCTCTGCCCGGCCTCGTAGCCGTAGAGGCCGGCCAGGATGCCGCCGTCGACCACGCCGCAGATGCCGGGCACCGGCGCGATCGTCTCGCCGTTCATGATGTGGCAGGTCGAGGTGCCCATCACGGCCAGCATCTGCCCGGGCCTGATGGCCTGCGCGGCCGGCGAGGTGACGTGCGCGTCGACGTTGCCGACGGCGACCGCGATGCCGGCCGGCAGCCCGGTCCAGGCCGCGGCCTGCTCGGTCAGGCCGCCGGCGCGCTCGCCGAGCGCGGACAGCGGATGGGCCAGCCGGGTCTCGGCGAAGTCGGCGAAGGCCGGGTTGAGCGCCTCCAGGTACGCCTTGTCGGGGTACTGGCCGTCCTGGAAGATCCCCTTGTAGCCGGCCGTGCAGGCGTTGCGGGTCTCGCGTCCGCACAGCTGCCAGATGATCCAGTCGGCCGCCTCGATCCAGCGCTCGGTCCGCGCGTAGACCTCCGGGTCCTCTTCGAGCACCTGCAAGGCCTTGGCGAACTGCCACTCCGAGGAGATCCGGCCCCCGTAGCGGGCGATCCAGGGCTCACCCCGCTCGTGGGCCAGGTCGGTGATGCGGTCGGCCTGCGGCTGCGCCGCATGATGTTTCCAGAGCTTGGTGTACGCGTGGGGGCGCTCCGGGAGCAGATCACTCAGCGGCGTTCCGTCGGCCAGTGTGGGCAGCACCGTGCAGGCGGTGAAGTCGGTCGCGATGCCGATCACGTCGGCCGGATCGATCTTGGCGGCGGAAACGGCGGCGGGCACAGCCGTACGAAGAACGTCGATGTAGTCATGGGGGTCTTGAAGGGCCCAGTCCGGGCGCAGCTGCTGCCCCGTGGACGGCAACGTGCGCTCGATGACCCCGTGCGCGTATTCGTGGACGGCCGCGCCGACCTCGGCCCCGTCCTCGACCCGCACCACCACGGCACGGCCCGACAGCGTCCCGAAGTCGACCCCGATGGTGTAGCTGGACATCACTTCGCCTTTCTGGTGACGAGGCGCTGGAGGACGATGAAGGCGAACAGCAGCACGCCGATCGCCATCCGGGCCCACCACGAGTTGAGGCTCGCGAAGTTCACGATCGTGTTGATCATGCCGAGGACCAGGACGCCCAGCACCGTGCCGAGCACGTAGCCGGAACCGCCGGTGAGCAGCACGCCGCCGATGACCACGGCCGCGATCGCGTCGAGCTCGGTGCCGGTGCCGTGTCCGGCGTAGCCCGACGTCGTCGTGATGCTGTAGATCAGGCCGCCCAGGGCGGCGCAGAACCCGCTGAGCGTGTAGACGCCGATCCGTGTACGGCCGACCGGAAGACCCATGAGCAGCGCCGAGTCGGCGTTGCCGCCGATCGCGTAGACGTTGCGGCCGAACCGGCTCCAGGCCAGCACGACCGCGGCCACGGCCACCACGGCCAGCGCCACCAGGGCCATGCCGGAGATGTAGACGCCGGGCTCGAAGACGATGCGCGTCTCGGCGATGCTGGTCCAGAACTCGTTCGTGATCGGGATCGAGTTCTGGTTGATCAGCAGGGCGATGCCCCGGGCCAGGAACATGCCGGCCAGCGTGGCGATGAACGGCTCCACCTTGAAGAAGTGGATGACCGCGCCCATGCCGAGCCCGAGCACGCCGCCGACCAGCAGCACGACCGGGATGACGACACCGGCCGGCCAGCCCGCCTGCAACAGCGTGGCGGCGACGGTCGAGGTCATCGCGATCACCGCGCCCACCGACAGGTCGATGCCGCCGGTCAGGATCACGAAGGTCATGCCGACCGCGACGACCAGCAGGAAGGCGTTGTTGGTGAACAAGTTGAGGATCACCGAGGGGTGGGTGAAGTTCTCGTAGTTCACCGCGCCCACGGTGTACATGACGATCAGCAGCGACAGCGTCGCCAGGACCGGGATGTACTGCGCGTTCGGCCGGTACGTCCGCCGCCGGCTGGCCGGGCCGCTCTTGTTGGTGGCCGGGGTCGTGCTGACGTCGATCATGCCGGGACCTCCGCCCGTGCGGCCGGTCTCGGGGTGGACCGGCGGAACAACATGGCCCGGAAGGTCGCCGACTGGGCGAGGCAGAGCACCACGACCACCACGGCCTTGAAGACCAGGGTGGCCTCGGGCGGGATGCCCACCGACTGGGCGGTGGTGTCGAGGGTGGCGATCAGCAGCGCGCCCAGTGTGGTGCCGGCCAGCGAGAACCGGCCGCCGGTGAGCGCGGTGCCGCCGATGACCACGGCCAGGATGGCGTCGAGCTCGATCAGGTTGCCGGCGTTGTTGCCGTCGGCGCTGGAGACGTTCGAGCTGTAGATCAGTCCGGCGATGCCGGCGCAGGCGGCCGAGACGACGTACACCATCACGGTGAACCGCCGGGCCTGGATGCCCGCGAGCCGGCTGGCCACCGGGCTTCCGCCGACAGATTCGAGGAGCAGTCCCAGGGCCGTACGCCGGGTGAGCAGCACCGTGATCACGAGGACGACCGCCGCGATGAGCACCGACACCGGCAACCCGAGCACATATCCGGCGCCGATCACCTTGTACGGGCTCGACTGCACGTTGATGATCTGCCCCGACGTGATCAGCTGGGCCAGGCCGCGACCGGCCACCATGAGGATCAGCGTCGCGATGATCGGCTGGATGCCCAGCACCGCCACCAGGAAGCCGTTCCACAGGCCGAGCACCAGCGACAGGGCGATCGCCGCGACCACCGCGACCGCGACGCCGCCCACGCTGTTCTGGTTGGACAGGTCGCCGATGATCAGGCAGGCCATGGCGCCGGAGACGGCCATCACCGACCCCACCGACAGGTCGATGCCGCCGGTCGAGATGACCAGCGTCATGCCGATGGCCACCAGCACCAGGGGCGCGCTGGCCCGCAGGATGTTCACCGGGGTCCCGAACAGGTGGCCGTCCTGGATGCGGATGTCGAAGAAGCCGTCGGAGAAGATGAGCGCGCAGAGCAGCAGCACCACGAGCATGGCGACCGGCCACATGAGCCGGCTCTTGAGGGCGTTCTTGAACGTCATGAGGTTGCTCCGCTGGCGATGGTCCGCATGATGCGGTCGGCGTCGATGTCGCCGGTGTTGTCGAGCTCCTCGACCAGGCGCCGGTCCCGCAGCACCTCGATCTTGTGGCTGAGCCGGAGCACCTCTTCGAGCTCGGCGCTGACGAACAGCACGGCCATGCCCCCGGAGGACAGCTCGGCCACCAGGCGCTGGATCTCGGCCTTGGCCCCGACGTCGATGCCGCGGGTCGGCTCGTCGATGATCAGCAGCTTGGGCTCGGTGATCAGCCAGCGGGCCAGGAGCACCTTCTGCTGATTGCCGCCGCTCAGATTGCGCACGGGAATCTCGGGGTTGTCCGGTCTGATCTGCAGGGCCTTGATGTATTTGCCGACCAGCTCGTCCTGGCGGCGCTTGGCGATCGGGCGGGTCCAGCCGCGGGCCGCCTGCAGGGCCAGGATGATGTTCTCGCGGACGGTGAGCTCGCCGATCACGCCCTCGGTGCGCCGGTTCTCCGACGAGAAGGCGATGCCCCGGGACATGGCGGTCCGGGGCGACTTCATGGCGACCGGCTTACCGTCGAGCTCCAACTTGCCGCTGTCGGCCTTGTCGGCGCCGAACAGGAGACGCGCCAACTCCGTACGACCGGAACCCAGCAACCCGGCCAGACCGACCACCTCACCCGCGTGGATGGTCAGGTTGAACGGAGCGATGGCGCCGTCGCGGCCCAGCTCCTCGGCGCGCAGGACGGGCTCGCCGCGCTCGATCTGCTCGGCCGACTCGCGCGGGCGGCTCTCCAGCTGCTCCAGCGTGGCCAGCTCCTTGCCGATCATCTTGCGGACCAGCTCGACCTGGGGCAGCTCGGCCGTGCGGTACTCGCCGATGAGGGCGCCGTTGCGCAGCACCGTGATCCGGTCGGCGACCTCGTAGATCTGGTCGAGGAAATGCGAGACGAACAGGATGGCCACTCCGGAGTCGCGCAGCCGCCGCATGATCGCGAAGAGCTGGGCCACCTCGGAGGCGTCCAGGCTGGAGGTCGGCTCGTCGAGGATCAACACCTTGGCATCGATGTCCACGGCGCGGGCGATCGCCACCATCTGCTGCACGGCCAGGGAGTACGTGTTCAGCGGGGCCGAGACGTCGAGGTCGAGGTCGAGGCGCTTCAGCAGGTCGGCCGAGCGCTTGCGCATCTCCGACCACTGGATGCGGCCGAAGCGGCGCGGCTGGCGCCCGATGAAGATGTTCTCCGCCACCGAGAGGTTGGCGCAGAGGTTGACCTCCTGATAGACGGTGCTGATGCCGGCGTCCTGCGCCTGGAGCGGGCCGGTGAACAGCACGTCCTTCCCGCTCAACTTGATGTCGCCGCCGTCGATCCCGTACACGCCGGTGAGCACCTTGATCAAAGTCGACTTGCCGGCGCCGTTCTCACCCATGAGGGCGTGGATCTCGCCGGGCAACAGCCGGAAATCGACGCCGTCGAGCGCGACGACGCCGGGAAATATCTTCTGGATTCCGGTCATCTCGAGGACCGCGGGTGGCTCACCCATTCATCCCACTCCGTTTGTTGCGGGGCGCCCCGGTGGCGGCCGGGGCGCCCCTGATCGTCAGTACTTGCGGTCGGGAAGAGCGGCCTTGGCCTGCTCCGGGGTGAAGGTGGTCTCCTCGGTGAGGATCCGGGCCGGGACCTCTTCCTTGTTCTTGACCTTCTTGACCAGCTCCATCAGCTGTGGGCCGAGCAGCGGGCTGCACTCGACGATGAAGTTGATCTTGTTCTCGGAGAGGGCCGTCATGCCGTCCTTGACCGCGTCGACGGTGATGATCTTGATGTCCTGGCCGGGCTTCTTGCCGGCCGCCTCGATCGCCTCGATGGCACCCAGGCCCATGTCGTCGTTGTGCGCGTAGAGCACGTCGATGTCCTTGACGGACTGGAGGAACGTCTCCATGGTCTGCTTGCCGCTGGTGCGCTCGAACTTGCCGGTCTGCGAGGCGACGATCTTGAACTTGGGGTCGCTCTTGATGACATCCTCGAAGCCGGTCTTGCGGTCGATCGCGGGCGCCGCGCCCGGCGTACCCTGAAGCTCGACGATGTTGACCGGATCGGTCTTGCCGTCGTACTCCTTGGCCAGCCACTCGCCGGCCTTCTTGCCCTCCTCGACGAAGTCGGAGCCGAGGAAGGTCTTGTAGAGCGACGTGTCCTTGGAGTCGACGGCGCGGTCGGTCAGGATCACCGGGATGCCGGCGTCCTTGGCCTCCTTGAGCACCGGGTCCCAGCCCGACTCGACGACGGGCGAGAAGGCGATGACGTCGACCCGCTGGGTGATGAAGGAGCGGATCGCCTCGATCTGCTTCTCCTGCTTGCCCTGGGCGTCGGAGAACTTGAGGTCGATGCCCTCGGAGGCGGCCGCCTCCTGAATGGACTTGGTGTTCGCGGTACGCCAGCCGCTCTCCGCGCCGACCTGCGAGAAGCCGAGCGTGATCTTGTCACCGCCGCCACCCGAGCCGGAGCCACCGTCGTCGCCGCCACAACCGGCCAGGGTCGAGGCGAGCAGGAGCCCGCCGACCATCGCCGCGGAAATCTTCTTGAGCACAGAGCCCTCCAAATTGTTAACGTTCACGCATTCAGAGATGGTCGTCACCGCGACCGCGAACACCGAGCGGAGCATCGAGGAGAGAGCCGCGGCCGATCCGGGCACCGCGTTTCAGCAGTGTTACCGTTCTCAAACGCTCCGTCAAGGTTTCGCCATCGGTTTGTTACCAGGCGATTGCCCGTGGTGGTGGAGGACGGATCCGCTATGGACATCCGGGCAGACCTTGTGCGATGTTCACGCTCACAAACCGACGCCCTTTGTCGCTTCCCGCCGCCCGCTTCCGCCGCTTCGTCGCTTGCCGCTCGCCTCGTCGCTTCCCCGCCCGCCTCGCCGCTTCCCGCCCGCCTCGTCGCTTTCCGCCGCCTCGGAGGTCCCTCTTTGCCATCGACCGACGGCGACCGGGGCCGTCCCCGGCTCACGGTCATGCGTGACGTCGCCAAGCTGGCCGGCGTCTCACACCAGACCGTGTCGCGGGTCCTGAACAACCACCCCAACGTGCGGCAGGAGACCAGGCTGCGCGTGCTGGAGGCCATGCAGTCCCTGAACTACCGCCGCAACCTGGCCGCCCGCACACTGGTCACCCGCCAGTCCGACACACTGGGCATCATCGGTTTCGAGACCACGCTGTTCGGCCCGGCGTCGATGCTGTACGCCATCGAGAGCGCCGCCCGCGACGCCGGCTACATGGTCAGCATCGCCTCGGTGCGCGACCTGGAACGCCGCCACGTGGTCGAGGCGGTCGACCGCCTGACCCAGCACGCCGTGGACGGCGTGATCGCCATCGCGCCGAAGCTGACCGTCACGAGCGCCCTGGCCCAGGCCCCACCATCGCTGCGCTGCGTGGCGGTGGGCACGGCCGGCGAGTCGGACGCGGCCCCCACGGTAGGAATAGACAACGCGGCCGGCGCCCGCCTGGCCACCCAGCACCTGCTGGACCTGGGCCACCGAACGGTCCACCACGTGGCCGGCCCGGCCGACTGGCCGGAGGCCCAGGAGAGAGTGGAGGGTTGGCGCGGCACGCTGTACGCGGCCGGCGCCGTAGTGCCACCGGCCGAGCCGGGTTGGTGGGACGCCGAGTCGGGTTACGCCCGCGGCCGCCGACTGGCCGCCGACCCCCGGGTGACGGCCATCTTCTGCGCCAACGACCGCATAGCCCTGGGCGTCCTGCGAGCCTTGCACGAGACGGGCCGCCGAGTCCCCGACGACGTCAGCATCGTCGGCTTCGACGACATGCCCGACGCCGGCTACTTCCTGCCCCCACTGACAACGGTCCGCCAGGATTTCAGCGAGCTGGGGCGGAGAGCCCTGACCCTCCTCCTGGAACACATGTCCGGCAACTCAGCGACCGACCGGGTGCTGGTGACTCCTCACCTGGTACCCCGGGAAAGCACCGGGCCGCCCCCACTCCGCTGAGCCCACCCGCATCGCACATCGCCGCCCCGTGCTTTTCTCCGCCTACGCCGGTGCGGAATGCGCCGTTTCGCCCGGCGTCCATCCGGCGGCTACAGCTTCCCGACAGTCCGTCCGATGTCCCACGACTGCCGTCCGCGGCTTCCGCACCTCGACAGGAGAACGCCGGTCTCCACCCGGAGTCCACCTGCCTCAACCCGCCGCGATTCCACCCGTCCCTGAATCCGACCAACGCCTACCTCAGCTCCCGCGCACTGGTCCAGCCACCACCCACCTTCACGGCCCACGCCGGGTCCATCGCCAACCACCTCAGCCCGCACCTCATGCCCTCAGGCGCGCCCCTCGCTCCGAACTCTCACCGCGCACCGCTCTCCACTCAAGCCATCGCGACCCCGCCGACACATTCAGATATGCGATAAGTCCGAAATATCTGATGGGACTATGAAGGCGAGGTGGCCAACGGCCCCCTCGGAGGGAAGGTCACCAGCGACCACCGGAAGGACGGCCGCCAACGACCCCCAGAAGGAAGGTCACCAACGGCCCCCGGAAGGAAGACCGCCAACAGCCCCCGGGAAGGACGGCCACCAACAGCCCCCCGGAAGGAAGACCGCCAACAGCCCCTTCCGCGCGGCTTTGGCGCTATGGACCGGAGCCCCTCCGGGTGTGTGCTGCGTTTCCCTGGCGCGTGTTCGTGCGGGGGCGGGCATCAGGCGGGACTATCCTTCCCGCAAAGACGAGATGCGGGGTGCTGGTGAGCGTGAAGCGCGGACGTCCGCCGGGCATGATGGATGTCGCCCGGCTGGCCGGGGTGTCGCACCAGACCGTTTCGAGGGTGCTGCACGAACACCCGAACGTCAGCGAACCTACCCGCCTCAAGGTGCGCGCCGCCATCGCCGAGCTCGGCTACCGGCCCGACCGGACGGCCCGGGCCCTCGTCACCGGCACCTCCGGTGTCATCGGTGTGGTCGCCCCGAACACGGCGCTCTTCGGGCCCGCCTCGATGCTGAACGCCTTCGAGCAGGCCGCCCAGGACAGCGGCTTCGCGGTGAACGTCGGCAATGTCCGTACGCTCGATGAACGCTCCATCGCCCGCGCCGTCGAACGGCATCTGGACCAGCGCGTCGCCGGGCTGGTCGTGATCGCCCCGGTCACCAGTGCCGAGTCGGCTCTGGCGGCCCTGCCCGCCGACGTCCCTCTCGTCACCGTCGACGGCGATCCCCACCGGGCCAGCACGCGGGTGACCGTCGACCAGGTGGCCGGCGGGCGCGCCGCCACCGAGCATCTGCTGGCCGCCGGCCACTCCACCGTCTGGCACATCTCCGGTCCGCAGGACTGGTTCGACGCCAACGGCCGGGTTCGCGGCTGGCAGGAGGCTCTGCGTGATGCCGGCGTCGAGCCGCCCCCTCTGCTGATCGGTGACTGGAGCGCCGAGTCCGGATATCGCAACGGCAAGCTCCTGGCCCGCCTGCCCGAGGTGACCGCCGTCTTCACCGGCAACGACCACATGGCGCTGGGCCTGCTGCGCGCCCTCAACGAACAGGGCCGCCGCGTCCCCTCCGAGATCAGCATCGTCGGCTTCGACGACGTGCCCCAGGCCGCCTTCTACACTCCCCCGCTGACCACCGTCCGTCCCGATTTCGACGCTGTCGCCCGGGCCGGCATCGACATGCTCCTGACCCAGATCGAGTCGGGCGCCCCACCCGCGACGGGCCGCCGCGTCATCGCACCCGCCCTCGTTCCCCGCGACAGCGTCGCCCCTCCGCCCGGCGCCTAACCCCACATCGCGCGGGTCATCTCGTATTCCACCTCGCCCAGCTCCGATCCGGGCAGTGGGTCGTCCCACGTCGGGAAGAACGTGCGCACGTACCGCATGCCGACCTTCTCCATGACGCCCCGGGAGCCCACGTTCACGGCCATCGTCTGCGCGATCACCCGGCTCTGCCCGCTGCCGAAGGCATGCCCGAGCAGCGCGCGGGACGCCTCGGCGGCGAAGCCCTGCCGCCAGAAGCGCCGGACGAGGCGATAGCCGAGTTCGCACTTGGTGTCGCCGTGGGCCGGTGGCAGCATCATGAGCCCGACGAAGGCGTCGTCGGACCGCCGGAACGCCATCCAGTAGCCCAGATCGCCCCGGGCCAGGGCCATCCTCTCGGCGTGGCTGACGACCACCTCGTCGCGGGTCCGGGCCCTCCCCCACAGATAGCGCAGCACTTCGGGGTCGGCGTCGAGCTCCACCTCGAGCTCGAGATGCCGGTCGTCCAGCGGGACCATCAGGAGACGCTCGGTGCGCAGAACAGGCTGAGGCACCCGCCGACGATCACACAGCCGGCGCCGCCGCGCGACGAATTTACGCGACGAACAGCAGCGCCGCGCTGACCAGCACCACCACCGCCGTGGCGAAGTGGACGCCGAAGGCGGTGGCCCGGCTGCCCCCGTTGCGCAACACGATCACGGTGTCGCCGACCGGGGCGATCGCGACCACGAGCATGAACCACGCCGCCGCCTCGGCACCGGCGAACGCCAGCAGACACAGACCCAGGACGCCGTACGTCAGATCACGCACGCCTTTGACACTCAGATAGGCGCCGCGCGGGGACGGCACCCCGTACCCGGCCGCCGCGGCCTCCGGCTGGAGGAGGAAACGCACGCCGATGAAGACGATGAACAGATCGAGGGCGATGGCCAAGCCGTACGCGAACATGCTTCCTCCAGAATGGAACTAGCGTTGCTAGAACTTCTGCCGACGCTAGCAGAGCAGCGTTAGAAGTTCTAGCAGTGCTAGCATGAGCGGCATGACATCCCAGACACGCCGGCAACGGGAGCGGGCCGAGCGGGAGCAGCTGATCGTCACGGCGGCCCGCGACCTGGCCGAGACCGAGGGCTGGGAGGTCGTCACCACGCGGCGCCTGGCCGCCCGGGTGGAATACAGCCAGCCCGTCCTCTACAGCCACTTCGCCGGCAAGGAGGCCATCATGGCCGCGGTCGCCGTCGAGGGCTTCACCGAGATGGCGGCGCAGCTGCGTGCGGCCCGCGAGCACTCCGAGGACCCGTTGGCCGGCGTCTCCGGCGCGTACATCGACTTCGCCGAGCAGCATCCGGCCCTCTACGACGCCATGTTCAACCGCTCCAGCACCCTGCCGTTCGCCACCCCGGAGGCCCCCGAGGCCCTGCACGCGTGCTTCGATCAAATTCTTGCGGTCGTACGCCCGATCGCCGCCGGCGGCGACGAAGGCCTTCTCGCCGAGGTGCTCTGGAGCGCCCTGCACGGCCTGGTCACCCTGACCCGCGGCGGCCGCCTGCCGCGTGAGTTCCACGACCGGCGGCTGGCTCTGCTCCTGGGCCGCCTGTCAGCGTAGGGTCCATGATGGTCCGATGGGTCACGCGGCAAAGATGATCGCGCCCGGGGCGAAGAAGGGGACAGGGACGGAGGAGCCGGTGTGAGGCCTAATCCGCGTACGGCCGTCGTCCTCACCGCCATCGGCGTCGAATACCTGGCGGCGCGGGCCTTTCTCACCGGCATCGAGACGCTTGTCCACCCGGCGGGGACCGTGTACGAGACGGGACGCTTCGCCGCGGACGGCGCGGTCTGGAATGTCGTCCTCGCCGAGACGGGTACCGGCAACAACATCGCCGCCATCGAGACGAGCCGGGCGCTGGACGCCTTCCGGCCCGCCGTCGCGTTGTTCGTCGGGGTGGCGGGTGGTGTGAAGGACGTCGCGATCGGGGACGTGGTGGCCGCCGACTACGTCTACGGGTACGAGTCCTCGAAGGTGACCGAGACGTTCCAGCCGCGCATCAAGACGTTCGGCTGCGGTTATCCGCTCGTGCAACGGGCCCGCGCCATCCGGCGGTCCGACGAGTGGCACAAGCGCTTGAAGCCGGGCGACAGCCCGCGGGCTTTCGTCGGCCCCATCGCCTCGGGTGAGCAGGTCATCGCCGGCGGAAAGACCCAGACGCACGCGCTGCTGGAGGCGTATTGCGGCGACACCCTGGCCGTGGAGATGGAGGGCTGGGGATTTCTGTTCGCCGCGCACACCAACGGCGACGTGCCCGCCATCGTCATCCGCGGCATGTCCGACCTGACCGCCGACAAGGCGCCGGAATACGACCGTGCTCGGCAACCGGTGGCTGCCGAGCACGCTGCCGCGTTCGCGTTCGAGCTGCTCGCCACGTTCGAGCCCACCGCGGATCAGCGGATCAAGCCGGCCCGGCCGTGGCGGCCGAGCGCCGGCTGAAGAAGGTCAGGAGGCCGCGGTTTCGGCGGCCGGGACCATGGTGGGGACCTCGGCCCGGCGCCAGCGGTTGGCGGGGGCGGGGGCCTTCTTCTCGACGGGGCGGCGGACGGCCGCGGCGCCGCGGTTGGGCAGCGCCAGGCGGAAGACCTTGTACCAGGCCGACGCGACCTGCTTGGGGAGCGGACCGGCGGTGTACGTCAAGCCGTACCTCTGGAAAAGGTCCTGGATCTTCGGGGCGATCTCCTTGTAGCGGTTGCTCGGCATGTCCGGGAACAGGTGGTGCTCGATCTGGTGGGACAGGTTGCCGGTCATCAGGTGCATCGCCTTGCTGCCGCTGATGTTGGCCGAGCCGAGCATCTGGCGCAGGTACCACTCGCCGCGGGTCTCGCCCTCGATCGACGTCTTCTCGAAGGTCTCGACGCCGTTCGGGAAGTGGCCACACATGATGACCGAGTGGCTCCACAGGTTGCGGATCAGGTTGGCCGTGGCGTTGGCCGCGATGGTGTGCAGGAACGACGGGCCGGACAGGGCCGGGTGCACCACGTAGTCCTTCAGGACCTGCTTGCCGATCTTCTTGCGGACCGCCTTGAGCGCGGCCCGGAACTTCGGGTCGCGGCGCAGCTTCTTGTCGGACAGGTTCTTGCCGAGCTCCAGGTCGTACGCCGCGATGCCGTACTCGAAGAAGCAGGCGTTGATGAAGTTGTAGAGCGGCTGGCCCAGGTGCGCGGGGTGCCACTTCTGGTCCTCGTCGACGCGCATGATGCCGTAGCCGAGGTCGTTGTCGCGGCCGACCACGTTCGTGTACGTGTGGTGCAGCTCGTTGTGCGAGTGCTTCCACTGCTCGGCCGGGGAGGCGTGGTCCCATTCCCACTTCGTCGAGTGGATCTTCGGGTCGCGCATCCAGTCCCACTGGCCGTGCAGGATGTTGTGGCCGATCTCCATGTTCTCGAGGATCTTGGCGATCGACAGGCCGGCCGTGCCGACCAGCCAGGCCGGCGGGAAGAGCGAGAAGAGCAGGACCCCCCGGCTGCCGATCTCCAACCCGCGCTGCCAGGCGATCACCCTTCGGATGTACGCCGCGTCGCGCTCGCCCCGGCTCCCCATGACCTCGTCACGGATGGCGTCGAGCTCGACGCCGATCTGCTCGATGTCCTCGGGGGTGAGGTGGGCGATCGGGTTGGATTCCTTGCGCTGGATCGTGGTCATGCAGTCCTCTTCTAAATCTCGATGGTGCAGGGGCCGGCGGCGGCCGAGACACACGTCTGTACGGGAATGCTGTCGCCCGGCTCGGCGACGGTGAGCTGGCCGTCGCGCAGGTCGCGCACGGCGCCCTCACGCAGCGGGACGACGCAGCTGAAGCAGATGCCCATCCGGCAGCCGGACGGCATCAGCACGCCGGCCGCCTCGCCCGAGTCGAGCAGCGGCTCGGAGCCGTCGGTCTCGACGACCGTGCCCGAGGAGGAGAAGCTGACCGTGCCGCCGCCGTCCCCACTGATCAGCGTGGGCCGGAAACGCTCGGTGCGCAGCAGATCGGCCGCTTCGGCGTCGGCCCAGTGGGTCTCCAGGTCGTCGAGCATCTCGTTCGGGCCGCAGGCCCAGGCCCGGCGCTCGAACAGATCGGGCACCAGCTCGTCCAGGTCGGCCGGCTTGAGGCGGCCGTCGGCGCGGGTGTGCCGCTCGATCAGGCGGATCCGGCCGTCGGCGGCCATGGCGCGCAGCTCGTCACCGAAGACGACGGCCTCGCGGGTGCCGGCCGAGTGCACGACGACGACGTCGGAGAGCTCGTGCAGGGCGCTGCGCAGCATGCCCATGACCGGGGTGATGCCGCTGCCCGCGGTGACGAACAGGGCCTTGGCCGGCCGGGGCGCGCACAGCTGGAACTCGCCGGCCGGCGGGTCGAGATGCAGGATCAGACCACGCTTGGCATGCCGTACGAGGTGATTGCTGACCACACCCTCGGGGACGGCGTTCACCGTGATGGTGATCCGCCCGTCCGTCCGCCGGGGCGAGCTGGTGATCGAGTAGGAGCGCCACAGGCGTACACCGTCGACGTCGACGCCGACCCGGACGTACTGACCCGGCTCGTGCCGCACCCAGCCGCGGCCCGGCCGCAGGAGCAGGGTGACGCTGGTCGCCGTCTCGGGGCGCACCGCGTCGACCTTCGCCCGGAGCACGTTGGCGTTCCGCAGCGGAGCGATCACGTCGAGGTAGTCGGCCGGCACCACCGGCGTGGTGATCAGCTCCACCACCCGCCACGCGCCGCTGCGTATGTTCCGTGTCACAGCCACATAACAAGCTTCCTGCGTTCAGGAGGTAGATTCCTGACCAATGGAAGTGAACTCGACCGTGTTTTTTGTTCAGGGGAGACAAGACGGAGCGATTAAACGATGAGTGACGCTCTCCCAGACGTCAGAGCTTTCCGGTTGTCGCCGGAGGTCGCGGCCCCGCTGAAGAAGCGGCTGCCGCACGTCGCCACGCAGACCATCGATGCCATCATCTCCGAGGTTCCCGCCTACGCCGTGCCTTTCGCGGGTGATCTGGGACCCAAGATCGAGCGGGCCGTACGGGCCGCGCTCGGCACCTTCCTCGAGTTGGTCTCCCGCGCCGACGGCCCGGAGCCGCAGTCCCCGCTCGGCCCGGCGCTCGAGGCGGCGTACGCGCTGGGAAGGGGTGAAGCTCGTAATGGCCGCAGCCTGGACGCGCTGCTGGGCGCCTATCGGGTGGGCGCGCGGGTGTCGTGGCACGAGCTGGCCAAGATCAGCGTGAGCAGCGGGCAGCCGGCCGCGACCATCGCGCACTTCGCCGAGCTGGTCTTCGCCTACATCGACGAGCTGTCGGCGGCCAGCGTGGCCGGGCACGCCGACCAGCTCGCCTCCTCGGGCCGGGCCCGCATCCGCGACCTCGAACAGCTGGCGCAGGCCCTGCTGGCCGGCGAGCCCGACCACGTGATCCTCGCGGCCGCCGAACGGGCCGACTGGTCACCGCCGCGCACCCTGACCGCCGTGCTGGTGCCCGAGCACGCCGCCCGCACGGTCGTCGACCTGCTCGACCGGAGAACCCTGCAACTCAGCGAGGTGCTGCTGGTCCCGGACGTGGACGGCACCTCACGGGCGGCGGTGCTGGGCCTGCTGCGGGGGCAGAGCGCGGTGGTCGGCCCGGCACGGCCGTGGCTTCAGGCCAAGGCCTCGTACGACCGCGCCCGGCGCACCTCGGAGCTGGCCGGCCCGGCCGGGACGCGAACTGTCGTCGACACCGAGGACCACCTGGCCGAGCTGGTGCTCACGGCCGATCCGCAGGCCCTGGCCGACCTGCGGGCCAAGGTCCTGGCGCCGCTCTCCCCCGGCGCCGACCCCAAGCTCGTGGAGACCCTCCGCAGCTGGCTGCGTCACCAGGGCCGGCGCGAGGACGTGGCGGCTGAGCTGTTCATCCATCCCCAGACGGTCCGCTACCGCATGACCAGACTGCGCGAGTTGTACGGCGACAAGCTGCGCGACCCCGAATGGACATCGGCCCTGACGATCGCCCTCTTCAGGTAGGACTACCAGGGCCACCACAAGCCACGGCCGCTCGGGCAGACTCGGTGAGGTGGACACGTGGGAGTTCGGACAGGCCGTGCGCCGGTGGCGTGACCGGCTGGTCCCGGCCGAGGTGGGCGTGCCGGCCGGTGGCCGCCGCCGGGCGGCCGGGCTGCGCCGCGAGGAACTGGCCGCCCTCACCGGCATCTCGGTCGACTATCTGACCCGGCTCGAACAGGGCCGCTCGACCTCGCCGTCGGCGCAGGTCGTCGAGGCCCTGGCCCGGGCGCTGCGGCTCTCCGGCACCGAGCGCGAGCTGCTGTTCCACCTGGCCGGGCTGGCCCCGCCCGGGCGCGACGTCGTGCCCACCCGGATAGCGCCGAGCGTGCAGCGCATGCTCGACCGCTTGGCGCACACCCCGGTGGTCGTGCAGGACGCCGCTTTCAACCTGGTCATGGCCAACCGCCCGTACGACGCGCTGATGGGCGACACCACGGCCTGGCGCGGCTTCCAGCGCAACGGCGTCTGGCGCAACTTCGTGGGCGAGCCCGGCCGCGCGGTGCACACGCCGGACGAGCTGGCCCAGTTCCGGGCCCTGCTCGCGGCCGACCTGCGGCTGACCGCGGCCCGCTATCCGGCCGACCACGACCTGAAGCGGCTGATCGCGGAACTGACGGCGAACAGCCCTCTCTTCGCCGGGCTGTGGAGCTCGGCCGAGCCGGTCGAGATCACCGAGTTCTCCCGCCGCAAGATCGTCGACCACCCCCAGGTGGGCCGCCTGACCCTCGACTGCGACACCCTGACGGTCACGGGCGACGACCTGCGCATCACGGTCTACACGGCCGAGCCCGGCACCGACGACGCGGCCCGGCTGGAGCTGGCCATCACGCTGGGAACGCAATCGCTGGTCCCCTAAGGTGGGGGCGTGCCCGACGTCATCGACGATCTGGAAGCCGAGCAGGACCAGGTGGAGTCCGTGCTGGCCGGCTTGACGGCGGCCCAGTGGGTGAGCCCGTCGGCGGCGGCCGGGTGGACGGTGGCCGACGTGGTCCTGCACCTGGCGCAGACCGAGGAGGCGGTGTCGGCGGGCGCTCAGGACTGGCGCCGCTTCGGGCCCACCGTGGACGAGGCGATGGACGCCATGGTCCGAGCCGAACGTTCGGAGCCAGCCAAGGTCTTCGACCGCTGGCGGGCGGCGCGCCGGGCGTCGGTGCGGGCCCTGCGCGCGGCCGACCCGAAACAGCCGATCCCCTGGGTGGCCGCGGCGCTGAAGCCCCGCACACTGGCGACGACGCGGTTGGCCGAGCATTGGGCACACGCGCTGGACATCGCAACCCCGCTGGAGATCGACTACCCCGACACGGACCGCCTGCGGCACATAGCGTGGCTGGGGCACAGCACTCTGCCGTACGCGTTCGGCCTGGCCGGCCTCCCTGCGGCCGAGGTCAGGTGCGATCTGACGGGCCCCGACGGCACCCCTTGGCAGTTCGGTCCACCTGCCGCCGAGTCCGTCATCACGGGTTTCGCGGGAGCGTTCTGCCGCGTAGGCGCCCGCCGCCTCACCCCGGCCGATTCAGGCCTGCGGACACAGGGCCCGCACGCCGACACCGCCTTGCGCTTGCTCCGCAACTACGCCGACGTGTGACGTCCCACAGTCGACCTCGGTCAGGTTGGTAAGAGGCGGACGCAGCAGTGGCCCGGCCGGGGCGCCAGGACCGGATGGAGCGTGGAATCGCCGGTGCCGTCGGTCAAACCCCGGAGCAAGTCGAGGTTCACGCCGCAGACCAGGTCGGTGTATTGCCAGGCCAGGCGGTGAAATGGGCAATTGTGCAGGTCCATGGCGCCCGACGGGTCGCGACGGGGCTCGTAGCCCGCTGACTCCAGGGCCGACGCCAAGTCGGCGGCATGGGTGCCGGTCTCGTGGCCCGAGTCGTATGCCTTCCGATGCAGCACCTTCTCGACGGCGGCGCCGGTGGTGATCGACTCCGTGACGGCGGCGGCCAGCAGTTCGCCGACGACGTCGTAGTGGCGTTCCGGCACCGAGACCGCCACCTCGTCGCCGGCGCGGCGGTAGAGCTTGGCCGGGCGGCCGGCTCCGGGACCTCCGCGGCCGGGTGGGCGGCGGAACTCGAACTCCAGCAGTCCCTGCTCGGCCAGGCGGTCCAAGTGCAGCGCGGCGACCCGGCGGCTGATGCCCAGCGCCTCGGCCGTCGCGTCCCGGCCCATCGGCTCGCCGGACCGGGTCACCAGGTCGAAGACGGCCCGGCGGACCGGGTCGTCGAGGGCGGCGACGGCGGCCAGGCGGTCGGGCAGCGAGCCAGGCATTTCTGCTGCTGCGCACGGTCTTCACGGTCGCGCCGATCCTGTTCGGACTGGACAAGTTCTTCAACCTGTTGACCGACTGGCCCGGCTACCTGGCCCCGTGGGCGGACGACATCCTGCCCGGCAGCGCGCAGCAGTTCATGTACGTGGTCGGCGCCGTCGAGATCGTGGCCGGCCTGCTGGTCGCCCTCCGCCCGCGGATCGGCTCGCTGGTGGTCGCCGCCTGGCTGGCCGGCATCATCGTCAACCTGCTGATCCTGGGCTCGTACTACGACGTGGCCGTGCGCGATTTCGGTCTGCTGGTGGGCGCGCTCGCCCTCAACCGCCTGTCCCAGTGAACGTTCAACACGACATCGAGGCAGCCTGACGGAGCCGTACTCCCCTTGACGGCTCCATCAGGCCTTCTCTCACTCGATGTCCACGGCGCCGAACTCTCGTCGGGACGTGTGAACGCTAACACACCATGGTGATCGATACTAGGCTTGCCGATCGGGCATGCCCGCGTTCGCGCGGATCAGGGCTTTGACGTTCTCGTACGCCTGGTCGAGGTCACTGTCGCCCCTGAACTCGATCTTCTCCACGTTGAAGTTCCGCAGCAGGGCCGTGAGATCGGGGAACTCCTTCGGATCGCGCAGCAGCCGCGCGACGCCCATCGGCTCGAACAGTGCGGACAAGTCCTTCCGCCGCTTGCCGAGCCGGCCGTCGAGGATCTTCTCGTCGAGCCGTCCCTGACGAGTGATACGCAGGTGCTGCCGTTCGTACTCCTTGATCGTCGGCTTGAGACAGTCCCGCATCCGGTGGATCTGCAGCCGCAGTTCGCTCGTGTAGTCGTACGCCTCGGGCAGGGCCATGACCCGCCGGAGCATCGCCCGGACGTCACGGCACTTCTCGACCAGCTCGCCGTAGCTTTGCGCGTCCGGGTCCGAGATCAGCCGCATCGTCGCCGCTTCAAGGGCGTCCTGCCCGACGACCAGATCCTGCAAGGTCGCCGTCCACGCCTCCCGCTGGGCCCGGGTCACCTCGGCCTGCCGCAGAACGGCCGTGACGAAGCCGGCTCCCGCGAAGACCGTCCCCACTTGAAGAAGCCACTTGCCGACCTCGAACGAGATCGCGCCCGCGGGCGCCCGGATGAGCACCACGATGCCGGCCGCCCAGACCGCGACCGCCAGAAGAAGAAGCCCGACCGCGATCCGCGTCAGACCGGGAGACCGCCAGTTGCCCTCTCGCATATCGACGAGCCTGCCATCGATGACCGACCCGGACGAGGCCGTACGTCCGTCGCCTTTCGGGTCCTCCGATCGGGCCGTACCCACACCGGCCATTGAGAGGCGATCGGTCGGTGCGTTCTACTGGGGACCCCATTTCGGCTCCCGGCGACAAGGCGGTTCCATGAAGGACGATCTCGCGGGTGATGGCGCCACGCTGAATTTCCTGGTCGCCGCGGACGAGGAGACGGGCGGCGGGACCAAGGGCATCTTCAGCCGGGGCGACCGCGACGTCGTGCTGCGTGACATCAGCGTGGAGACGGTTCAGCGCAACCTCGCGTCGACCATCGGCAAGCTGCGGGAGGCCTTCTCCGGCCTGCGAGACGCCGGGGGCGACCTCCCGCTCAAGAGCGTCGAGGTGTCGTTCGAGATCAGCGCGACCGGCACGATCACGATCCTGGGCACGGGAGTCGAGACGAGCGGGACCGGCGGCATCACGCTGACCTTCGAGCGCGGATAGCCGGCCGTGCCCCGGCAACCGCGGCGGGCCCTGCTCATCGGTGTGGCCGAGTACGACGACACCTCGATCGACTCGCTGCCCTTCATCGCCGACGACCTCGACGACCTGGACAAGGCGCTGACCTCGATCGGCTACCAGGTCGACCGGCATCCGCCCCAGCACGGCGACCGGGACCGGATCGACACCGCGATCGAGCAATTCTGCCGCAGGGCCGAGCCGGCTCAGCAACTGCTCATCTTCCTGAGCGGGCACGGCATCCACCGCGACGGCAACGACTATCTGTTGCCGTCGAGCGCGGACACGACGAGCCGGAAGTTCACCGAGCGCTGCCTGGAGATCGAGTTCAACGGGCACATCGAGGACAGCCGGTGCGGCGACGTGCTGGTGGTGGTCGACGCCTGCCGCGAGGGCGTACGGCTGCGCGAGAAGAGCGGCTACAGCTACGTGCACCGCTGGAGCCAGCAGCAGCGGGCGCGGTCCGCCGATCGTACGATCGCCTATCTCTATGCCTGTTCCAGCGGCGAGCTCGCGCATTGGAAGGACACCCCCGACGGGACGTTCAGCCTGTTCACGCGGGCCTTCAGCCGGGCCCTGACGGACACGTCGGTGGCGGGAACGCTGAGCGCGGTCCGCGAGGCGACCCGGGTACGCCTGGAGACCATGAGCGCCGAACTCGGCGTACCCCTGCAGAAGCCGCACCTGGACGGCGACGGTGACCAATGCTCCCGATTGATGCTGGTGGACCGTCCCGGGCACGTGGCGGCGTCGCGAGGCGCGCCGGGCTGGGCCGAACGCGCCAAAGGCCACGCCGTCTGGGATCTGGTCCGGTCCGGGCCCGACTCCCCGGCGCTCCCCGAGTCGGCCGCCGCGATGCGCGACGCCACGGCGGACTGCGCCGAGGCCTGGTCGCGGGAGTACCGGCAGCTACAGGCATCGCTCGGTGACGACCCGTGGTGGGACGAGGAGCTCGCCATCCGGATGCAGGACCGGCTGTCCTGGATCGTCAAGCACGTGCTCAATCCCGGCAAACTGGCCGAGGGCGACAAGCCGCCGCTGAGTCCGGCCGAGGCCGCGCTGCTGGTCCTGCTGCCGTTCGCGCAGCAGCTGCACCGCGCCTCGGCGGCCGTCGCGTCCCGGTCCGTGCTGGACACGCCCGATCCATCAAAAGATCACGATGCGGAGTTCGCACGGTACGTCGAGGGGCGGCGCCGCATCGTGCGAAGGTTGCGCCGTCTCGACGCGAGCGCCGACCACGCGCACGCCGATGCCGTGCGATGGGCGGCCTATCACCGGTGGCTCGCCCAGCGACCGCAGCTGTACCGGACCGAGGCGGTCGCGGGCGTCCTGCTGAGCCCACTCGATCCGCCGGACAGCGCGGCCGCGCTCCTGCTGCGCGAAGTGATCTCCGCCGACCGGCTGTCGCGCCTGCTGCGGGCGCTGCGCAGCGATCCCGAGGACGCGGCCTCCGGCGACCAGGCGACCGACATCCCGGCCGGCGCTCAGACGGTGGCCGGCGGCTCACCGGACGAGCAGACCGTACGGAACCGGCTCCTCGCGCTGATCCTGCTGGTCGCCGAGGAGTTCACGATCGACGTGACGGCCCTGCCGAGCATCGTGACCGACCACATCGGCCTGCACGACGGCGTGGAACCGGGCGAGGTGCTGCGGGCGGTCCAGCGGGCCCGGTGGTCGGCCCGGGGCCGCACGAGGGTGCTGGAGGCGGACTGCCCGCACCAATCGGTGCAGCTGGCCCTGGCCGAGCACACGAACGGGATAGCCGAGGTGCTGCGCCGCATCGACACGGCGGCCGAGGCCGACCGCACCTTGGAGGCCCTGCGCGACCTGCCCACACACGTCGCGGCGGACGGCCTGCGCCCGCTACCGGGCCCGGACGGCCTGCCGCGGTACGACATGGTGGGTTTCCGCTTCCGCCTGGACGACGACCGGGTCCAGGAGCTGCTGATGGGCGAGCAGTTGTACGGCGATCCGGCGCTGGCGATCCGGGAGCTGTACCAGAACGCGCTGGACGCCTGCCGCTACCGCCGGGCCCGAACCCTGCACCTGCGGAAGCAGGGACGGTGGACGGCCGAGTGGGAAGGCCGGATCACCCTCACCCAGGGGGTGGACGAGGACGGCCGGATGTGGCTGGAGTGCCGGGACAACGGCATCGGCATGTCCGAGCGGGAGCTGAGCAGCGTCTTCTCGAACGCCGGCGCGCGGTTCGCGGACCTGCCCGAGTTCCTGGAGGAGCAGGCCACCTGGGCCAAGGAGGAAATCGACTTCTACCCGAACAGCCGCTTCGGCATCGGCGTCCTGAGCTACTTCATGCTGGGCGACGAGATCGAGGTGTCGACGGCCCGCTTCTCCCGGGACGGAACCATCGCACCCCGATTGCAGGTCGAGATCGACGGGCCAGGCTCGTTGTGCCGAATCCGCACGGCCGGAGAGGGCACGGAGTCGGGCACGACCATCCGCGTCTACCTACGGCCCGACGTGTCGGTCTCCTGTACCGCGCTGTTGTCCCGGCTGCTGTGGGTCGCCGAGTTCCCGGTGACAGCTTCGGACGGTGCGACCAGCGTCTCCTGGCGGCCGGGAGTGCTCTCCCATCTCGCGCCGATCAGCGGCGGCAGCCCGGCCGACGACGAGTTCGTCACCGACTCCGATCGCATCGTGGACCGGGTTCTCCCCTCCACCACCCAACATGTCTGGTGGTGCTCCGGCCGCGGCGGAATCCTCGCGGACGGGCTGTGGGCCGGGGAGGCCTCCTTCGGATACGTCGTCAACCTCGTGGGCCGGATGACCCCGAGACTGACGGTGGACCGCCGCCGCATCCTGTCGACGAACCGTGACGACGTCAGGCGGTTGCTCCGCTCCGGACTGCCCGACCTGTTCGCCGGGAACGACCGTCTGCTCAGGCTGCATTGGCTCAGAAGGCTGGCGGCGGAGGATCTCGTCCTGGCCGACGAGATAGCCGGCCAGATGATCGACGGCGGTTCGGCTATCGCCGCCGTGGAAGGCGGCGTCACCGTTGACACGGCTCGGGTCGGTGTCTTTCCGCCTGATGATTCGATCTTTCTGGTCGACGAGGACGAGGACTACCTGACACCCTTCGACCGGAATTACGCTCAAGGCGCCTACCTTTCGCTGTCCGCGTGGCGGCTCTACCACTATCTGCGGGCCGGATGCGTCCCAGGCGTCATGCTCACCGTGGAACCCCCTGCCACTCCGCTGGCACGGCCGTCGGACGCGTTCCTTCTGTCGATCTCGGCCGATGGGAAAGCTCCCTGGCTGCCCCTGTCCGAGCCGGTGCCGGTCGAGCACGTCATGAGGGTGGGCGCGGGGGTGGGATGGCCGCCCGGCCGGATCGCGGAACGACTGATCGACCTGGGTCTGGAAGTCAGCGAGTTCCCCTGGCCGACTGTTCCGGTGAGCGCTGAGGACGCCCGGCTCCTGTCGAGAGATCTCGACGGCAAGGTGCCTTGGCTCGACCCCTCCGAGCCGGTCTCCGCCGCCCACGTGGTTGTGGCCGCCGTTGTCCTCCGGTGGTCGACCACGCGTGTGATGCGGCGCTTGACCGACCTCGGCCGGGTCGTGGCCGAGCAGACAAATACGCTCACACCGGCCGACCTGGAAAGTGACCGCAGGATCCTGTTCTCCCATACGGATCGCCAAGGGCCTTGGCTGACTCGCTTGCGGGAGGTGCCGGGCGAGAGCGTGTGGGCCGCCGCCGCGGCAATGGACTGGTCGCCCCGGCGGGTCGCCGACCGGCTCGCCGCGCTCGGCCTCGCCGTGGCCGGCGCCGAATGGCCGGACACTCCGGTCAGCGATGACGACCAGTGGCTCCTCACCCGCCGCGTCGACGGAGAGACTCCCTGGCTGCCGCACTCCGAACAGGTTTCCACACAGCATGTCCTGCTGGCCGCCGCGAGGCTGAGGTGGTCACCGAGGGACGCCGCCGAGCGACTGACCGCGCTCGGCCTCTCCGTGGCCGGCACCGACTGGCCGGAGGACGTCATCAGCGACGAGGACCGCGATCTGCTGTTCCTCGACCCTGAGGACGAGCTTTCGTGGCTCTCCTCCGCTTCGCCCATCTCGGTCGGTCATGTCTTCGCCGTCGCCTCCCGGCTCGGTTCCTCCCCGAGGAGGGTGGCCCACCGGTTCGATGAGCTCGGCTTGCGGACGGACGACTTCGCGTGGACGGACGTCATTGTCACGGAGGACGACGGGGTGCTCGTCTCCCGGGATCTTGACGGCATCGCGCCCTGGCTCGAGACCTGGAGGCCGGTCCCGGCGTCTCATGTCGTGGCCGCCGCCTCGCAGTTCGGCCGGACCTGGAAGTGGACAGCCGAGCGGCTGGCGGCACTGGGCCTGCCAGTGACGGAGTTCCCCTGGCCGGACGTTGTTCTCTCGGGGGACGATGTCGTGCTCCTGTCTCGTGTAACGGACGCCAGCAAGCCCTCGCTCGTCCCGCAGCCGGCACCCTGGGGATACGTGGCAGTGGCCGCTGCGGCGTTGGGCTGGCCGGTGTCACGGGTGACGGATCGGCTCGCGGAGCTGGGCCTCAGTGTCGCCGCGGAGGTCAGGCCGGAAACCTCGATGACCGATGACGATCACCGCCTGTTGTCGGTGAACCTGGACGGCCGGGCGCCGTGGATGGACCCGGCCGACGAGGTGACCGCCCAGCAGTTGTTCACCGCCTCCGCCATGACGCGGTGGTCCGCCCGGGCAGTGGCCGCACGGCTGACCGAGCTGGGCATGGCGGTGCCCGACCGTGTCTGGCCGGACATCGCCATCAGCGGCGACGACCAGGAGATGCTCTCTCGCGACCTGGACCGGCAGAAGCCCTGGCTCGACCCTGAGAAGCCGGTTCCGATCCGGCATGTGTTCGAGGCCGCCGCAGCTTTGCGGCGCCCGCTTCTCCAGATAGCGAAACGGCTGACCAAGCTCGGCTTCCAGGTCCCGGAGAGCGCCTGGCCGGACATCGGGGTGACCGACGACGATCTCGGATTCGTCCAGCACTTCGCCGGCGACGCCCCGCAACTCACCCTGCGGGAATCGCGGATGCACCCTGGTGTGCTGGCGCCGGGCGTCAACGACAGCTCTTTGTCGATCGGACAGGCCGTCCTGCGCCTGCGACAGCTGGGGTTCGACCTTCCCACCGAGATCGAGGTCATCCCGGACGAGCTGCCGAACCCCAAGCGTTTCCGGCAGCGGCTCTAGTCAAGGCCAGAGCAACCCGCGGGACCAGCCTGAAGGTGTTCGGGTGTAGCGCAGTCGAGTGTGTTTGCGCTCCTTGTCGGCCTGCCAGAACTCGACCTGGTCGGGGGCCAGCGTGTAGAGCGTCCACTGCGGCTCGACGTAACCCTCGATCCGCTGCCGGGCCTCTCGCAGGGCTTCGTCGAGGGTGGCTCGATCGGCCAATGGCTGGCTCTGGCGGCCCAGCGAAGCCTCGGCCCGTGAGCCCGGTGGGCGGGCCAGGAAGTCGGCCGCGCTGTCCTCGGGTGGGGCCGGTTGTACGGGGCCGCGCACCCGGATCTGGCGACCGAGCGGCGACCAGTAGAACGTGAGCGCCGCGCGCGGGTCCCGGGCCAGTTCTCGGCCCTTGGGGCTGGCCGCGTGGGCGGCGAACTGCCAGCCGTGCTCGTCGACGTTCTTGAGGATCAGGACCCGGGCGTTGGCGCCGGCCGTCGACAGGGTCATGGCGTGCGGCTCGCGGACGCCGGCCTCGACCGCTGCCATGAGCCACTCGATGAACAACGCCGACGGGGTGGAAGGCGCCGCTGACGGGTCGAAGGTCGGCAACTCTCCCGCGAAGACGGGCAGGGAACGCAGGTAGTCCCTCATGCGGGGTGACCCACGATCAGGCGCAGGGAACCCTCGAACTGCGGCTGGGCGCGCCAATGGCCGTACGTCTCGTCCCACGCTCCCGAATCGAGGTCGGCCCGCAGACGTTCGACCGCTCGGTCCGTCACCGCCGGGTCGACGAAGCCCCAGGCGGACTGGGCCGCTCGCACCTTCGGATCGAGGAAGGCTGCCGGGCGGGCGTAGAAGGCCTCGGTGAACCCGTCGGTGCAGTCGATCGGCACGGGCACCTCGTGCACCTCGGAGCGGGGGCCGATGGCCTCGGCGATGACGTCGACGGCGGGATAGCGGCGGCGTTCGGCGGCGATGAGCTCCGGCGCGTACGACGCCAGCCAGAACCGGTCGAGGGCGTCGCCGTCGAAGGTCAGCACGAGCACGGGGCCGCGGGCGACGCGGCGCAGCTCGGCCAGGCCGCGCGCGGTGTCCGCCCACTGGTGGACGGTGACGGTGGCCATCACGGCGTCGAACGAGTCGTCGTCGAACGGCAGGTGCTCGGCCGTGGCGTCCAGGGCCGGAACGGCTGATGGCGAGCGCTGGGCGCGCATCCGGGCCGACGGCTCGACCGCGACCACGTACCGGTCGGTGGGCTCGTAGGAGCCGGCGCCCGCGCCGACGTTCAGCACCGTCCGGGCGTCGCCCAGCGCCGCGTGGAGGGTCGCGGCGATCCTGCGGTCGGGGCGCCGCTGCACCGCGTACCCCTGGCCCTGGGTCTCGTAATCGACGTCGCCGCTCATGGTTCTCGTCATGCGGGGGACGCTAAACCCGCACCCCGGGGTTCGGGTCAAGCGCGATTGAGCCAGCGCATGACCTCGAGCGCGTGCGAGGCCGGGTCGGGAATCGGGTGGAAGACGTGCTCCACCCGATCGCCGGTGACGACCAGGGTCAGGCGCTCGTAGAGGGTCAGATCGCCGGCGGCCAGGGTGGGCAGGCCGAGAGCGGCGGCCAGACCGAGGCGCGGGTCCGGGATGAGGGGGTACGGGAGATGGAGCCGATGCACGAGCTCACGCTGGTAGCCCGTGGATTGCGCGGAGAGGCCGTACACCCTCGCGGCGCCGGCGGCCAAGATCTCGGCGTGGTGGTCGCGCAGCCAGATGGCCTGGTCGGTGCTGCCCCGGGCGCCGTGGATCTCCAGCAGGCCGCGCGGGAGGTCGACGCCGGGACGGCCGGTCAGCGGGTAGACGAAGATCACGCTGCGGCCGGGGCCGAGGGCGCGCAGGTCGACCAGGCGGCCGTCGGTGGCGTAGAAGGTGAGCTCGGGCAGCTGTCGTCCGGTGAGGTCGGTCCCTGTGTGCGGCGGCGCGGCCGTCACCACGAGGCGGGCCGCCTCGTCGATGCGGGCGTCGAGGGCCTCCCGCTGGGCGGTCAGCTCGCCGATGCGCTTCTGGAGGCTCGTCACCGTGCTGCGGAAGGTCGCGATGGCCGCCGCGCAGACGTCGTCGCCGTTGGCGATGGACTCGACGAAAGGCCTGGTCTCCTCGACCGACAGACCCAGTGCCATGAGTTCACGGATCTGGGCGACCTGACGCACGGCCACCGGCTCGTACTCCCGGTAGCCGTTGCTCAGCCGCCGCGGCACGACCAGCCCGGCCGCCTCGTAGTAGCGCAGGGCCCGCACGGTCGTCCCGGTGCGGCGCGCCAGCTCACCGACCCTCACGCGGCGACCCTAAACCCGCACCCTGGGGTCCGGGTCAACGCTGGTCCGGGCGGGAACGGCGCCGGCGCAGACGCGGCCAGCGCTTTCCGAGCACAAGATAGGCGGCGTACGCCGCGGCGGCCACCGCGACCGGCACGCCGGCCCAGCCCTCGTGGACGATCAGCGGCGGCCCGGCCGAGACGAGCGCCAGAGCGAGCGCCAGCCGGTGTGAGCTGAGCTGCCGGGGACCTTGTGGCACGCGATCCCCCTACCCTGGTCACAGCTGTTCCGCCCGAGAAGTATCCCAGCGCCCGTAACGGCCGCCGGCAGCGCCATCCCCCGTGAGAGCTACCACCCATTGCCCCCCGCACGGTGACGATCGACCGGGGTCAGTCTTCATAGCGTCGTCCCATGCCTCAGTTCCGCGGGAGAAACGCACTCATCCTGATCGTCACGTTCGTCGTGGCCGACCTGCTGCTGGCGCCGCTGCTCGCGGCGGCGGCCGGCCATTGGTTCACCGGCCTGCTGACCGGCTTCACGGTGGCCGCCCTGGTTCTGGCCGTCTATCGCCTTCTGGTGCGGCGCCTGGAACACGAGGAACCGCCGCTGACCCGCGCCCGCCCTCTGGCGCTGCGCGGCTTCGCGATCGGCGTGGGCGTTTTCTCGCTGGTCATCGGGGTCATCGCGATCTTCGGTGGTTATCGGATCGCGGGCTGGGGCTCGGCCGGTGACATGGTGGCCACGTTCGGGATGATGACGGGCATCGCCGTACTAGAGGAGGTGCTGTTCCGCGGGGTGCTGTTCCGCCTGCTGGAGCGGTGGGGCGGCACGGTGGTGGCGCTGGCCGGTTCGGGCCTGCTCTTCGGCGCGCTGCACCTGCTCAACCCGCACGCCACCATCTGGGGCGCGCTGGCCATCGCGGCCGAGGCTGGGCTCATGCTGGGCGCCGCCTACGCGCTGACCCGCTCCCTGTGGCTGCCGATCGGACTGCACCTGGGCTGGAACTTCGCCGAGTCGGGCCTCTTCGGCGCGACCGTCTCCGGCTCCGACGGCACGACAGGCGGCCTGCTGCAGGGCGTAGCCCACGGCCCAGCGGCCATCAGCGGCGGCGAGTTCGGCCCCGAGGCAAGCGTGTTCGCCATCCTGGCCGGCCTGATCCTGACCTACCTGTTCCTGCGCCGAACCAACTTCGTCCCCGCACGCTTCCGCCGGACTCCAACGTACGGCGAACAACGGTAGCCATGCCGGCGACACAGCCGCCCGACGACCTGACGGGCAGGATCGCCAAAAGCTACGCCCTCCAGATACACCGAGACGATGTCACGCGGTAAGGGACGAGCCACTGTCCGGCATTTGCGGAAATTCTTGTCCAGGCGCCGCGGCGGCCTTCCGCAAGTTGTCGATGCCGTCATAGGATTGTTTTCACGACGGCCGGGAGAATGGGCGCACCTGTCTTCGCTTTGTCCGGCGACTGCAGTTCGAGTGACTTTCCTGGGTTGCCTTGTGCCGATGGGGACAGGTGCCCGGTTGTCCGCGGGGTGTAGCAGGGCGTGCGGTCGAGGCCCGTCGTCGCGAGCCGAGCGATGGCGTCGTGGCGGGTGCGCGGCAGGACGCGTCGGTGGCCGGCCTCGCCGGCAGCACCATGGCCGGTGGATCAGCGAGGGCGGTCTTGGTGGCTGCCATCGGGGTTCGAGCGGCTCGCGCGGGTACGGCTTGAGGCACTGGGCCGACCGGCCCGGGACCGGCCGTGTCGGCGCCAGCGGGGTCGAGGGCGGCAGGGTCGAGGGCGGCACGGTCGGGAGCGGCACGGTCGGCAGCGGCAGGGTCGACACCAGCGGGGTCGGGGACGGCAGGGTCAGGGACGGCAGGGTCGGGAGCGGCACGGTCGACACCAGCAAGGTCAGGAACGGCACGGTTGGGAACGGCAGGGCCGACGCCAGCAGGGCCGGGAACGGCAGGTCCTGGGGCGGCCAGACCCGGCGCGGTCGGGCTTGAGGTGGCCAGATCCGATCCGCTGACGCACACGATTGGGGGCGGGCCGTTCAGGTTGGTTGGGCCTGCAGCGGCCGGGCCCGGAGCAGCCAGGCCCGCAGCAGCCAGATCCGCAGCAACCAGATCCGCAGCAACCAGATCCGAGGCGGTCGAGCCCGCGATGGTCGAGATCGGGCCGACGGCGGCCGGGCTTGGCGCGGCGGGGCCGGTTGGCGGTGTCGGAGTGGGTGGGTGGCGGTGGCGTGGTCGGTAGGGGCGGGGTGGGGCCAGCGGCGGCATCGGGGTGTCGCCGTGCAGGCTGCGCCATTTTCGGGTGTGGCGTTGTATCAGTCCGTATTGGCGGCGCTCGTGATGGTCGCGGCGGAACTCTTCGGCGTCGGCTGAGTATTTCTTGCGTTTGGTGGGGTCGCGCCATTGGGCTATCTGAGCGTGGTTGAAGAATTGCATCTGGCCCCGTATCTGGCGCATGAGTTATTGTCCCGCGAAAATCAGCGGAGCGGTAAGAGGGAAAATGTGCCACATTCGCGGGGGTGATCGAATGCGATCCGGTCCGCGTTCACATGCCGGGAGTCGGTTCGGTCTGCGACGTCTCTCTTTCAGAGGGCCGGCCTGTCCGCTGTCACCGACCACCGCGCGAACCGGGGCGGCCCTCGTGGGCCGCGTGTCCCGCGCGACCGGCAAGCCTTCAGCGGAGCGCTTTGTCCGGGAGGAAGGGAAATGATCGACCGCTACGCTGCGGCGGTGACATGGTGGCGGGCGCGGCCGCGGTGGGCTCGTGACGGGGCCGGTGGGCTTGTCCTGTTGGCGCTGGCCTTCGTGCCTCCGGTCGCTGCCGCCGGCACCCGGCTCGGTGAGCTGCCGTGGCGGCCGGTCGACGTTCTGGGTCTCGTGGCCGCGGTTGCCATGACGGTTCCTCTCGCCGCGCGGCGGCGGTGGCCGGCGGCCGTGCTGGGCCTGGTCGGGCTCGGGTTTGCCGTGCAGGAGCTTCGGGGCTATCAGAGTGCCGCCGGGGCCGCCTTGCTGGTCGCGCTCTACAGCGCCGGCGCCTATCAGGAACGGTTCCGCCCTGTGGTGGCCGGCGCGGCGGTCATCGCTTATGCGGGGCTGTGTGTGGGGCTGCGGGCGGCCGGGTCGACGGCCCGGGTGCAGGACTACGTCATCTTCTTCGCGCTTGTCGCCCTGGCCGCCGTGGGTGGGGTCGTCGTGCGCCGGCGGCGGGCCTTCGATCGGGAGCAGGCGCGGGCGGCCGAGCGGGCGCGCATCGCGCGGGAGCTGCACGACGTGGTCACCCACCACGTGACCGCCATTGTCGTGCAGGCGAACGCGGCCCGGTTCGTGGCCGGGCCCGGGCCGGCCGCCGACAGCCTCCAGGTGATCGGTGACAGCGGGAAACGGGCCCTCAGCGAGCTGCGTGACCTGCTCGGCGTGCTCGATCCGGAGCGGCCGGCGCCCCGCGACCGGCTGCCGGGGCTCGACCAGGTGGGCGCGCTGGTCGAGTCGACGCGGGCGGCCGGGCAACCGGTCACCCTGGTCGAGGGCGGCACGGCGCCCGCCATGGGCGCGGGGCGTGAGCTGGCCGCCTACCGGGTGGTGCAGGAGGCGCTGACCAACGCCATGAAGTACGCGGCCGGGCAGCCCACCGCCGTCGAACTGGACTACCAGCCGGACGGGGTGACCGTCACCGTCGTCACCGAGCGCGCGGCCGGCGGCGGTGCCGGTAGCGGGTCCGGCCACGGGCTGGCCGGGCTCCGGCAGCGGGTCGAACTGTTCGGCGGCGAGATGACCGCCGGTCCACGCCCAGGAGGCGGATTCGCCGTACAGGCCCACGTGCCAAGCAAAGCAGTAAAAGCCCACGTACCAAGCGAGGGAGCGCCATGACGATCGAGGTGGTGGTCTGCGACGACCAGGCCGTCATCCGCGCCGGGTTCATCACGATCTTCGACTCGCAGCCCGAGCTGACCGTGGTCGGCGAGGCCTCCGACGGCAAGGCCGCGGTCGAGCTGGCGCGGCGGCTGCGGCCGGCCGTCGTGGTGATGGACGTGCGGATGCCGGTGATGGACGGCATCGAGGCCACCCGGCTGCTGGCCGGGCCGGACGCGGCCGATCCGGTCAAGGTGCTGGTGGTGACGACCTTCAACCTCGACGAGTACGTCTACCAGGCCCTGCGCGCGGGGGCCAGCGGCTTCCTTCTCAAGGACGCGTCGCCGGAGCAGCTCATCGCCGCCGTGCACACGGTGGCCCGCGGCGAGGCGCTGGTCGACCCGGCCATGACCCGCCATCTGATCGGGCGGCACGGGTCGCGGCTGCGGCCCTCCGATCCGGACGACGTGGCCGCGGGCAAGCGGCTCACCCCGCGCGAGCGGGAAGTGCTCAAGCTGATCGCCGAAGGGCTGTCCAACAGCGAGATCGCGGCGCGTCTGATGATCGGGCCCGAGACCGTCAAGACGTACGTCTCGCGCATCCTCACCAAACTCGCCCTGCGCGACCGCGTGCAGGCCGTCGTCTACGCCTATCGCACCGGGCTGGTCAGCCCGTGACCGCGTCAGGGGCGGCGACCAGGGCCCGCACCCGGTTATAATTCCCTGACCTCGCGGTTCGCGAGGACCAGATGGCCTCTCCGCGGTGCGACCCTGCGGCCCGCGATGCCACGAGCCATCCCGGGAGCCTGGGCATGACATCCAGCACCGCCCGTTCCGCCACCGCCCGCTCCGGCGCGGCCCCGTCCGACTTCGAGTGGGACACCGACGAGTCCGAGGCCGTGCGCCAGGCCGCCGCCGAGGCGCAGACCGTCGCCACCACCGACACCGTGCGGGCCTACCTGCGCGAGATCGGGCGGGTTCCGCTGCTCACGGCGGAGCAGGAGGTGACGATCGCCAAGCGGATCGAGGCCGGGCTCTACGCGTGCGAGCTGCTGCGCGCGGCCGACGCCGACGGCACCGAGATGGACGGCGTGCTCCGGCGCGACCTGCGGTGGATCGTCCGCGACGGCGACCGGGCCAAGAACCATCTGCTCGAGGCGAACCTGCGGCTCGTGGTGTCGCTGGCCAAGCGCTACACCGGGCGGGGCATGGCGTTCCTCGACCTCATCCAGGAGGGCAACGTCGGCCTGATCCGCGCCGTCGAAAAGTTCGATTACGCGAAAGGGTTCAAGTTCTCCACGTACGCCACGTGGTGGATCCGCCAGGCCATCACCCGCTCGATGGCCGACCAGAGCCGCACCATCCGCATACCGGTGCACATGGCCGAGATCATCAACAAGCTCGGGCACATCCAGCGTGACCTGCTCCACCGCAACGGCCGGGACGCCACGCCCGAGGAGCTGGCGGCCGAGATGGACATGCCGGTCGAGAAGATCCTCGAGATTCAGCAGTACGCCCGTGAGCCCATCTCCCTCGACCAGACGTTCGGCTCCGAGGGCGACTCCCAGATCGGCGACTTCATCGAGGACAGCGAGGCCGTCGTCGCGCTCGACGCGGTCAGCTTCGCCATGCTCCAGGACGAGATCGAGGCCGTGCTGTCCACCCTCACCGAGCGCGAGGCCGGCGTGGTCCGGCTCCGGTTCGGCATCCGCGACGGCAACCCGCGCACCCTCGACGAGATCGGTCAGGTGTACGGCGTGACCCGTGAGCGGATCCGCCAGATCGAGTCCAAGACGATGGCCAAACTGCGCCACCCGGCCCGGTCGCGGGCTCTCTCCGACTACTTGTTCTGACGCCGCGTGCCGAGCCGGTGTGCTCGGCGATGACGTAACGGTGCGGCCCGGGTCTATAGTTAGCCTTATGGCTAACTATTCGGCTCGCCTGGACGACGTCTTCGTCGCCCTGGCCGACCCGACCCGGCGCGGTGTCGTCCGCCGGCTCGGCGAGGGACCGGCGACCGTGGGCGAGCTCGCCCGGGCGTACCCCATGGCCCTGCCCTCTTTCATGAAACACGTGCGCACCCTCGAGAACGCCGGTCTGATCAGCACGGCCAAGACCGGCCGCATCCGCACGTGCGTGCTCAACCGCGACCGCCTCGCCGTCGTCGACGACTGGCTCGCCGAGCAGCGCACCATCTGGTCGCAGCGCACCGACCGCCTGGAACGATTTGTGACCGAGGAGCCGACATGAACCCCGATCTCGACCTGAGCCTGCACCGTGTCATCCGCGCCCCGCGCGCCGCCGTCTGGTCCGCGTGGACCGACCCGTCCCGCTTCGCGAAATGGTGGATCCCGGCCCCGGCCGTGTGCCGTGTGGACCGCCTCGAACCGCACCCCGGCGGTGCTCTCCTGACCCGCATGAGCGACGACGGGGACGCTTTCGTCCCGCACGTCGACGCGACGTTCCTGGTGGTCGACGCCCTCGCGAAAATCGTCTTCACCAACGCGATCGACAGCTCGTGGCGACCGGCCACCCCGGAGCCGGTCGCCATGACCGCCGAGATCACCTTCGCCGACCATCCCGACGGCACCGACTACCGCGTCCTCGTCCGCCACGGCGACCCGGCCGCCCGCGACCGCCACGAGAAGCTCGGCTTCATGGACGGCTGGGGCACCGTCACCACCCAGCTGGCCAAGGAGGCGGAGCAATGAGGCTGACCCTCACCGAGTTCGTCACCCTCGACGGCGTCAGCCAGGGCCCGGGCTCCCCCGACGAGGACACGACCGGCGGCTTCACCCGCGGCGGCTGGCTGGTGCCCTACCTGGACAGGCTCTTCGTCCAGCGCACCTCCGAGTGGCTCGACCACGCCGACGGCCTGCTGCTGGGCCGCCGCACCTACGAGGCCTTCGCCCGCGACTGGCCGCAGATCAAGGGCGACGACCCTTTCACCGTACGGATGAACGCCCTCCCCAAATATGTGGTGACCAGCTCCCTGGAGTCGGGCTCCTGGTCGCCGACGACGATCCTGGCCGGCGACCCGGTGAAGACCGTCGCCGAGCTGAAGGCCGAGCCCGGCCGCGAGCTTCAGATCCACGGCAGCGCCCGCCTCGGCGCCGCCCTGCTCCAGGCCGGCCTGGTCGACACGCTGCGCCTGGTCGTGGCCCCCACCGTCCTCGGCGCCGGCCGCCGCCTGCTGGAGCACCCGGCCGCCCCGGTCGGCCTGCGCCTGAGCCACCACGAGGTCACCCCGTCCGGCCTGGCCCTGCTCGAGTTCGAGCACGCCGGAGCCGCCCCGCTCGGCTCCTACGAGGGCGTGTCGGGCCTGTGAAAGCCGGTCGCTGACAAGATGCCGGTCACTGCCACAACGGCAGGTGCTAGCATGTTGCTGGTGACCGCCACCAACGACCTGCGCGAACGCCGCCGCCTGGCCACCCAGGCCGAGATCGAGGCGGCGGCGCTCGAGCTCTTCGGCGAGCGCGGGTCGGAGCGGACCACGGTCGAGGACATCGCGGCCGCGGCCGGGGTGTCGCAGCGGACCTTCTTCCGCTATTTCCCGACCAAGGAAGACGCGGCGCTCGGGGTCAACCGGGCCTTTCAGGAGGCCTTCACCGCCGAGCTGGCGCGGGGCCGGAACGTCTTCGAGGCCGTCGAGGCGACCTTGGCCGGGCTGCGGACCGGCGAGGGGGCGGTCGAGTCGAGCTTGGCCGGCCTGCGGACCCGCGAGGGGGTGGCCGAGTCGAGCTTGGCCGGCCTGCGGACCCGCGAGGGGGCGGTCGAGCGGCTGCTGCGGGTGCGCTGCCTGCTCGCCCGCGACGACAACCTCCGGCAGGCCGCGATCGCCTTCGACGCCCGGGCCTGCCAGGCCAACCAGGAACTGATGGGCGGCACGCTGAAGGCCCGCGTGGTGATGGAGACGGTCAGCGTCGCGCTGCGGGCCGCTCTCGACGACTGGGCGCTGCGCCGGCACGGCGGCGAGGAGGCCGACCTGCTGGAGATCTTCCGCGAGGCGTGCCGCTACACCAGCCTGACCTGAGCGGCTCATGACGAAATATCACTAGAAATGGTCAATCATGCTGTTCACTCCCCTGGAGCTGGGCTCCATCAAGCTGCGTAACCGCCTGGTGATGGCACCACTGACCCGCATTCGCGCCGGTCAGGACGACGGCGTGCCGGGTGATCTGCTCGTCGAGTACTACCGGCAGCGGGCGTCCATGGGCCTCATCGTCACCGAGGGCACCTGGCCGGTGCGGGAGGGCCGCACCTGGATCGGGCAGCCCGGCATCGAGACCGCCGAGCAGGTGGCGGGCTGGCGCCGGGTCGCCGACGCGGTGCACGAGGCCGGTGGCTCCATCGTCATGCAGATCATGCACGGCGGGCGCATCTCGCATCCGGCGGTCGGTGGCTCCGGGCGTACCGTCGCACCCAGCCCGATCGCCGCACCCGGCGAGATCCGGATCCCGGACGGCAAGGCCGATCTGCCCGTGCCGCACGCGCTGACCACCGGCGAGATCGCGGCCGTGGTGGCCGCGTTCGCCGACGGCGCCCGCAACGCGATCGCGGCCGGCATGGACGGCGTCGAGATCCACGGCGCCAACGGCTATCTGATCCACCAGTTCCTGTCGCCCGCGGCGAACGTCCGCACCGACGAATATTCCGACCGGACCCGCCTGGCCGTCGAGGTCGTCACCGCGGTGGCCGCGGCCGTCGGCGCCGACCGCACCGGCATCCGGCTGTCGCCCGAACACAACATCCAGGGTGCTCTCGAGACCGACCCGGCCGACGTCGTCCAGACGTACACCGGCCTGGCCGAAGCTCTTGCCCCTCTCGGTCTTGCTTTTGTGGACATCCTGCACGCCGACCCGGCCGGCGAGCTCGTGCAGAAACTGCGGCACGCCATCGCGGCCCCGGCCGTCGTCAACACCGGCTTCGGCACGCCGACCACCCGCGTCGAGGCGCTGCGGCTGCTCACCGACGGTCTCGGTGACGCCGTCGCGGTCGGCCGGGCCGCCATCGCCAACCCCGACCTGGCCGCCCGCTGGCGCCAGGACACGCACGAGAACACCCCGGACCCCGCCACCTTCTACGTCGGCGGCGCCACCGGATATACCGACTACCCCACCCTGAAGGAGCTCGCATGAAAGCGGCCGTCTACTACGAGAACGGCGGACCCGAGGTCCTGCGCTACGAGGAGGTGCCCGACCCGGCGCCCCAGGCCGGCGAGGTACTGCTGCGCGTCGCGGCGGTCGGCGTGCAGGGCGGCGACCTGCTGCACCGGCAGGTCAGCCCGTTCCCGTCGGCCCCGCACATCGGCGGCTATCAGGCGGCCGGCACCATCGCCGCCGTCGGTGAAGGCGTGACGAGTGTGCGCGAGGGTCAGCGGGCGGTCGCCTTCATGATGGCGGGATCGCACGCCGAGCTGGCCGCGGTGCCGCTGCACAACGTGTACGTGGTGCCCGACGACATGGACCCGCGGATCGCGGCCGGCATCCCGGTCGAGTTCGGCACCGCCGACGACTGCCTGTTCGAGTTCGGCCGGCTGCGCGCCGGCGAGACGGTCCTCATCCAGGCCGCCGCGGGTGGGGTCGGCCTGGCCGCCGTGCAGCTGGCCAAGGCCGCGGGCGCCACGGTGATCGGCACCGCGTCCAGCGACGAGAAGCTGGCCCGCCTGGCCGGCTACGGCCTCGACCACGCCATCAACTACAAGGACCAGGACGTCGTCGAGCGCGTCCGGGACCTGACCGGCGGCCGCGGCGTCGACCTGGTGGTCGACCCGGTCGGCGGCCGCACCCTGGAGGGCAGCATCAACGCCCTGGCCTACCGGGGCCGCATCAGCTGGGTCGGCCAGGCCAGCCGCGACACGTACTCGCCGCAGCTCGGCCCGCTGATGGGCAAGAGCGCCTCGCTGAACGGCGTCTACTTCGGCGCCGAGATGTCACACGACCCGGCCCGCACCCGCGCGCTGATCGAGAAGCTGATCGGCCGCGTCGCCTCGGGCGAGCTGACGGTCGTCATCGACCGCGAGTTCCCGCTGTCCGACGCGGCCGGCGCCCACCGCTACATCGAGAGCCGCGCCGCCTTCGGCCGGGTCCTGCTCATTCCCTGACCGGCCAGTCGGCGCGCAGCCGGTCGAAGGCGTGCCGGACCTCGTCCGGCACGTCGACGTGGGCGATGAAGTCACGCCCCGAGGGACCGTAACCGGTCATCCGCGGGATCTCGCCCATCAGCAGCGTGACGTAGTGCTCCAGGGACCACATGCCCACCGGCGGGTCCACGAACGACAGCCGCCCATCGGATGCCTGCACAAAGGTCCGGTGGGCGGCGTAGTTGGTCAGCCGGGCGGTGGGCGCGTGCTTGCGGAAGCCCGCGTCCATCCGCTGCTGCATCGTGGCGTCCTGGATCAAAATCAGACGCTGATGACGTACGCCCGAAGAGCGCAACAGACGCAGCGACATCGTCACGTTGTTCCCGCAGTTCGTCGACTCCTGCTCCAGGAAGTCGGCCGACAGGCCGTGCCGCTCCCGGAGGTAACGGTCGAAGAGCGCGGCCTCCGTGCCCGAGTGCACACCGAGCGTCTCCCGCAGCGCGCTCGTCGTGTGCCCCTCGCCGCCGGCGATCATGTAGCGGTCGGCGGCGCCGGCCCGCATGGCCTCGGCGAAGACGTCCGCGCCGGCCAGGATGCTGCCACCGAAGAGGATGGCCACATCGGCCGTTCCGGCCGTCAGCTGCGGTACGTCGCGCCGCGCGCAGAAGCGCACCAGGGTGTTGATGTCATCGGCCGAGCCCATGATCACACCCTACTTTGCGCTCAGTGCAACGATGCACTTAATGTAAGCACTGTGACGACCTCTCCGCTCGACCGCCGGGCGGCGCTCAAGGCGCGGCATCGGCGGGCGATTCTCGACGCGGCCAAGGAACTGATCTCCGAGGACGGCAACGCCCGGCTCAGCGTCGATCTGCTGGCCGAGCGGGCGGACGTCTCGCGCCGCACGATCTTCAACCACTTCGCGTCGATCGACGACATCGTGACGACCGTGTGCACCGAGGTCCTCGGCGTCGTCATCGAGAATGTGCTCGACCGGATCAGTACCGCCCCGGCCGCGTCCACCTTCGAGACCGTCTCCGCGGCGCTGCGATCCACCGACGTACCCTCGCTGATCGCCTTTCTTTATCGCGCCCTCGGCGGTTTCGGCGCCGGCGATCCCCGGCCCCAGCAGATCTTTCAGGCCACTTTCGCCCGTACGACCATGGACCTGGCCCGCCTCCTCGCCGACCGGCACGCCGATCTGGACGCCCTCGAGGCCGAGATCCTGGTCAGCTCGCTGGTGCACGGCACCGAGGTGATCGCCCACCACTGGATCGCGGACACCGGCGCCGTGGTCGACGAGGACTCCCGCCGCCTGTGGGCGCACCTGCTCGACCGGCTCATCGACAGCATCCGCACCGGTTACCCCACCTGATAGCAGAGAGGCACTCCCCCGTGGCCGAGTTGCTCTACCGTCTGGGGCGTTTCAGCGCCAGGCGGGCCTGGACCGTCCTGATCGCCTGGGTGGTGATCCTGGGCCTGTCCGTCACCGCGTACTTCGCCTTCGGCGGCACCCTGTCGTCGCAGGTCACCATCCCCGGCACGAAGACCGACCAGGTCACCCAGCAGCTGGCGCAGAGGTTCCCGAGCGCCAGCGGCGGTTCCGGCACGATCGTGTTCCACACCTCGAGCGGCGCCGCCTTCACCGATGAGCAGAAGGCCGGCGTGGCCGCGCTGCTCAAGAGCACCGGCGAGCTGGACGGCGTCGCGTCCACGACCGACCCGTTCGCCACCCAGCAGCAGGCCACCGAGCAGGCCGCGCAGGTCACCGGGGGCCTGGAAAAGGTCACCGCTGGACTGGCCCAGCTCGAGGCGACGAACGCGCCGCCCGGCTCCCAACAAGACGCCGCCAAGGCCCAACTCGAAGCGCAGGCCGCCCAGCTGAAACTGTCGCAGCAGCTGCTCGCCATGTCGGCCAAGATCCGGCTCGTGTCCGAGGACGGCAGCGCCGCCACCGCGCCCGTGGTCTTCGACAAGCCGCGCATGGAGGTCACCCAGGAGACCAAGGACGGCGTCGTCGACCACGTGTCGGCCGGCGTCCCGGCCGGGGTCGAGGTCGCTTTCTCCAACGACATCACCCAGGGCGTCCCCGAGGTGCTCGGCGTCGGTGAGGTCGTCGGCGTGGTCGTGGCCGCGATCGTGCTGCTGGTCATGCTGGGCTCGCTCATCGCGGCGGCCCTGCCCCTGGTCGGCGCCCTGGTCGGCGTCGGTGTCGGCGTCACCGCCTCGCTGGCCCTGTCCGGCACGGTCGACATGCTCTCGATCACCCCGGTGCTCGGCGTCATGCTGGGCCTGGCCGTCGGCATCGACTACAGCCTGTTCATCCTCAACCGGCACCGCCGCCAGCTGCTGGCCGGTGTGGACACGCACGAGTCGATCGGCCTGGCCAACGGCACCTCGGGCAACGCCGTCGTCTTCGCCGGCGCCACCGTGCTGGTGGCGCTGCTCGCCCTCAACGTCACCGGCATCGGCTTCCTCGGCATGATGGGCACCGTCGGCGCCATCTGCGTCGCGGTCGCGGTGGTCGTCGCGGTCACCTTGACGCCGGCCCTGCTCTCCCTGCTCGGCCCGCGCGTGCTGGGCCGCAAGGCCCGCGCCGCGATCGGCCGGCCGCACGCGGACACCACCCCCTCGCAGCCGATGAGCACAAGCCGGGCCCTGCTGACCGCGTTCGCCGGCCTGGCCGCGCTGATCGTCATCGCCATCCCGGCGCTCTCCATCCGCCTCGGGCTGCCCGACGGCTCGTCGGAGGCGCAGGACTCGTCGCAGTACCAGGCGTACAAGCTGACCGAGCAGAAGTTCGGCGCCGGCGTGAACGGCCCGCTGCTGGTGGTGGCCGAGCTGCCGGCCGCCGTGACCGGCGACGAGGTGCTGGCCGAGCAGGTCCGCGCCGGCAATGCCCTGATGGCCGTTTCCGACGTCGCCGCGGTCGCCCCGATCGGCCAGTCCAAGGACGGCGCGCTGCTGGCCTTCCAGGTCATCCCGGCCGAAGGCCCGTCCAGCGAGTCGACCGAGCAGCTGGTCCGCGACCTGCGCGACCTGTCACCGCTCGAAGGTGGCGTCACGCTCGGCGTGGCCGGCAGCGCCAGCGGCAACATCGACATCTCGGAGCAGCTCTCCGACGTGCTGCCGCTCTATCTCGGCGTCGTGCTCGGCCTGTCGCTGATCATCCTGATCTTCGTCTTCCGCTCGCTGCTGGTGCCGCTCACCGCCACTCTCGGCTTCGTCCTGTCGCTGTTCGCCACGTTCGGCGCGATCACCGCCATCTTCCAGTGGGGCTGGCTGGGCTCGGTCTTCGGCGTGCACGACCCGGGCCCGATCCTGAGCTTCCTGCCCACCATCCTGATCGGCATCCTGTTCGGCCTGGCCATGGACTACCAGCTGTTCCTGGTGTCGGGCATGCGAGAGGCGTACGCGCACGGAGCCCCGGCCCGTCTGGCGGTCCGGCAGGGCGTGCACGCCGGCCGCACGGTCGTCACCGCCGCCGCGATCATCATGATCTCGGTCTTCGGCGGCTTCATCTTCTCGCACACTGCGATGATCAGGTCGCTCGGTTTCGGCCTGGCCTTCGGCGTGCTGGCCGACGCCTTCCTGGTCCGCATGCTGGTCATCCCGGCCGTGATGCACCTGCTCGGCCGCTCGGCCTGGTGGATCCCGCGCTGGCTCGACCGGATCCTGCCCAACGTGGACGTCGAGGGCGCCGCCCTCGAACGCAGCCACCCCGTCACCCCCTCCCCTTCCCCCGCGGAACGCGCCACCATAGGAGCATGACGACTGGATCGATCCAGGTCGATGACCTCGACGGCGTCGCGCTCGTCCGGATGGCCCGGGGAAAGGTCAACGCCCTGGACCTCGACCTTCTGTACGACCTGACGACCACCTTCCTCGAACTCGACAACAACGATGCGACCGCCGCCGCCGTGCTCACCGGCGGCGGTCGCGCTTTCTCGGCCGGCGTCGACCTCAAGCGCGTCCTCGCCGGCGGCGCCGCCTACATCCGCGAGTTCCTGCCCGCGCTCGAGGACGCGTTCGACGCCGTCTTCTCCCTGGGCAAGCCGACAGTCGCCGCGATAAACGGCCACGCCATCGCCGGCGGCGCCGTCCTGGCCGCCGCATGCGACCAGCGGGTGATGAGCGGCGGCACGCTCGGTGTGACCGAGCTACTGGTCGGCGTGCCGTTTCCCGCTCTGGCTCTGGACATCTTGAGCCATGCCCTGGGCCCGCGTGCGGCCCACAGAGCTGTCCTCACCGGCGAGACCCTGACCCCCGCACAGGCCCTCGCGGCCGGCCACATCGACGAGATCGGTCCCCCGGAGGCCGCTGTCGCCCGTGCCCGCAAACTGGCCGAGATCGCTCCCTACACCTTTCGGATGACGAAGACCCAACTCCATTCCGGCGTACGCCGCAACCCCGACCCGCAAGTAACAAAGCTCTGGATCGACGCGGTCGAGGACGGCCGCATCGAACGCCACATGGCCGGTTTACATATATAAGCCAACGGCATATGGTGACCACATGAGGGAGCCGACGTACTACATCCTCGCGGCGCTCCAGGACGAGCCCCGCCATGGCTACGCGATCATCACGCGCGCCGCCGAGTTGTCCCAGCAGCGCGTCACGCTGGCCACCGGCACGCTCTACCAGGCCCTCGACCGCCTGACCCGCGACGGCCTGATCGAGGTGGTCCGCGACGAGGTGGTGAACGGCCGGGCCCGGCGCCACTACGCGCTGACCCCCGACGGCCGGGCGGCCCTCGAGGCGGAGGCCACCCGGATGGCCGAGGCGGCCCGGATCGTCCTGCGGGTGAGGCCGGCATGACGCCGTACGAGGTGATGGTCCGGCTCTACCCCTCCGACCACCCCCGCGACGAGATGCTGGGCGTGCTCGAGACGAACGGCCGCCGATGGCACCGGGAGGCACCCTCGCTCCTGCTCGGCGCTCTGCGCGCCCGCAGCGGCGGCGGCCATCCGGCCCGCTTGCGCTGGCTGTACGCGTCACGGGCGGCCGCCTTGATGCTCCTGGTGGCCGGGGCGACGGCACCGATCCTCGACCTGAGATACGGGGTGGTGCTCCTCAACAACCTCATGATCGTCACCTGGATCTGCGCCGGCCTGGCCGCGGCCGCCGTCATGCTGGGCGCCCGGGTGCCGGCCCTGGGCCTGTCCCTGTCGGCCTTGTTACTGAGCGGCACCGACCAGACAAGCACGGCCGCGATCGCCGCCTACACCCTGGCCTCGGTCCTGCTGCTGCTCCCGGGCCGCCCACTGCCGGTCCGCAACCCCCTGCCGATCCTGCTGGCCATCGCCTGGGCGGTCGACTACACGATGCCGCCCTGGTCCCAGTCGGCCTTGATGATCGCCCTGCTGCTCTGGACCCTGATCGACGAACGAGTCCTGCTGGCCGCCGGCCTGGCGTTGTCGGCCGGCCTGATAACGGCCACCGAGGAGATAGCCGCCGCCAACGACCCTCGAAGCCTGATGATCGTCGCCGCGTGGCGGGTCGGCGTCCCCGCCGTCTTGATAGTGGCCGGAGCCACCCTGATCCACCGCCGAGTCCAAACCTGACCGCTCCCGCTTCCACCAGGTCAGAACTCTGCCACGGCCCGACGTGGAGCCGCGAGCGTGAGAACAGGCACCGCACAGGGCGAGTCAGCGGCGGCGCGTCAAGGGCGAGAGCGGCTTGCCTGGCTGATGCCGATCGCGGCAGCCGGCTTGGTCCAGTCAGCCGTCTGCGTATGGCTCGGACTGGGACAAGGCCGATAAAGCAGCTGGCATCGGCGCCATCAGCCTGGTGGTGGCGTTTGCCTCCGGAAAGGAACGCGCTGACAGGTCTGCGGGCCCCGGCCTGAAGTCAGTGGTTGACTGTGGCTTGCCGTGCCAGGACGTCTCGTACTCGCTGGAGCAGCTCGCGGCTGGTGAAAGGCTTTTCGACCATCACGAAACCGTCGGGCAGCGTGCCGTTGTCGGAGAGGACCGGCTCGGCGTAACCGGACATGTAGAGGACTGGGAGGCCCGGGCGTACCGCAGTCACCCGCACCGCCACCTCGTTTCCCATCATCTTCGGCATGATGACGTCGGTCAGCAGCAGGTCGATGCCGCCGGGGTGGGTCTGTGCCACGTGGATCGCCTGCTGGCCGCCGTCTGCGGCCAGGACCTCGTAGCCCGCCCGGGTCAATATGCGGGCCGTTGTCTGTCGCAGGGCGTCCTCGTCCTCGACCATCAGGATCGTCTCGTGGGCCGACGCCAGCGGGTCCGGCTCTCCCGTGGGCTCCTCCACGCTCTCCCCGGTGGGCACCGGCTGATCCGTGGCCGGCAGCATGATGGTGACCGTGGTTCCTATGTCCACCTCCGAGTACAGGTGGACGTCGCCGCCGGCCGCCGTTGCTATGCCGTAGACCGTGGCCAAGCCCAAGCCTGTTCCGGCTCCTCTCGGCTTTGTCGTGTAGAACGGCTCGAACGCTCGCTCCTGCACCTCTCGCGGCATGCCCGCCCCGGTGTCGCTCACCCTCAGGCGCACGTACGAGCCGGGGCGCAAGTTGTAACTTCCCGCGTCGTCCGGGCCCAGGTCGGCGTTGCCCGTGTCTATCGACAGCGTGCCGCCGCCCGGCATCGCGTCGCGGGCGTTCACGGCCAGGTTGACCAGGATCTGCTCCAGCTGGCCGGGGTCCGCGTGCACCGTTCGCAGCTGGCGGTCCAGGTGGGTGATCAAGTGGATGTGCTCGCCCAGCGTTCGGCGCAGCATCTGCTCCACGTCGCCCACCACGTGGTTCAGGCTCAGCACCTGGGCCTGTGTCACGTCCCGGCGGCCGAACGACAGCAGCTGCTTCGTCAGCTGGGCCGCCCTCTCCGCCGCGTGCCTGATCTGGCCCAGGTCGTCGCGGGCCGCGGCCAGGTCGGCCGGGGCCGGGTCCTCGGCCTCCAGCGTGTCCAGCACCAGCTCGGTGTAGTTGCCGATGATGGCCAGGATGTTGTTGAAGTCGTGGGCCACGCCGCCGGCCAGCTGGCCCAGGCTCTCCAGGCGGCGGGTGTGCTGGAGGCGCCTTTCCGCCGCGTCGCGTTCGGCCTGCGTGATCAGGCGTTCCCGTTCGGCCTGGGCGGCCACCCGTTCCGTCACGTCGCGGATCGCCGCCGACACGATGATGCCCTGGTCGGTCTCCAGCGCCGACAGGCTGATCTCGGCCGGGAACTCGGAGCCGTCCTTGCGGACCGCCGCCAGTGACGTGCCGCCGCCCAGCTGGCGGGTTCTCGGCTCGGCGAAGTAGCGGGCGCGCTGGCCGGGGTGGGCCGCGCGGACCCGCTCGGGGACCAGGATGTCGACGTTGCGGCCGATCAGCTCCTTCCGGGCGTACCCGAAAAGCTTCTCGGTCTGTGCGTTGACCAGGGTTATCGTGCCGTCCTGGGTGACGCCGAGCATGGCGTCGGGCGCGGCCTCGAGCAGGCCCTGGAACATGAGCTCGGCCCGGCGGCGCTCGCTGATGTCGCGGGAGATGCCGGCCACGCCGGTGACCTGACCGGACGGGTCGCAGATGGCCGACAGGGTCAGCGCCACCGTGACGATCCGGCCGTCCTTGTGGCGCCGCCGCACCTGGTCCTGCTCGACGCGTTCGCCGGCGGCGGCCCGGGCCAGCAGCTCCCTTTCGGTCGCCTCCTGCCCGTCCAGGAAGATCAGGGCCATGTCGCGGCCCAGCGCCTCGGCGGCCGCATAGCCGTAGAGGCGTTCCGCGCCCGCGTTCCAGCTGGTGATCACGCCGTCGAGGGAGCGGCCGATGACCGCGTTGGGCGACGATTCGACGATGACCGCGAGGCGTTGCCTCTCGGCCAGCACCTCGGCCCGCTGGGCGAGCGCCGCCGCCTGGTCGGCGAGCTCGGTGAACAGGGCGATGTCGTCGTCGGCGAACAGGCTCCGATAGCGGCTGAGCATCACCAGCGCGCCCCGCCCGGCCACGGTCGTGATCGGCGTGGCGGTGACGTAGCGGGTGCCGGTGGCCTGGGCCAGCTCGACCGCCACCGCGGGCGGATCGGTCCAGCCGGCCAGCGCGTCGATGGTGAAGCCGGCGGCCAGCAGCTCGCCGACGTCGCGGTCGACCGCTTCGCGGGAGAGCAGGACCCTTTGGTCGTACGCCATGACGCGCAGACGCCCGGGCGTGGTGGGCAGCAGCACCGCGGCCACGTCGGCGCCCAGGACCTGGCTGGCCCCGTGGCAGAAGTGCCGCCACGTCTCGGCCGCGTCCGCGTCCGGCGCCACGGTCAGCAGCCGCTGGGTCATCGCGTACGCGGCGCCGGTGGACCAGCGCCGCCGCAGCCGCCGCGGCGGCACGAAGGCCAGCAGATAGAGCAGGCCGGCGACCAGGGCGAGCACCCGCGAGTGCACCGCCGCCGACCGGCCGGCGGCCGAGGTCAGCACCGCGACGCCGAACAGGGCGGTGGCCGCCGCGGCACACCAGAACCGCACCCGGGCCGCGCCGCCCCGGCAGCGCGCCTGGGTGGCCAGCAGCACGGCGGCCAGGACCTCGAGGCAGAAGAAGACACCGGCGGCGATCAGGACCATCCGGCGCGGCAGCGTCCCGGCGGTCGCGACGACCAGCGGGGCCGCGCTGACGGCCCAGGCGGCGGTCGCGGCCCCCATCAGCCACGGGCTGACCGGCCGCAGCCGGGCGACCAGGCGCAGGGTGAACACCGGCTTGGCCAGCAGCACCGCCACCAGCGCACCCATCACCACGGGCGACGCCGAGCCGCCGAACACCTCGACCAGGCCGAGCGCGAAGAGCATCGCCACCGACGCGAACATGACCATCACGTCACGCAGCAGAGGGTCGCGCCGCCGCAGATAGCGGTAGCCCATCCAAGCGAAGATCAACGCGTACGCGGAGGTGACCGCGAGCAGCATGTCCTCAGTCTAGGAATTTGAGCGCGAGTTCGTGGGCGGCCTCGTGAACCCGGTCGCGGCCGGCGTCCTTGGCCGCGTAGAGGGCGGCGTCGGCCCGGGCGACCAGGCCGTCGGCGGTCTCGGCGCCGTCCCAGACGGCGACGCCGGCCGAGAAGCTCCGCCCGCGCGGGGTGGCCAGGCGCATGCGGTCGACGATCTCGCGGGCCTGGGCCGACGAGGCCGCGGGCAGCATCACGACGAACTCCTCGCCGCCGAAGCGGGCCATGTGGTCGGCCGTGCGCAGCTGCTCCTGCCAGGCCGCGGCGGCCTCCTTGAGCAGGCGGTCGCCGGCCAGGTGGCCGTACGCGTCGTTGAACTGCTTGAAATGGTCGATGTCGATGATGGCCACGGCCAGCGGGTCGCCGGTGCGGCGGACCCGCTCGATCGTGCGGGGCAGCTCGGTGTTCCAGGCCCGCCGGTTCGGCAGGCCGGTCAGCTCGTCGGTGACGGCCAGCTCGCGGACCTTCTCGGTCTGCACGTCCAGCTGGGTGATGAGCTGCGACATCCGGGTGACGACGAGCAGGAACAGCAGGACGCAGCCGACCGCGATGGCCAGGGCGTCGGTGACCTCGTGCCGGGCGGCCTGCACCATCAGCAGGACGGGCGCGATGAGGGAGACGACGGTCAGCACGAGCAGCAGGCCGCGGCTGGGGCGGGCCGAGCGCGGCGCGACGGCCCGGGTCAGCGAGCGGACGCCGGGATGCAGGGCGGCGGCCGCGAAGAGCAGGTAGCCGGCCAGGAACACGTCGGCCATGATCTTGTTGGCCAGCGGGCCGGCCTCCCAGGCCATCTGGTTGATCACGGCCCAGGCCCCGTCACCGGCCAGGAAGCAGAGCAGGGCCGCGCCCAGCAGCCGGAACGAGGTGTTGCGGGCCCCGCCGCTCAGCAGCAGCCGGGCCGTCATGGCCAGCAGGGCGATGTCCCCCACCGGATAGGCCACGCTGACGATGTGCCCGAACAGCCCGATCGACGGGTCGGAGGCCGCCGGTTTGATCAGGAAGACCCAGGACAGCAGGCCGGCGCCGGTGGTCAGGATGGCCGCGTCGACCAGGCTCGACAGGTCGCGGTGGGCGGTGCGCCGCCGGATGAGCAGCAGCAGCCCGGCGGCGGCGGTGGGATAGAGCGACAGATAGGCCAGGTCGGCCCAGGACGGGAAGGGCGGATATTCCTCGGAGCGGGTCAGCAGATATTCGACGAGGATGCCGCCGGCGTTGCCGGCCACCCCGGCCGCGAGCAGCCACCACATGACCGGCAGCCCCGGCCGGTGACGACGGACCCCCACGATGATCATCGCGGCCGCGAACCAGCCGCCGGCCACCTGCCACAGCACCTGGGCCAGGCCGCCGTCGGGCACCACGAGGAAGCCGCCCAGCGCCACCACGGCGATCGCGGCCCACCCGCGACGAGAACTCACGTCACCCGCATCGGCATCCGGGGCCCGGACATGACGGGTTCCCCGCGCGAGTGTGATGAATGAACCGGGTTCGCGGTTAGCCGATCAGCCGGACCGGGCACGCAACGGCGGAACAGCCGCGGCGCCTCCCCGCGCCGCGGTCGGCTCGAGAGCTAGGAGCGCCATGAGCATCGAGAAGACCGCCGACAGCACCCTGACCGACCCCGAGGTCGTCACCGCCGAGACGCCGCGCCGGCGGTTGACCTCCACGGTGCCCGCGGCCGGCGCGCTGGCCGCGGTGGGCGGGGTGATCGCGATCCTGCTCGTGCGCCGCCGGGCCGCCCGCGCGAAGTCCCGCAACCGCTGGGTGCCCGCGCGTTTCCGGCGCTGACGGGTCAGAGCGCGAGGTCGGCGTACTCGCCGAGCAGCGGATCACGGCGCTCGGCCAGCCAGGCCAGGACCACCTGGTTGTCCGGGATGTCGGTGACGCGGGCCCAGGTGACGTCCGGCCGGGTGTAGTAGGTGGCGGTCGACAGCGGCAGCACCACCACGCCACGGCCGGCCGCCACGTTCTCCAGCTTCTCCTCGACCGCCCGCGCGGGCACCGGCTCGGCCGGGACCGTCGCCACCTCGCGCCACTCGGGCACCGCGTCCGGGCTCTGGAGCAGCCGCTCGGCGGCCAGGTCGGCGATGGCCACCGACTCCTTGCCGGCCAGGCGGTGCCCCGTGGGCAGCACCACGACGCGGGGCTCGCTGGTCATCGGCCGCACGGTCAGCCCGTGCCGATCGGCCGGCAACCGCAGATAGCTCACGTCGGCCCGGCCGTCGCGCAGCACCTCCACCTGGTCGCTCCAGGTCGTGCGCAGCACCTCGACGGCCAGGCCGGGGTGGCGGTCGCGCAAGCGCCGCACGGCGTCGGTGACGATCAGGCCGGGCATGAAGGCGACCACGAACCGGTCGGGCGCCGCCACCCGGCGGCGCAGGGCCTCGGCCGCCGCCAGCAGCGGCCCGGCCCCGGCCAGCAGGCGGTGGCCGGCCTCGGTCAGCTCGGTCGAGCGCCGGTCGCGCCGGAACAGCTCCACCCGCAGCTCGGCCTCCAGCGCCCGGATCTGCCGGGACAGCACGGGCTGGGCGATGTGCAGCTCGGCGGCCGCCCGCCCGAAGTGCAGATGACGGGCGACGGCCACGAAGTAGCGGAGTTTCCGCAGGTCGACGTCGATGCCCTGAGGGTATTACAGACGCCGGAACAGGTCTTGGACGCGGGCCGGCGGTCGGGCGCAGCGTAGAGGCATGAACATTGCGAAACAGCGGGTGGTCATCGTCGGCGGCACGTCCGGCATCGGATACGCCACCGCGTCGGCCGCCGTCGAGCAGGGCGCCGAGGTGGTCGTGGTCTCCCGTGACGAGCGGCGTGTCCGCGACGCCGCCGAGCGGCTCGGCGCCACCGGCCTGACCGCCGACCTCACCGGCCCGCCGGCCGGTCTCTTCGACCAGATCGGGCCCTTCGACCACCTCGTCTACACCGCCGGGGAGCAGCTCGCGCTCACCCCGATCGCCTCGATGGAGGTGGCGCGGGCCCGTGACTTCTTCGGGCTGCGCTACTTCGGCGCGCTCGCCGCCGTGCGGGCCGCCCTCCCCCACCTGCGGGAGGGCGGCTCCATCACGCTGACCACCGGCACCGCCGCCGACCGCCCCCTGCCGGGCTGGGCGGTCGCGTCGAGCATCTGCGGCGCGGTCGAGGCGCTGACCCGGGCCCTCGCCGTCGAACTGGCCCCGCTGCGGGTCAACGCGGTCAAACCCGGCGTCACCCGATCGCCGATGTGGGGTTCCGGTGAGGGCGTCGACCGGTTGTACGCCGACACGGCCGCCGCCGTGCCACTGCGCCGGGTCGGTGAGGTCGCCGACGTGGCCGACGCCTACCTCTACCTGATCGGCCAGTCCTTCACCACGGGCACCATCCTCACCGTCGACGGCGGCGCCCTTCTCGCTTAGAAGGGTCCGGTGATCACGCAGGTCACCCCCGGGTACTGCACGTTGATGAACAGGTGACGGCCGTCGGCCGTGTCCGCTCGGCTCGTACCGCCAGACCTGCCCGTTCTCGCCGTCGCCGGCCTCGCTGGCCACGAAGGTGACGCCGCCGCCGGTCCAGGCCGAGCCCTCGAGGCCGAGGAACCGGCAGCCGCCCTTGGCCCGGCCCTGTGAGTAGACCGAGCCCGGGTTCTCCTCGGCGTCGGACGGGTCGGGCTCGTCGATGTCCACCCAGTGGGTGTCGAGCACCTGGCCGACCCGCTGGCCGGTCGCCGTGTCGTACTCACGGTCGCCGGTGACCGCGAGCATCTGCAACCGGCCGCCGGCCGCCAGGTGACCGGGCCGGCGCGGCACGAAGCGGTAGAAGCCGTCGCCGGGGTCGCCGTTGTCCTCGGTCATGTAGACGATCCCGGTGCGCGGGTCGACCGGGGCCGTCTCGTGCTCGAAGCGGCCCATCGCCTTCAGGGGCACCGCCTCGACCGGCCCGCGCGCGGCCGACGGCACCTCGAAGACGTACCCGTGCGGCTTCTCGAAGCCGGCGCCGACGCCGTCGGTGGTCTCCTCGCAGGACAGCCAGGAACCCCACGGTGTCGGCGCGCCGCTGCAGTTGGCGAGCGTGCCGTTGAGCACGAGGAAACTCTCCAGCAGCCGTCCCGACCCGATGTCGTAGAGCGACGAGGTGCACCCGGCCGGACACGGTGGACCTCATGGGTGAACCAGGGGAATCCCTTTCCTGTCAGCGCCGTGTGCGGGCCGTGTCAGGGCCCTGCAAGCGGCGCGCGCCAGCCTTTCACCCATGAACACACCAGTCACCATCGTCGGGGCCGGGCTCGGCGGCCTGACCCTCGCCCGTGTCCTCCAGGTCAACGGCATCGAGGCCGTCGTGTACGAGGCGGAGCGCTCCCCGGACGCCCGGGCGCAGGGCGGCATGCTCGACATCCACGACTACAACGGTCAGCCCGCGCTGGAGGCGGCCGGTCTGATGAAGGAGTTCCGGGCCGCGGTCCTGCCCGGCCGGGAGGCCTACCGGGGTCTCGCCACCGACGGCACGCTGCTGTTCGACAAGGCCGACGACGGCACCGGCGGGCGGCCCGAGGTGCAGCGGGGCGACCTGCGGCGGATCCTGATCGACTCGCTTCCGGCCGGAACCGTGCGCTGGGGCCACAAGGTCGACGGGGTGCGCGCGCTGGGCGACGGCCGCCACGAGCTGAGCTTCGCCGGGCGCGGCAGCGTCACCACGACCCTGCTGGTGGGCGCCGACGGGGCCTGGTCGCGGGTCCGCCCCCTGCTCACCGGAGCCGTCCCGGTCTACGCGGGCACTTCTTTCATCGAGACTTTCCTGTACGACGTGGAGAACCGTCACCCGGAGCTCGCCCGAGTGGCCGGCCCCGGGACGACCATCGTGTCCGACTTCGCGGGCCGGCAGATCAACGCGCACCGGGAGGCCGGCGGAACCCTGCACGTCTACGCCGAACTGACCGAGCCGCTGGCGTTCTTCGAGAGCGCCGACGTCACGCGGATCGCCCGGGAATTCGCGGGCTGGGCGCCCGAGCTGCTGGCGTTCATCACCGAGAGCGACACCGCACCGGTCCACCGGCCGCACTACGCGCTGCCGGCCGAGGGGCTCCGCTGGGACCGGACGCCGGGTGTGACCCTGATCGGCGACGCCGCCCACCTGGCGGCGCCGGACGGCGAGGGCGCCAACCTGGCCATGCAGGACGCGGCCGAGCTGGGCACGGCCCTCGCCGCTCATGGCGGCGACGTGGAGGCCGCGCTCACCTCGTACGAGAAAGAGCTCTTCCCGCGCAGCGCGGAACACGCCGAGGCGGCTGCCTACAAGCCGACCAGGGAGGACATGCTCGAGTTCTTCGCCGTCTGATCGACGGCGAGGCGCGCCGCGTCCCGGCTGGGTGGCACGCCGAACTGGCGGCGGTACTCCCGGCTGAACTGCGACAGGCTGTCGTAGCCGACGCTGCGGCTGACGCCGGTGACGTCGACCGGGCCGGCGGCCAGCAGCAGGCGGGCCTGTTGCAGCCGGATCTGCTTCTGGAACTGGATGGGGCTGGTCGCGGTGACCGCCTGGAAGTTGCGGTGGAAGGCCGACGCGCTCATGCCGGTCAGCCGGGTCAGCTCCTCCACCTGGAACGCGCGGGCGTAGTGGTCGCGGATCCACTGGACCGCGTGGGCGATGTGGGTGAGGCTGCTGTCGGCAAGACCGAGTTGGCGTACGGCAAGACCCTGCTCCCCCGTGACCAGCCGCCACAGAATCTCCTTCTTGACGAGCGGAGCCAGCACGGCGGCGTCACGGGGCCGCTCGATGAGCCGCACCAGCCGCACCACGGCGTCGAGAAGCTCGGGCGAGGCGTCGCTGACGACGAGCCCGGACGGTGTCGTCTTGGAGGCGGGCAGCTCGGCGTGGAGGAGAACCTCGGCGATGGCGGCCGGGCGCAGGATCAGCCCGAAGCCGAGCGCGGGCCGGCCGGGGCTGGCCCGGGTGAACTGCCCGATGACCGGAAGATCGACGGAGGCGACCAGATATTGCCCGGCGCCGTAGTCGTAGACGCGGTCGCCGAGCGCGATCCGCTTGGCCCCCTGAGCAACCACGGCCAGCACGGCACCGGACATCGCCGGTGCGGGCGGCCCGGTCCGGTCGACCTTCGAAATGAGCACGTCCTCGATCGGAGTGCGCTGATCGGGACGGGCATGCCGCTCCAGCAGGTCACGAAGCTCATCGAGCGCCATGGCCCGATCCTGCCAGTGCTGGCAGGATCAGGCAAGAGAGGCGCATCATCGTACAACCGAATCGGCAGTTCAGGCCCTTGAATGGAAGCAAGCCCGAACGAACGACTTGGGAGTATCAGATGCATGGTTTCCGCGCCACGATGACCGCCCGGCCGGGCCGGGGCGACGAGGTGGTCGCGCTGCTGTTGAGCGCGCCGTCGCTGCCGGACCCGGACTGCGCCGTCTTCCTGGTCGGCCGCTCGGCCGCCGACCCCGACGTCATCCACGTCACCGAGGGCTGGACCAGCCGGGAGGCGCACGCGGCGTTCTTCGCGACGGAGCCCGCGCAGACCCTCGTGGCCCACCTCCAGCCGTTGCTGGCCGGCGAGTCCACCTTCAGCGACGAGATCCCCGTAGGCGGAAAGGCGGCCTTCTGATGCGCCCCGCGATCGACCCGGGCCTGCGCGAGTTGCTCGCCGCGATGCCGGCGATGCCTCCACTGAACGCCGGGACCCTCCTCCAGATCCGCCCCTTCGCGGCCCCACCGCCTCCGGCCGCCCTCGCTCGCGCCGACCGGCGGGAGATCGCGATTCCTGGGCCGGGCGGCGATCCGCTGCCGCTGACGATTCTGCGGCCGGCCGCTGTCTCTTCGGCCGCCCCGTGCGTCTATTGGATTCACGGCGGCGGCATGATCATGGGGAACCGCTATTCGCAGATCGACATCCCGATGGAGTGGCTGGAGGCGTTCGGCGCCGTCGTGGTGTCGGTCGACTATCGGCTGGCGCCCGAGGCGCGGGGCAGCGCGCCGGTCGGCGACTGCTATCAGGGTCTGGCCTGGGTCTTCGAACACGCCGCGGAACTGGGCGTCGACGCCGGGCGGGTCGTCGTGGCGGGCGCGAGCGCCGGCGGCGGGCTGGCGGCCGGGGTCACGCTGATGGCCCGCGACCGGGGCGCCGGGCCGATCGCCGGTCAGGTGCTGATCGGCCCCATGCTCGACCATCGCAACGAGACCCCGTCGAGCCGGCAGTTCGCCGGCGGGCCCGGCGTGTGGACGCGCGAGATGAACGAGTTCGCCTGGCGCTGCCTGCTCGGCGACGCACCCGGCGGGCAGGGCGACGACCCCGGCTACGCCTCGCCCGCGGTGGCCGTCGATCTGGGCGGGCTACCGCCGGCCTATCTCGACGCCGGGTCGGCCGAGGTGTTCCGGGACGAGGTCGTCGCCTATGCGAGCCGGATCTGGGCCGCCGGTGGGCACGCCGACCTGCACGTGTGGGCCGGCGGCTTCCACGGGTTCGACGCTCTCTTCCCGGATGCTCCGCTGTCCGTGGCCGCACGTCAGGCCCGTACGGCATGGGTGGGAAAGCTCTTGAAAGGGGCTCAGCGGTTGTAGCGCTCCCGGCGGACCGTAGGGCGTTTGCCCCGGATCGTGGCCCGGGACAGGGCCTTGATGACCCGGTCGGCGGCCGACTCCGGGATCTCGACCAGCGAGAAGCGGTCGGTGATCTGGATGGCGCCGATGTCGCGGGCGGGCAGGCCCGACTCGCCGGCGATGGCGCCGACCAGGTCCTGCGGGCGCAGGCCGGAACGGCGGCCGATGCCCACGAACAGGCGGGTCACGTCGTCGTCGGTCGGGCGGTGGCGGCGGTCGGGGCGCGGGCCCCGGTTCTCCTGCTGTTCGCGGCGCGGCGGCAGCGGGGACGGGATCTCCTGCTCGTCGATGTCGCCGCCGGCCGCCTCGTGGAGCAGCTTCACCGCGGCCAGGGCCACCTGTTCGAGGTCGTGCTCGTCGGTCAGGGAGTCGATCACCACGCGGAAGCGGTCGAGGTCGTCGGCGTCCATGGCCTCCTGCAGCGAGGCCCTGGTCAGCTCGAGGCGCCGGGCCCGCAGGTCGGTCACCGTGGGGAGCTTCTCGAGCGGGATGCGGCGGCCGGTCAGGCGCTCGATCGCCTTGAGCATGCGCTGCTCGCGGGGCTCGGCCAGGCTGATCGCGACGCCCTCGCGACCGGCGCGGCCCACCCGGCCGATGCGGTGGACGTACGCCTCGGGGGCGGCCGGCACGTTGAAGTTGATCACGTGGGTGAGCTGTTCGACGTCGAGGCCGCGGGCGGCCACGTCGGTGGCGACCAGCAACTCGGTGCTGCCACCGCGCAGGCGGCCCATCACCCGGTCGCGCTGGTCCTGGCTCATGCCGCCGTGCAGGGCCTCGGCCCGGTAGCCGCGGCCGTTCAGCGTCTCGGTGACCTGGTCGACCTCTTCGCGGGTGCGGCAGAAGACGATGGCCGCGGTCGGCGCCTCGACGTCGAGGATGCGGCCCAGGGCGGCCGCCTTGTAGGCGCGGGCCACGATGTACGCGCTCTGGCGCACCAGGGGCAGTTCGCCCGGGGTGGGCTCCTCGCGGCCCATCGTGACCCGGACCGGCTCGCGCAGGTGGCGGCGGGCGATCGCGTCGATGCGGGGCGGCATCGTGGCCGAGAAGAGCACGGTCTGCCGCTCGGTGGGCGTCTCGGCCAGGATGGCCTCGATGTCCTCGGCGAAGCCCATGTCGAGCATCTCGTCGGCCTCGTCGAGGACCACGGTCCGTACGTCACCCAGATGAAGCGTGCCCCGGTTGATGTGGTCGAGGACCCGGCCGGGCGTGCCCACGACCACGTCGACGCCGCGCGACAGGGCCTGCAACTGCCGGCCGATGGGCTGGCCGCCGTAGACCGGCAGCACCCGCACGCCCAGCTCACGCCCGTACCGGTGCACGGCCTGGGAGACCTGCTCGGCCAGCTCACGGGTGGGCACGAGGGCCAGCGCGTGCGGCCCCTCGGTCTCGCCACGGGCCGGCGACCTCTCGCCGCGGGCCGGCGACCTCTCACCGCGGGCCGGCGACTTCTCGCCGCGGGCCAGCGACTGCAGTAGCGGCAGCGCGAAGGCCGCGGTCTTGCCGGTGCCGGTGGCGGCCTGGCCGACCAGGTCCTCTCCGGCGATCAGGGGCGGGATGGCCCCGCGCTGGATGGGGGTGGGTTCCTCGTAGCCGAGGCTGACCAGCGCGCGCAGGAGCTCCGGCCGAAGCCCCAGCCCCGCGAAGCCTGCCTCGGGCTCGAACAGGTCTTCGTCCATGCCAGCCAGGATACGAGCCCCGGATTTCGCACTGCGCGGCGGCGCATTTCATCGGCACTTTTCGATTAATGTTCGACCATGGCTCAGGAGGATCTCGAGCAGTTCGGATATCGCCAGGAGCTCAGCCGTTCGCTGAGCTTCACCGACCTGCTCATCTACGGGCTCATCTTCATGGTGCCGATCGCCCCGTTCGGGATCTTCGGCAGCGTCTACAGCGGCTCGGGCGGGATGGTCGCCCGGGCGCGGCATCGCGCCGCCGGTCGGGTTCCTGGCCGGGTGGGTGATCCTGCTCAACACGGTGTTCAACTAATCTCGGCATCAAGATGACGGCCCGGGTCAACCGGATCATGCTGGTGGCCGAGCTGATCATCCTGGCCATCTTCCTGGTGGTCGGCGTGGCCCCTCTCGACCGCTTCTCGTTCAGTCCTCTGTTCAACGCCGGCACGTTCTCCTGGTCGGTGGTCTTAGGCGCGGTGTCGATCGCCGTGCTGACCGGCTTCCTGATCCTGCTTTCGTCGTGATCAACGCGGACGTCGCGGCCCAGACGCTCGGCTTCGCCTGGCTGGGTATCGGCGTCATCGTGCTGATCGTGTTCTACCTGACCGGGCGGCGCCCGACGCTCGCCGGCCTCACCGAGGGGAATCCGTGACCGTTCGTTTCCGTCCCACGCCCGAGCAGCTGTCCTTCACCTTCGGCGGCCGCGAGCCTGTTTTGACAGTGGCGCCCGGCACCGCGGTCGAGCTCTACACCGAGGACTGCTTCGGCGGGCGCGTCCAGACCGTCGACGACCTGCCGTCGGTGGTGTGCGAGTTTCCCTATCTGAACCCGGTCACCGGCCCCATCTTCGTCGAGGGAGCGGAACCCGGTGACACCCTCGCGGTGCACTTCGTGTCGATCACGCCGGCCCGCGACTGGGCCGTCTCGTCGACGTTCCCGCACTTCGGGGCGCTGACCGGCACCCACACGACGGCCACGCTGCACCCGCCGCTGGACGAGGTGGTGTGGCGCTTCGACGTGGACGTCGAGGCGGGCACGGTCACCTATCACGCACGCCGCGGCGACTACAGCGTGGCGCTGCCGCTGGACCCGATGCACGGCACGGCCGGTGTGGCCCCCGCGGCCTTCGAGAGCCGGATGACCATCGTGCCCGACGTGCACGGCGGCAACATGGACACGCCGGAGCTCCGGGCCGGGGTCACCGCCTACTTCGGGGTCAACGTGCCGGGCGCGCTCTTCGCCCTCGGCGACGGTCACTGCCGTCAGGGCGACGGCGAAGTCTGCGGTACGGGCGTGGAGGCGGCCATGACCACGACGGTGATCCTCGATCTGGTCAAGGGCGTCGCGACCCCGACGCCGCGCTTCGAGACCGACGACGCGCTGATGTCGGCCGGCTCGGCCCGGCCGCTCGAGGACGCGTACCGGATGAGCCAGCACGACCTGGTCACCTGGTCGGCCGCCCTGACCGGCCTGGACGTGCTCGACGCGTACCAGCTCATCAGCCAGGCCGGTCAGGCGCCGGTGGGCAACGTCTGCGACCCGAACTACACGATGCTGGCCAAGGTCGACAAGCGCTACCTGGGCCGCGTGACCGCGTACGAGGGGATCCACGCCCGCCTGCGTAGTCTGCGATCATGAGACGCATCCTGGTGACCGGCGCCTCGCGCGGCATAGGCCGGGCGATCGCCGTCGCTTTCGCGGCCCAGGGCGACCGGGTCGCCGTCCACTACGGCTCCGCCCGCGACGAGGCCGTGAAGACCTTGGAGAGGCTTGAGGGTACGGGCCATGCCCTCGTCGGCGGCGATCTGGCCGACCCGGCCGCATCGCGCGAAGTGGTCGCGGCCGCCGTCCGCGAGCTCGGAGCCCTCGACGTGCTGGTCAACAACGCCGCCGTGGCCCCCGGCCCCGGCAACCGCCATTCCATAGCCACGACCTCGTACGAGGACTGGCAGCACCAATGGCGCCACACGATCGACGTGGATCTGCTGGGCGCGGCCAACGTGACGTACACCTTCGCCCATCACCTCATCGAGCGGAAGGCCCCCGGCAGCATCGTCAACGTGGGTTCCCGGGGCGCCTACCGGGGCGAGCCGGACTACCCGGCGTACGGCGCGGCCAAGGCGGCCCTCCAGGCCTTCGGCCAGTCCATGGCGATCGCCCTGGCGCCGCACGACATCGCCGTGACCTCGGTGGCCCCCGGTTTCATAGCGACCGAGCGCCAGCAGGTGGGCGACGCCGTACGACAGCAAAGTCCTTTCGGCCGCGTAGGCACTCCCGAGGAGGTCGCCGCGGCGGTGCTGCACCTGAGCTCACCCGGGGCCGTGTGGTCCTCGGGCGCCGTCCTGGACCTCAACGGCGCCTCCTACCTGCGCTGATGCTGGCCGGCTACTCCGACGACGAGTTGTCGGCGCTCCTCCGACCGGCCCCCGCCGGCCCGGTCGGCGTGGGCGGCGCCTGCTCAGTGCTGGACATCGACCGGGGTGCCGGTCACCCCGCTTCGACCTGTCGGACGCGGAGCGCGAGTTCGTCACGCGCAACGCCGGCCACGACGCCGACTACATGTCCATGCGCCTGACGAACTGGCTGGTCACGACGGCGTGCGGCATCCCGGTGCCTTCTTCGGGGCCGCCCACCGCCCGAGACAGTTACGTGCGCCGCTGCGCGAGCGGCGACATCCCCTCGGTTGTGCCCTCACCCGTCGCGGAGATCCTGGCCCGGCACGCCCCGGCCGCCGCCCGCATGAACGCCTTCTGCCACCGCTTGTTCGACGGCGACATCCACGCTGAATATCCCGGCGGGTAGCACCGTACGCGGCGCAGGCGCCTGACCTGCCACCACAGCAGAACCAGACCGGCGCCCGCGCGGTCGCCACATGGCGGGCCGCAGATCGCTGAAAGCCTCCGACATCGATGGAGGACCGATAAGCCATGGCTGGGGCGCACAGACGGGGTCGTCCCAACGGCTTGCCGAATCGCTGAAAGGTCTTCGGTGAACCGGTCGTGAAGTCACCGTCCATGTACGACTGACGGATCACCCCGGCACCGGCGACATTTAGCCTGATGGCCTGGATAAAGGGCGGAAGCCGAGGAGAATTGTCATGTCCATTCCTGAATACATCGCCCCCGCTCCGGCCAAGAGAATGAGCCGGGGCAAAAAGGCCGCTCTCGTCGGCGGCGGTGTCCTCGCCGGTCTGGTGGTCATCGGCGTCGCCGCCGGCGGAGGAAATGAGGCCCCGGCGTCGGCGCCGGTCGCGGTAGTGACCACCACCGCCACTGGTCAGCCGAATCTGGAAGCGCTCGAAAAAGTCCAGGGCTGCATCGACATGACCACCGGGGCCCGGGCCTATGACCCGGCGCTCTGGGACACCACCCTGTGCGGCGAATACAAGGGCAGCCTGGGCTCCGCGGCCGAGCCCACCACCGAGCCGGCCGCGGCCACGACCTCGCCGGCGCCGGCGCCGGCCACCACCCAGCCCGTGGCCGAGCCGACTGCCGAGCCGACCAAAGAGCTGACCGTCTCGCAGGAGAATGCCGTCGAGAAGGCGTCCGACTACCTGTCGTACTCCGCCTTCTCCCGCTCTGGCTTGATCAAGCAGCTGAAGTTCGAAGGCTTTTCAACCAAGGACGCCACCTTCGGCGTGGACGCGCAAAAGGCCAACTGGAACGAACAGGCCGCCAAGAAAGCGGAGGACTATCTGTCCTATTCCTCGTTCTCGCGCTCCGGGCTGATCAAGCAGCTCAAGTTCGAGGGTTTCACCGCCAAGCAGGCCGCCTACGGGGTCAAGAAAGCGGGACTGTAAGAGGCTCAGCGAGCCGGCCATTCGCCGATTGCCGCGACGGCATGGCCGTTGTCGGCGGAGCACCACCACACGGCTGCCTTGTCGTGGGATCGGGCGTGGACGCCCCGCTCGTGGGTGGGGCATACCGGCCAGGCCGACCACAGCGAGTGCATCACCGCGTCCTGTGTGTCCTCGGCTACCGCCACCAGCGCGGACACCTGGTTGGCGCCTGAATGGGGGAAGACGCCCTGTGCTGTTCCGGTCTCGCCGTCCCAGGTCTGGGCGTACGCGTTTCCGGTGAGGCCCGGCTCGTCCGGGTGGACGCGCAGGTGGCAAGTGTGGGCCAAGCCGGTCGTGGCCACGTCCCGGTTCACCGCCCGCATGGCGTCCTCCAGGCGCGTCAGCCACTGCGGCTCCTCCGTGAAGCCCGGCTCGAAATCGACGGCGGCGAGCACTGCCAGGGCGAGCTCGGCCATGCGGGGGCGAGACGGATCCGCGCACTCCAGGCTCAACGACGCCAGTTCGGCGGCGTCCGGGTCGGCCGGGTTCGTCTCCAGTGCGGCGGCGGACAGGTCGAACGCGTCCGTGCAGGTCACCTTGCCGGACCGGGCCGCGACGTAGACCGTACGGCAGAAGCGGTCGAAGGTTGCGCGATCGTCCATGGCTCCATGATTCAGGTGTGGGCGAGCGCGGCCGGCTCCGGGCGGGGCTCGAGCGTCGTGTCCTGGGCGCGGGCCAGCAACCAGACGCCGGCCGTCACGGCGGCGGCACACACGACCAGGACGAAGACTCCGGCGGTGCCGCCGTGGAAGGTCTGGTCCAGCAGGAGGACGCCGATCAGGGCGGCCGCGGCCGGGTTGGCCACAGTGCCGGTGGCCAGCGGGGCGGCCAGGCCGGCCCGGTAGGAGCGCTGGGTGAACCAGATGGCGGCGGCGTTGAGCAGGGCGATCGCGGCCACACCGAGCGGCCGGCCGGTCAGGTTCAGCAGGGTCGTCTGGGTGATCGCCGACGCCACTCCGAAGGCCACGCCGCCGACGGCGGCGGACGCCAGGGCGGGCAGGTGGGTACGGGTCGCGGCCCAGGCCATGATCGCGACCGCGGCCAGGGTAACGGCCACCGCCTCGCGGGCGGTCAAGGCCTGGCTCGACGAGCCGACGAAGGTGAGCGCGATGGTGAGCGCGACAGTGGTCAGCGCCGTGCCGGCCAGTTCGGTGCGGGTGATCCGGCGCCGGCCGATGAGCGCGGCCGCGACCAGCGTGAGCACGCCGAGGGCCTGGACGAGGGTCAGCGGGCCGTATCGAAGAGCTATGACATGCAGTACGGCTCCGGCGCCGTTGCCGGCCATCGCCAGCCACCAACGGCGGGTGCGGAGCAGGGCTCGTACGGGCTTGTCGGCCACCTGATGCTGGATCCTCGCCCCGAAGGCGTAAGCCACCGCCGAGAGCAGGCACAACACCACCGCGAGGGCCACGGACCAGGACGGGATCATGACAAGAATTCTGGTCGCCGCGCGGCTCGGTGTCGTCGGCCCGTGGCGGTAATCCGCGTACCGCGTTCGCGGTATTGATCGGCGGGAAACCATCGGCGGGGTCATCCCACAGGCGTACCTTGCGAAGGTTTGCGCCAAGAGGCACGGCCGGAACGGCCCGGAGTCCGTACGGTGCCGGCCCCTTGAAACCGGCCTAGTTCCAGTCCTCCCACGTGTAGTACCAGTCGTCGTCGATCCGGTAGGCCGCGACGTCTTTCGGCATCTTCTCGGGCAGCGTGTAGCCGGGGTCGTACGTCAGCGAATCGCGCTTGAACGGATTGACGGTGTCGATCGACAGGTCCGCCTTGCGCAGCCCGCCGTCGGAGCCGTACTCGATGGTCAGCCAATTCACGTCGTACGGAAGGTCGTCGAGCTTGTCGCGCAGCCCCTCGAACCGTTTCTTCGAAGCGTCGTCGAACAGCGCGTAGCCGTTCCCGAACGTGCAGGAGGCGCCAAGATCGTTCGCCCGCTGTTCCCGGCCGTCCGCGTAGGCCCGGCACCAGTCCTGCACCCGCAGAAAAGTGACGTGCTCCTGGGCCAGCGCCTCCAGAACGGGCAATGACTTCCCGGCCTCGTCGTACGCGACCACCTGTTCCCCCGGCTCGCCGCGGTGGGACACGAACACGACCCCCAGCGCCACCATCGTGATGAAGACGAGGACAAGGGATCCCAGCGCTACTCCCGGTTTCACCGACACGCCGCGATGGTAGAAGGCGTCAGCCAATGCCGCTGACCACTATGGACGGCTAGTGGGCAGTGGGGCGGTAGACGAGTTCGAGCGTGTGGCCGTCGAGGGTCCGGCTCTCCAGCAGCTCGAGGTCGAAGTCGCCCGCGCCACCGAGGATCGGGCTGGTGCCGGTGCGGCCCGAGACCACCGGGAAGATCGTCACCTGGAGGCGGTCGACCAGGCCGGCGGCCATCAGCGCCCAGTTCAGCGACAGGCTGGCCTGCGAGCGCAGCGGCACGTCCGACTCCTTCTTGAGCCGGCGCACGATGTCCACGGCGTCACCGCTCGCGATGGTCGCGTCGGGCCAGCCGAGCGTGTCGGTCAGCGTCGACGAGATCACCGTGGCCGGCGCCCGCATCGTGCGCACGTTCCACTCGTCGAGCGCGTTCGGGTCGATGCCCGACGACATGATCTGCGCCATCTCGCGGAAGGTGGTCGCACCGTAGACCATCCGCTGCTCCGTATCGAAGATCGCCGCCCGGCGCGCGAGCAGCTCCGGACCCTGCTTGCTCCAGTAGCCGCCCCAATCGGCACCCTCGGCGTACGAGCCGTAGCCGTCGAGCGTGGAGAAGACGTCCCAGGTGTAACTGGCGGTCATGGCAGTTCCCTTCTCGTTCGGTCGTCACCTGCTCCACGAACGGCGGCGGGGCTTTCCGACAGGCCGGCGGTCAGGACGGCCGTCACGGCGAACGAAAGCTGGGCCAGGGCGTCGACCAGCTCGTCCGTCTCAGTCATCCGCTGATGACAGGCGGTGGGCGAGCCAGGACACGGCCTGCGGATAGCGGTAGTCGATGCCGCCGTGACCGGCGGGGAACAGCTCGAAATGGATGCGGTCGGCCGGGACGCCGATGCGCTCCAGCCCGGCCCGGAACGCCTCGGCGCCCAGATCGAGGAACCATTCGTCGCGGGTGCCGGCGTCGATCCAGATGGCTTTCTGCGAGCGCAGGGCGTCGGCATAGCGGTCGATCATCCGGATCGGGTCCCAGGCCAGCCACTTCTCCCACAGCGCCGGAATGAGCTGCCCGGTGCGCGAGTCGAACGGCAGCTGCGGGGTGCCGTCCTCGGCCGGCGAGAAAGCGGCCGCACAGCCGAGGATCAGCGTCAGCAGGGTGTCGTGCTCGGCGGTGAAGGCGATGCGGCCGCGGAAATCGGACCACCATTGCTGAATGTCGTGGTCGTAGTCGCGCAGCGCCCGGGTCGCTTTGGCGAACTCGTTGAGATAGCAGTACTCGTACAGCGCGTCCCCCGCGTGGGTGGCCAGCGCGCCGAAAAGGTCGGGCCGCAACATCGGGGTGATCATCGCCCCGAAGCCACCGGACGACTTGCCGCTGATGGCGCGGGACCCGGGCGCCGCGATCGTCCGGAAGCGCCCGTCGACCCAGGGAACAACTTCATCGCAAAGATAGGAGTGGTACGCCCCGGTGCCCACCGAATCGACGAACTGCGATCCGCCGTACGCCGTCCAGGCGTCCACGTAAACCAGAATGCACCCGGGCGCCTCACCCCGGGCGAACACCTGGTCGGCGGTCTCGATGAACGGCTGCCGGAACGGCGTACGGTTGGCCCACATGGCGACGTGCCCGCTGTAGCCCTGAATCACGTAGATGGCCGGATAGCGCGACGATCCCGCTTCATAGCCGGGTGGCGTATAGACCCACAGCGGCCGCTCGTGCGGATCGCCCAACGGGTTTCCCCGCAGCAGCGCCGAGTCGATCGTCTCCCGATGCAACCGGCCGGACAGCTCGTGACTCCAAGGCAACATCAACCGAGTAGATCACGGCTGGCAGCTCACGCAACCCCCGCGAACGTGAGCAGATCGGTCATCGTGAACGGCCCACCGCGGGTGCCGTCGCGGCGCGGCAGGTCGGGGGTCCAGCCGGGCACGTTCCGGTACGACTGCGGGTCGGCCTTCAGCAATCCGAAGAACACCTCGGCCACGATGCGGCTGCCGACCTGGCCGAGCCGCTGACCGTGATGCTGGATCAGCGCCTCCTTGAGCACGTAGTACCAGAGCGGGGTGCTGTCGCGGAAACCCAGCGGGTGCAGCTCGGCCGTCTCGGCCGGCGTGAGCGGGGTGTAGTGGAACCGCCGGGCGATCTCCTGGCCGGAGGCGAGGCCGTGCTGGAGGTGCCGTTCGAGGTTGCGGCCGGCCAGCGATCTGAGATCGTCGTCCGGCCCGACCAGCCCGGGACCGACCGGCAGGTCGAAAAGAGGCGAGGAGAGGTACGGGTCGATGCGCTTGTTCCGTTTGACCTTGTCGACCACGGCGCCGCTGTCCTGCTTGATCTCCTTGGTGCCGAAGTCGAAGAAGTTGTCCCACTCGACGAACCGGCGCGGCGCCCGCCGCCCGCCGCGGAGGTCGTTCGGGTCGCCCTCACGCGCGTCGACCCGGCGGTCGAAGATCGGCGCCCCGAAGCCGGCGTTGAGCATGTAGCCGGGCCGGATCTGGCTGTGCCCGAACCGGTAGGCGGCGACCTGGAACTCGCGCGGGATCTTCTCGGTCATCTCGTCCCGGTAGACCTTCGGGCCGTTGCTCTCGACGGCGGCGAAGACGACCGGGTCGAGGGTGGCGGCCAGGAACTGGTTGACCACGATCCACTGGTAGTGCCGCCGGACCGAGCACTGGGCCCACTCGAACAGCTTGCCCGGCCGTTCCATGGGGTCGAGAAGGGCCAGGTCGGCCGCGCGGGTGACGGCCAGGTGATCGGTGACCTCGTTGTGGAAGCGCAGGAAGGCCAGGTGCAGCTGCGAGATGATGACGTTCTCGTCGTTGCGCGGATCGGCGATGATGGCCCGTTGCTGGCTGGTCCGCGGCAGGTCGCGGGGCGCGTCGAAGTCGATGAGGAACTTGATCGGCGCCGCCCGGTCCAGCTCGGACGCGCGGTCGTACAGATGACGGTCCTTGTCCGGCCCCCGCCCGTAGACGCTGTCCAGATCGAAGAAGCGGCTGCGCAGGTTCGGGCTCTTCGTCTGCCCGCACCGGATCGGCATCGGATCGAAGGTCAGGTCGTGGTCGATGAACTGCCCGAGAAAGGTGAACCCGACGGTCATGTCCGGATTCGGGTTGTCGGGGTTGCGGATCGGGTTGGCGTCGATCGGGTTGGTGACCGTGATCCGGGGATCTTTCGCGTCCATCAGCCCGTCGCGGGCGCCGAGCAGGCGGACGTTGTGGATGTTCGTGTCGGTGCAGAGGGCGAAGGGATCCAGCTCGGGGAACATCGTGTTGAAGTCGTCCGGCTCCTCCTCGGCGACCTCGCAGCAGAGCGCATCCTGCAACATGTGAGCGTCTTGAACCGGCGGCCGTTCGATCAGATCCATGGGAACTCCTGCGAGAAGTCGAATCGGGCGAAAGCCGTAAATCGCGCCCGGCTGAGATCAGCGTAGGGCGGGCCCGGATCGCAGGGGGGCCGATGGCCGGCCCGCTGAGTCGGAAAGGCGACTCAGCGGTAGACGACGTCGGTCAGTGACGGGTCGCCGTAGGCGGAGGCGTTGGTCAGGTGGCCGTCGTACGGGCCCACTTTGGTGATCGTGCGGCCCTCGCGGAAGACCAACTGGAGGCCGTGTTCGGGTTCCCAGGCGCACTCGCATTCCAGGGACACGTACACGCGGCGGTCGGTGTACGTGTCGCGGGAGACCGTGGGCTCGCGGCCCAGCGTGATGTGGTCGAGGACGTCGTCCGGGCCGGCGATCTCGACATCGACGTCGTCGGTGGTCTCGGCCACGTCGCGGTAATAGGCGAAGATGGCCGGGGCGGCCGCCTCCAGCACCGAGCGGTCCAGGGCCAGGAACGCGCGCACCGCCTCGTGGAAGTCGGCCGGCGCCTCGTCGTCGCCGTAACCGTCGAGGACGATGGCGACCGGTGGCCCGCCGAGCAGGGGAATCTCGACGGGGCCGGCCGTGTGCCATTCCTCGTTCGGGTCCTCGGTGATGTCCAGCATCGCCCGATGATATTGCCTCAGCTATAGGTGGCCTCGAACGAAGCTGTCACCTCGGTTCCGCTGACCGTGCCGGTGGCCTTCACCGTGGCCGTGCCGGACGGGACCGCCGCCGAGCGGGTGTTGAAGGACTGATAGGCGGACTGACCGGGGGCGACCGCGGCTACTGTCTTCGAGCCGTACGCGGTGGTCAGTTCGATGGTCAGCGGAACGCTGTCGGTGTTGCGGGCGGTCACCGCCACATAGACCGTGGTGCCGATGCGCTGGGTGCGGGCCTGCACGTCGACGCTGAGGGCGGCGCCCGGTGACAGCTCCCGGTCGGCGGCGGTCGCGCGGGCCACGATCGTGGTGCGCTCGGCCGCGGTGAAGACGCCGGCCGCCACGAACGCGTCGGCGGTCTGGGTGACGGTCGCTACGAATTGGGCGTGTGTCGCGAAGGGTGCCTTGTCCCAGACCAGGTCCAGGAAGGTCGGGCCGTCGGTGCCGGGTGACGTGACGCCGGTGACCGGCACGTCGTAGTTGGGCAGGCCGTCGTTCCGCTTGCGGTTGGGGACGCCGGTGTCGATCGAGCCGAAGACGACCGACGGCTCGACGCGGCGGAAGTACGAGGACGCCGCTTGGTTGTCGCTGATGTAGTACGGGCGCAGCGAGTAGCCGCCCGTGGTGAACGTCGGGTCGCCGGTCGCCGTCACCGCGCCGGCCGTGATCGCGGCCCGGCCGTAGTCGCCGTCACGCTTCAGGTGGCGGTAGAGGGTGAGCTCGCGCCACTGCGTGCCCGTGCCCATGATCTGAAGCAGGATCGGGCCCCAGAAGATCGCCTGGGTGTCGGGGCGGTCGAGGGCCCGCTCGATCCGGACGCTGAACGGCATCGTGATGTCGACGACGTCGCCGGGCTTCCAGGTGCGGCTCACCGTGGCGTACGAACCGGGAATGGCTTGAATGTTCTGACGAACGCCGTTCACCGCGACCGTGAAACCACGTTTGGCCCACGCCGGAACGCGCAGTTTGAGCGTCAGCGGGCCGGTTCCGTCGATGGTGAGCCGCGTCCGATCCGTACGAGGGAATGCGGTCTCTTGTTTGACTTTGAAATCCCACGTGAGGGTGGACGGGACGTAGAGGTTGACCCAGAGCGTGCCGCCGTCGGCCGATTTGAAGTAGACAGTCTCCTGATATTTCGTGTGGTTCTCCAGGCCCGTTCCGCCGCAACAGGTGCCCGTGTTTCCGTAACTGCGGACCGTGCCCGATCCGACCGGCTGGAAATAGGTGACCTGCGGGTCGCTGGTCGACGTGGTGTCGGCCCGCGACCCGAGGATCATGTTGTAGAGGCCGCGCTCGTAATAGTCCAGATAGGCCGGATCGTGCTCGTGCAGGAAGAGATTACGGGCCAACTTCATGAGGTTGTACGTCGTGCAGGTCTCGGCGCCGCTGGTGGGCACCGTGTTGGCGATGTTCCCGCGGTTCTGGAAAAGCTCGAGGTTGTTGTTCGAGCCCGGGTAATTGCCCCCGGCGCCGCCGTGGGCGAACGTCCGGTGCGGCACCACCATGCCGTAGAAATTCTTGGCCGCCGTGAAGTAGTCCTGACCGCCGCCCTGCTCGAAGACGCGCAGATAGCCGATGAACTGCGGCACGTGGGTGTTGGCGTGCAACCGTTCGGGACGGCGGCGGCCGGGACGGTTCTGCGGGGTGACCACGAGGATGTCGCGGTTCTCGACGGTGGCGCCGAACAGCGATTCGCGATTGTCGAAGGCCTTGGCCGTCTCGAGGTGCTTGTCGTCGCCGGTGAGCGCGGCGATCTCGGGGAAGACCTCGTTGGCGCCGCCGAATTCGCCGCCGATGTAGAGGTCCCACATGTAGTTGAGGTCGTCGCGGGTGAGCGGGCCCTCGTAGTCGGGGTGGTTCTTGTCGCCCACGGTCAGCGCGAGATGAGCCCAGTCGGCCATCTTGGTGACCACGTCGAGGGCCTGGGCGTTGCCGGCGTTGTAGTACGCGTCGAGCAGGCCCCGCATGATCTTGTGCTGGGTGTACCAGGGCGCCCACGTGTTGGTCTGCGCGTTGCCGCCGTAGACGGCCCAGCGCGGCGGGCCGAGGCGCAGCACCGCGTCCTCGGGGATGGCGCCCAGATAGCCCGGGAAGGTGGGCACCCAGTCGGCCGGGCCCTCGGTCGAGGCGGCCACCACGCCGGCGTCGCGGCCGTTGGGCGAGGAGTCCTTGAGCGCCGTGCCGCCGTCCTCCTCGAACCGGTACCAGGCGATGTTCCCGCCGCCGGTGGTCGCGGTCTGCAGGGCCGTCAGCTCGGCCTGAGTGAGCGCCCGGTCGAAGATGTGGAACTCGTCGATGGTGGCGTCCAGGAACGGGTCGCCGTACTGCGACCGGCCGATCCACCGGTTGCCCGGGTTGCCGAGGTTTGACGGGTTCAGCGTCATGTTCGTGTTGGTGCCGGCCGGCTGCCCGTTGACGTACAGCGTGCCGACCCGGCCGGCCAGGGTCACCGCGACGTGCACCCACTGGCCGACCGGCAGCGCGGTGGTGCCGTTGATCTGCTGCTCGCCGCCGGAACCGCCGACCGTGATGGCGAAGCGCGGGACGTTGCCGGTGACCCCGGCCCGCGGGGTCAGGAACATGTTGATCGCGGTGGACTGACCGAAGTCGAACAGGCGGGTCCAGCTCGCGGTGGAGCCGAGGTTGATCCAGGTGGCGATGGTGAAGTCGGTGAGCTGGTTGATCGCCTCCTGGGGCAGCGTGCAGTACTGCGCCGGGGTGCCGCCGTTGAGCCGCAGCCCGGTGCCGATCCGGCCCGGCACCCGGCCGATGGCGGCCGCCGGCTCCTCTCCCCCGCCGCCGCCGGTCTCCATCCGGGCCGTGATGGCGGCCTGGCAGGCGGCCAGCTCGCCGACCATCCAGTCCAGCTTGGTCTTGTAGACGGCCTCGCCCTGGTCGGCGTACGCCTGCGCGAGCGCGGTCAGGTAGTGGCCGGCCCAGTGTCCGCTGAGCAGGCCGCCGTCCTCCCAGCCGCCGGGCACCGCGACGCCGGCCGGGTTGGGGCGGCCGGCCTGGTTGTTGAAGAGCACCACGAAGCGGCGCTCGTCGAAGGCGCGCAGCCAGGCCTTGGTGCGGTCACGTTTCTCCTGGAGCAGACCGGCGCCGAGGCGCACGTCGCCGAGCGGGAACGGCCGAACCGGGGCGGTCGCGCCGGGGCCCTCCGTAGCGGCGAGCGCGGGCACGGACGCCGACGAGAACTCCAGGCCGGCGAAGGCGGCGGTGCTGAGCGTTGAGACTTGCAGGAACTGACGACGGTTGACCGGTGCCATCCAGCTGTCCTTCCGGCGCGGATTACGAAAACCTTTTCGGGATCGTGTCAGCGTGTTTCTTTCATGTCAACGGGTCGTTTCGCGCCGAGCACCGAAACGTTTTCGGTGAGGGCGGAACACCCCGGCGCCGGGCCGGTGTGGACACGCTTTATGATCTTGCCGCGTGATCCATAAAAGACTGTCCATATTGGTATTAGTCGGGTTGATCGCCACATCATGGGTTCTGGGGGCCACCCCGGCCCGGGCCGACGAGACCGAGGTGGCGCCCCAGGTGGAGCTGGTCCTCGACGTCAGCGGCTCCATGCGCGCCAAGGACATCGACGGCCAGACGAGGATCGCGGTCGCCAAACGGGCCTTCGGCCAGGTCGTCGACGCGCTGCCGGAGACCACCCAGCTCGGCATCCGGGTGCTCGGCGCCACCTATCCGGGCGACGACAAGCGGAAGGGCTGCCTCGACACCCAGCAGATCGTCCCGGTCGGCCCGGTCGACACGACGGTGGCCAAGGCGGCCATCGCCGCGCTCAAGCCCACCGGATATACCCCGATCGGCCTGGCCCTGCGGGCCGCCGCGAAGGACCTCGGCGCCGGCGAGGGCGCCCGGCGCATCGTGCTGATCACCGACGGCGAGGACACCTGCACCCCGCCCGACCCGTGCACGGTGGCCCGCGAGCTGGCCGCCCAGGGCACCAAGCTGGTGGTCGACACCCTCGGCCTCACCCCGGACGAGAAGACCCGCAAACAGCTGGTCTGCATCTCCACGGCGACCGGCGGCACGTACGCGTCGGCCCAGAGCGAGCAGGAGCTGACCGACCGGGTGCAGCAGCTGGTCGACCGGGCCGCGCTGCCGCCGCCGGTGACGCCCGCGGTGGTCACCGGCACCGCGTCGTGCGACAAGGCGCCCGTGCTCTCCCCCGGCGTCTTCAGCGACCGGGAGCGGATCGGCGAGCACCGCTACTACCGAGTGTCCCTGCAGGCCGACCAGGAGCTGCGGGCCTCGGTCAGTGTGGCTCTGGACCGCCCGGTGAACCGGGATTACGGCGTACTGCTGAAAGCAGTGACCACAAACGGGCGTGAGCTGGTCCGGGGTCTGGACGCCGCGAGCGGGCGGGCCGACGTCATCTCGGCCGGCCTGCGCTGGTCCGCCCCCGAGCCGACGGACGTCTGCGTGATCGTCAGCAACTCGTTCGCGTCGGCCACCTCGGCCGCCGCCCCCGGCATGCCGCTCGAGCTCAGCATCGACACGGTGGCCGCCTCGACCGCCCCGGACGCGCCGGGACTCGGCCGCGGCTGGCTGCTCCTGCTGGTCCTGGCCGTGGCCGGACTCATCGCCGGCGTCCTGGCCGGCTGGCTGACCCGCTGGTGGGTCGCCACCTGGAGGGAGAACTGATGTCCATTTTCCTGGCCGCCCTGCTGCTGGCGCCGACCGGCGCGGGAAGCGCGGGCACGTCCTATCTGACGGCGACCCCGATCGACACCACCCGCCCGGCCCAGGTCGCGGCGGTCACGGGCGACTACCTCTACTGGTCGTTCCCGGCCACGGCCGGCCAGCAGCCCGACCTGAACGCCAAGGTCACCCTGCCGCCGGCGGCCGACCGGCACGGCTATCAGGCGTGGACGATCGAGGTCTTCGACGGTCTGCGCCGCCGCCAGCCGTGCGTGGCCGGCGAGCAGAGCCCGGTCGTCACCAAGGACGCCACCGAGGTCGCCCTGGGCTGCAAGTTGCGGCAGGTACGCTCGTGGGCCGAGCCGTCGGATCAGGACCCTCTCCCGGGTACGTACTACGTGCGCCTCTCCTCGACGGCACTGCCCGAACAGGACCTGGGCCTGCCGGTGAAGGTGGACCTGACGCTGACCGCCGAGAAGGGCGACACGGGAGCGGACCAGGGCACACTGGCCGCCCCGCTGAACCCGGTCAACCAGCCCGGCACGGTCATGACAGACACGCCCACCCCGGCGCCGTCCGCCTCTGCCGCCCCCGACGATTCGTCGTGGGCGTCGGACCTCGTTCCCGAGTTCTCATCGCGCTGGGTGTGGACGGTCGGCGGCGGCATCCTGGCCGCGATCGCCGGTCTGGTCGGCTTCTCCTTCACGCGCAGGCGCGCCCGCCGTCCGTGACAAGTGTTCGCCCGGGCCGCGGCTCTCACGGCCCGGGCGAACTCGCCGGATCACGGGGCAGGGCCTCCCGGAGCTGGCGGCGTGACGTCACGCCGAGCTTCGTGAAGACCTTGCGCAAGTGCCACTCGACCGTTCGAGGGCTCAGGAACAGGCGCTCCCCCACCTCCGGGTTGGAGAAGCCGTCGCGGGCCAGCACCGCGATCTGCCTCTCCTGCGCGGTGAGCTCGTCATGGACCACGACCTCGGCTGTACGCCGGCGGACCGCCTCGCCCGTGCCGAGCAGTTCCCGGCGGGCGCGTTCGGCGAACGCCTCCAGGCCCATCCCGGCGAACATCTCGTGTGCGGTCCGCAGGTGTTCGCGGGCCTCGGCCGGCCGGCCGCCGGCGCGCAGCCATTCGCCGTAGAGCAGCTCGGCCCGCGCCAGCTCGGCCCGCAGGCCGGTGCGCCCGAGGCGCTCGATCGCCGTACGGAAAAGGGCTGGAGCCTCGTCGCTCAGAAGTGCCCGGCAGCGGGCCAGCGTTCCCTGCCCCCAGTCCGTGTCGCACGGGCCGGTGATCTCGGTCAGGCGGTCCAACGCCTCCTGGGCCACCTCGAGCTCGCCGGCCCGGGCCGCCGCCTCGATCAGCTCGGGCAGCGCCCACTCGGCCACCCAGATCACCGAGATGCCGGAGGCGACCCGGGCCGCCGCCATCGCCTCGGCGAAGCGGCCCAGACCGTTGTTCAGCACGGCCGACGACCACTGGGAGATGGCCACGCCCAGCGCCTCGCCCTTCGCCTCGGCCCGGGCCACCGTCTGGGCCAGCAGCGCCGACGCCTGCGGTTCGCGGCCGCGCAGGGCGGTCAGGCGCAGGCGTACGAATGGGGAAATGGGCAGGCCCAGCGCGCTCGCCACCGCCTCGGCCTCGGTGGCCAGCGCGGCCGCCCGGTCGAGGTCGCCGGTGAAGGAGGTCGCCATGCCGGCCGCGGTCAGGTCGAACGGCAGGTGCGCGAGCGCGCCGCCGGCCCGGACGACCTCGACCTGACGGTCGGAGAGCTCGCGCATGGCGGCGTCGTCCCAGATCGACGGCGGCACGGCGTTGGCCACCCAGCCCCACAGCAGGGCGTCGGCCAGCGGCAGGCCGATCACCAGGGGCGTGGCCCGGCGCAGCAGCCGCACCGCCTCGGAGCGGCGGCCCACCAGCAGCTCGGCGTAGCCGTCGAGGACAAGGTCGAGCGCGCGCGGGCCGCCCTCGCGCGGTGGCATCGCGGCGGTCGACCGGGCGGTCGCCTCCAGCGTCGCGCGGTCGCCCGCCATCAGCGCCGCACCCCAGGCCAAAAGATAGGTCTCACGGGCCAGGTCCATGTCGTACGGCTCCAGCCGCTGAGCCGCGGCGAGCAGGGCACCGGGCGCCTCGCCGGTGCGGCCGGCCGAGAACGCGATGTGCCCGCGGATCAGCTCGGCCCGCGCCCGCGGGAACTCGTCGTCGCCCGCGTCACGCCGGGCCAGATCGGCGAAGCGGCCCGCGGCCTCGAGGTCACCCGCCTGCAGGGTGGCCTCGGCCGCGGCCAGGGCCCGCCGGACGCGCTGCCCCGGGTCGAGGGTGAGCCGCACCGAGCGCTGGAGGAACGCCGCCGCGGCGGCCAGCCCGCCACGGGCCTGGGCCCGTCCGGCCGACCGCTCCAGCTCGGCCGCCACCTCCTCGTCGGGTCCGGCGGCGGCCGCCGCCCGATGCCAGGCCCGGCGGTCGGGGTCGGTGGTCTCGTCGGTGACCTCGGCCAGGGCCAGATGCACGGCCCGGCGCTGTTTCGGCTCGCCCGCCTGATAGACGGCCGAGCGCACCAGCGGATGCCGGAAGGCCACCCGCTCGTCGATGGAGAGCAGCCCGTCGGTGCCCTCGGCCAGCGCCACCGCGGGATCGATGCCGAGCCGCTCGGCCGCCGCCCACACCAGCACCGGGTCGCCGAGGGGCTCGGCCGCCGCGATCAGCAACAGCGTGCGGGTCGGCCCGGAGAACCCGTCGATCCGGTTGAGGAAGCTCTGCTCGATGTGGCCGGGCAGCGAGGCGCCGGCCCGCAGCAGGCCCAGGCCGCCGGCGATCTCGGTCAGCGACAGCCCGCGCGGCAGCTCGACCAGCGCGAGCGGGTTGCCGCGGGTCTCGGCCACGATCCGGTCGCGGATCGACCGGTCGAGCCCGGCATGGGTCAGCGAGCTGAGCAGGGCGTGGGCGTCGTCGTCGCGCAGCCCGGTGATCTCCAGCTCGGGCAGGCCGATCAGCGCCGGCTCCCGCTCACGGCTGGCGAAAAGCAGGGCCACCGACTCGGCCAGCAGCCGCCGGGCGACGAAGCTGAGCGTCTGGGCCGAGGCCCGGTCGAGCCATTGCGCGTCGTCGACGAGACACAGCAGCGGCGTGTCCTCGGACGCCTCGGAGAGCAGACCGAGCACGGCCAGGCCGACCAGAAACCGGTCCGGTGGACTGCCACTGCGCAGCCCGAGCACGGTCTCGAGGGCGCGGCGCTGCACGCCGGGCAGCCGGGGCAGCAGGTCGAGCAGCGGCCCGCAGAGCTGGTGCAGGGCGGCGAAGGCCAGCTCCATCTCCGACTCGACGCCGGCCGCCCGCAGAACCCGCAGCCCACCCGGCCGCCGGCGGGCATAGTCGAGCAGGACGGTCTTGCCGACGCCGGCCCCGCCGTGCAGGGCCAGGACGCGGCTCTCGCCACTGCGAACGGCAGCGATCATCCGATCGATCGCGGCGCATTCCTGGCGCCGTCCCAGCAGCTCCACCCCGCCATCCTCGTCGAACCCGGACGGGATGAGAATCGTGCGTAAGTCGGATCACATGGCTTCCCCTCCGCGCCGAAGCACGGAGCCCCGTGCGGGAACTGGCTGGTCGACGTGGCGGCCCCAGCGACGGTGCCGACTGCGGAGCGGCGATCAGCGGACCGCCACCCGACGAAACCCACGTGCACGGCAGCGAACTCCACCGCCGGCGTCGACCTTGGCAGAACGCGGCAAAGAGTAACGACGCGCGCCGCTGATCTCGCCATCTCCGCCGGTGGTGACGTCTACGACGACCAAGAAGCGACGCCCTGAACGGGCGGCGGTACGCGCGGACAGCGGCAGAAGAGGACGTCGCACGGGCGTAACTCGACGGCGATCCGCGAGATTCGCAGCCACCCACTCGATAGGTCACGCCACCGGCCGCTGTGGTGCGATCTCATGAAGGCGCCTGGTGACGCTCGGGACCGCGGCGCGCTCAGCTTTCGACCGGGCCGGCCGGTCATTCGCGAGGAGGACGGCGATCCAGGGAAGAAGCACCATGCCCGCGACGCACAGCACCAGCCAGATCCACATCAGGGGCGGGTGCGCGCTGACCACGACGGTGCCTACGACGAGAAGGCCCGCGCGCACGCTCATCATCAGTAGGTAGCGTTTGTGCCGGCCATGGAGAAGCTCTTCCTGACTTCGGGACGCGCTCGTGATGAGAACGGGTTGCTTCGACGGCTTCACGATGGAGAAGACGGGATGGCGGCCGGAAATGTGACGCGTCATTCGGTCGCCCAACAAAGGCGACGCGGCTCACACCTAGTCACATAGAGCGGCCCGGTGCTGTCTTCACAGAATGAGCATCCGCCGATGGCTGCGTATCGGAATAATGATGTTGATCGTCGTGGAGTTGTCGGTCGGAATCTGGCAATACATGTTCGACGTGGCCTGGGTCAACGGCGCCCTCTTCGTCGAATTCCTGCTGACCGTGGGCCTGCTTGCGCTGACGCCGAGATTGAGGCGCCGACCGCGGGCAAACACGGGGTGTGACTTACCCGACGATGACGCATTCCGATGTCACGCCTGAGTGTGCCGCCACGTCATCACGCCATGGCGATGAAAGAGGAGCAGCGCCGGCCGGCCCTGGTTGCAGCGGTGGCGGCCGAGGCCGACAAGAGATACAAGGTCGCGACCCCGCTACGGTCGCTGATGAACAGGGTGTTCCCGGATCACTGGTCATTTCTGCTGGGCGAGATTGCGATCTTCTCGTTCGTCGTACTCTTGATCACCGGGGTCTTCCTGACCGTCTTCTTCGAACCGTCGATGCAACAGGTGACCTACGACGGGTCGTATGCGGCACTGCGCGGCACTGACGTTTCGCGGGCGTACGAAAGCGTCCTCGACATTTCGTTCGAAGTGCGTGGGGGACTCTTCGTCCGGCAGATGCACCACTGGGCGGCCCTGCTGTTCATGGCCTCGCTGATTCTCGTCATGGTCCGCAAATTCTTCACCGGAGCGTTCCGCCGGCCCCGGGAAGTGAACTGGGTCATCGGCGTCATTCTGTTCGTGCTCGGGTTCCTCGAGGGGTGGAGCGGCTACGGTCTGCCCGATGACGGGCTCTCCGGCACCGGCCTGCGGATCGCGGACGGCGTCATGCTCTCGATCCCGGTGGTCGGCACATGGATTTCCGCGTCGCTGTTCGGCGGCGAATATCCCGGCACCGTCATCATCGATCGCCTCAACGTCCTGCACTCGTTGCTGCTGCCCGCGGTCGTACTGGCCGTCGCCGCACTGTCCGCGCTGCTTTCCCTCAGACAACGGCCGGCCCAGTTCCCGGGGCCTCTGCGGACCGAGGAGAACGTCGTCGGCGAGCGATTCTTTCCCCGGGCTCTGCTGAAGCGGGGCGGCCTTTTCTTCGTCGTGTTCGGCGTGGTGGCCCTCATCGCGGGTCTGCTGCAGATCAACCCCGTTTGGTTGTACGGCCCGTCGTCCGGCAGCGATGCGGCCTCGTCGAGCCAGCCCGACTGGTACGTGATGTTCCTCGATGGACTGCTTCGCATCTTCCCGTCGTGGCAGATCACCATTCCGATCGGCGACGGATACTCGATCCCGCCGGTGTTCTGGCCGGGTGTGGTCATCTTCGGCGGGATGCTGACCGTGACCGCCGCGTATCCGTACATCGAACGGCGCCTGCGGCGCGACAACTCGTGGCACAACCTGCTCGAGCGGCCGCGGGACGCACCGCACCGCACCGGCGTGGGCGCGATGGCGTTGACCTTCTACCTCGTCGCCTGGGGGGTCCGGTGTCAACGACATCATCGCGGACAAGTTCCACATCAGCATGAACGCGATCATCTGGGGCGGCCGCGTCGCCTTGGTGCTCGGTCCGGCGCTCGCTTACTTCATCACCGTACGGATCTGCCTCGGCCTGCAGCAGCACGACCGTGAGGTGCTCGCGCACGGCATCGAGACCGGCATCATTCGCCGGCGCCCGGACGGAGGCTTCGTCGAGGTGCATCAACCACTTTCCGCGGTTCCTCTGCCGTACGACGGGCGGGCGGTCCCCAAGAAGATGAACCGCGTCGGAGCTCTCGCGCCCGCGGTCAAAGGCTTCTTCTTCCCGGTGGAACGGCCGCCCGGCGACGGCGACACCTCTCAGGTCGAGAAGCCGGCAAGCGCTGTCGAGCGGTAGTCGTGTACGGAGAGGCCTCCGAGCCCGCCGGGGAAGCGGCTCAGCCGCTGACCGCCGGGCCGGGTGTGGCGTGCTGGCCGCGGAGCAGCCCGGTGCTCTGCCCGACCTCGATCAAGTAGCCGTCCGGGTCACGCAGGTAGCACCGGAGCTCGGCCCCACGGTCGACCGGCGGCGTCAGAAAGGTGGCGCCCCGGGCCGTCCAGTCCCGGTAGCAGGCGGCGATGTCGGCCACCCGCAAGTTGAGGAAGATCGAGGTGGTGTCCCCCGGCTCATAGTCGACGACCGAGATGCCCGGCTTGTCGGGCGTGGGCGGCCCACCCGGGTTCATGATGATCCACGAGTTGGACAGCCGGGCCGCGGCCTCGTGCGCCCGGGTGACTTTTGCGCGGACGATCAGGGGCGGAGGGTCAGGGGACCGGGGCCATCGACGGCACGGCGGCCAGGAAAGCGCTGGCCAACGCGGCGTCGCCCTCGGTGGTGACGGTCAGCTGGGACGGGGTGCGGCGGGCGCCGGCCAGGCGGCAGAACTCGATCACGTCCAGGGTCACGGTGGCGGCCGGCTCGACGGCTTCCGAAGCCACCGTTGCCGGGTCGAGCGGCACCGTCCAGGTGCCTCCGCCGGGGCCGGTCAAGTGCAGGTGGATGGTCTCGGTGGACGTCAGCTTGCGGGACACCACCCGTGGCAGCAGACGGGCCGCCAGGTCGGCCATCGGGTGGATGTGGCCGGGCAACGGGGGCAGAGGCGGGCGCCCGGTCGCGGCCGCGATGTCCTCGCCGTGGATCCACGTCTCGTAGGCGCGGGCCGTCAACGCGTCGGCCAGCGGGAACGGGCGGCTCAACGTCACCGTCACCGTGCCGGGCGCGGGGTGGCTCGTGGCCGCCCGGCACAGCGCGTCGGCCTGGGAACGCCACGACTCGTGGGTCTGCTCCGGTGACCGGCCGCTCTCGAAGCCGAGCACCACCTCGGTACGGGCCGCGGGGCTGAGCGGCGACGACATCGGCGGGGAGGTCGGCAGACCCAGGGCGTCCGCGACCAGGCTGTCCGTGGCCGCCAGATGGGCCACCACGTCCTTCACCGTCAGCGCGTCGAACGCCGGGCGCCGCCACTCCTCCGGCGTCAGGTCGGACAGCGTCAGGTCCAGGGCCGCCACCTGCGCCGCGTACGGGAAATCCCGCGGCGCGGGCCGCCGGCGGGCCGGGGCGGCCGCCAGCAGGCGGGACAGGGAGCTCGCCGGTGGGCGCACGTAGGCGCCGCCCAGGTCGGCCGCCGCCTCACGCAGGGCGCCGGCCTCGGCGGCGCAGGTGTCGCACGTGCCGAGGTGGGCCTCGACCAGCTCCGTCTCGTCGGGTGGGCAGGCGTCCAGCGCCCAGGCCCCGATGAGGTCGGCGACGGCGTCGTGGGTCATTTTCCCTCCACCTCGCCAGTGTGCGTCTCGCGCAGCGCCTTCGCCAACCGGCGCAGGCCGTCGCGGAGCTGGGATTTCGCCGTACCCTCGGGGATGCCCAGGACCACCGCCACCTCGCGGTACGTGTGGCCTTCCAGATAGGCCAGCGTGATGGCCCGGCACAATCGCTCGGGCAGGGCCTTCAGCGCCTCCGTCAGGCGGGCCGCCGCGTCGGCGTCCGACACCTGCTCGCCCACCGGGTCGCCGCGGCTGAACGTGGCGTCGTACAGGCGGACCGACAAGGACGTACGGCGATGGGCTTCCTCCCGGCGTACGAAATCGACGGCCCGCCGGTGTGCCATCATGGCCAGCCACCCACGCAGGCTGCCCTTGGCCGGCTCGAAGGCGTGCGGGCGCTGCCAGACGGCCAGGAACACCTCCTGGGTGACGTCCTCCGCGGCCGTGCTGTCGCGGGTGACGCGGACGGCGATCGTGTAGACCAGCGAGCTGAACCGTTCGTGCAGATCGATGAGGGCGGTCTCGTCTCCGTAGACGAGCCGGTCGCGCAGGCTGGCGTCATCGGTGGCACGTTGCTGGAACAAGGCGCTCACCTCCACCTCGGGCCCTACTCTAACCCCCATTTCTCCCGGTTCCAGGCCGGCGCCTCCACTGTCGGGACATCGACGCCCCCGCGTACCGTGCCCAGGTCGGTGAGGCTGACCTTCTCCAGCCCGTTGCCGGGGCCGCCGTCGCTGGTGACCGCGATGGCCAGCGTGTTGACGCCGTGCGGATCCAGAATCCCGGTGGGGAGGACGTACGTGTTCTGGGGCCCCACGTTCGCGATGTACTGCCCCATGTTCCAGCCGTTCACGTAGATCAGCGCCCGGTAGTTCGCCGCCGACCTCAAGGTGGACGGGTCGCCGATCGTCAGCCCGAGCGAGGCGTCGTGCCCGTCGGGAACGGACAGTGCGAAAGTCGTGCGGTACCAGGTGGTTCCGGGCCGGGCCGTCGCGGCGGGCACCGCAGCGGGCGTCCACGAGCCGTCCGGATAGCCGGGCAGGTGATAGCCGCCGATCTCGCCCGCGTTCATGATCCCGCGCGCCGGGTCGGCCAGGTCCTCACCGCCCCGGTTGCCCTGGATCTTCCAGGTGGCCGCGGCGCCGAGCGAGGCCGAGATCAGCCCCCGGCCCTCCTTGTGCGCTTCGTCGGCGGCCATGTCCTGGGTGTGCCCGTTGTTGCGGACCATGACGGTCACGACGTGTTCCCCGCCCACGGCTGGGGCTTCGAAGGTGGCCGTGCCCAGCCGCTGCGGCGCCGGCACACCGCTCGGCACCACGTGTTGTCCCAGGTAGACGCCGTCCACCCAGGCTTGCAGCAGCCCGGCGCCACCACCGCCGTACCGGAAGCTCAGCGACTTCACCGAGCCCGTGTAGCGGCCCCGGTACCAGATGTCGCCCTGGTGGAAGCCATAGTCGTCGGCGGTGAGCACCGGATTCCCGGCCGGCGGCTTGGTGGTGGCGGTGGTCGTCTTGTGGTCGGCGATCTGCCATCCGGTGTCGTCGGGAAGGGGCGGTTCATAACGACGCCAGGCCAGCTCGGGCAATGTCACCTTTGACGGCCCGGCGATCCGTCCGGCGTACGGCTGCCCGTTCCACAGCACCTGCGAGACCTGCGCGGGCCCCCAGATCCGCAACGACGTCGGCGCGTCCGTGTCACCGGTCAAGGTCAACAAGGACCCGTCAATTGCGGCTGTACGCACGAGCGCCGGCCCGCCCACCAGGACAGGGCCCGCAGTCGTGTCGTACCGCCACAGGGAACTGATGTCGTCGGTCAGCACCAATGTCAGTGGTGGCCGGCCGCCCCCGCTGATCTTCACCTCGCGGAGACCGCCGTGGACATAGCGGAGCCGGAGGTCACCCGTGGCGGCGTCGTACGAGCTCTGCACCTCCCCCGCAACGGTGGGCTCGGAGGCGTACCGCAGAACCGTTTCTCCGCTTTCGCCTTTGCGCCCGGTGAACAGGGCGGTCCCTTCGAAATGGGTCACCATCTCGGACGTCGAGTAGACGAGGTGCTGCCCGTCCATGTCGTAGTCGGCGACGATGAATTTCGCGTCCTGCCCGTTCAGGCGTACGGCAAGCTGGTAGTCGCCGAAGGGGAAGGTGAACGAGTCGTCGGTCGTCGCGCGTGACGGGTTGTGCATGGCCACGAAAAGGTGGGCGCCGGAGTCGGGGTTGACGTCGTGATAGACCTTGACGTTCGGCGAGGAGGGCGTGACCGCGGGGCCGCGAACCAGCTTGGTGATCGGCGTGAAACTCTGCACGAAAAGGCCGAGCTGCTTCATCACCGTCGTTTTCGGCCGCAGCTGGCGGGCCTCGCTGATGGCCGCCCCGTAATCGTACGAGGTGTAGACGATCGGCGAGGGCAGCCAGCCCCACGACGTGCCCCCGAACGTCATGTAGAAGTTCTGGATGCTGAGCCCGTTGGCGATGTTCGTGCCGTAGAAGACCCGCTCGTATCCGGGTCCCGCGCCTTCGGCGGCAAGGCATTCGTACGCATCAGGCCCGCCCCAGTAGTCGAACCATCCGCCGCCGAACTCGGCCGTGAATCCGGGCGTGTTGGGCGACGCCGCCGCCCCCACGTCACCCCAGATCCCGAAGTCGGGCGCGTCCTTGGCCGCGTCACCGCAGCGTTGCGGCCCCACGTAGGCGTCGAAGGCGTACAGATCGACCGGCCCTTTCAACGGCCCGGCCCCACCCGGCGGCACCCAATAGCCGTTGCGGGCCACGTCATTGTGGAAGATCGGCACCGTGATGCCGTCGGCCCGCACCCGCGAGGCAAGATGCTCCATGTACCGCTGCTGCGAGGGCCCGATCGCGAACAGCTCGTTCTCGATCTGCTGGAGGATGACAGTGCCGGTGCCGTTCGTATATTGATGCCGCCGGATGATCGCGTCGATCCGCGTCATCCATTCGTCGGCCGCCGCGAGATAGCTGGGCGCATCACTGCGGGCCTTGCCCGGATCGTTGTTGAGCCAGCCCGGAAAGCCCCCGCTGCTGGTCTCGGCGTTGATGTACGGCCCGGGGCGCGCGATGACGTACAAACCCACTTCCTCGGCCATGTCGAGCAGCTTGTCGACGTCGCGGATGCCGCTGAAGTCGTACACACCCTTCTTGGGCGAGTGATAGGCCCAGTTGAAGTAGAGGGAGACCGCGTTGTAGCCGTTGGCTTTCATCTTCTGGAGCACGTCGCGCCAGAGCCCAGGGCTGGGAAGCCGCCAGTAGGCGAATTCCCCCGACCAGATGTACGTCCGCTTGCCGTCCAGCATCAGCGAGTACTTGTCGTACGTCACCGTGTGCTTCAGCGTGACGCCACGGGGAACGTCCGCGACAAGAACCGCGGCCAGAACGACAAGCACCGTGACAAGCGCGGCTCTGCGGACCAAGGTCATCCGGACACGCTATCGAGGCACGCACTCGTGGAGGGCTCAGGGCGGGTCGGTCGAGCGGTTCCGGCTGCGGCGGAGGCGGCGGGTCAAGCAAGGCTGAACAGGGCTCGTCCGGCCAAGCCGAGGCCGACCAGGACGATCAGGGTTGCGGTCAAGGGCTGTGCTACCGAGCGCCAGCGGTTGAACAGGGGCGAGTGGCGTTCCAGGCGGTCGCGCAGGCGCAGCAGCAGGAGGCCGGCGGCGGTCAGGGTGGCGGCCATGCCCAGGCCGTAGGCGATGACCAGGAGGACGCCGAAGACCGTTCGGCCCAGGGCGGCCGCGCCCAGCAGGACGATCAGCGCGGACGGGCTGGGGACGAGGCCGCCGGCGACGCCCAGACCGGCGATGCTCCACCTTCCGGGGCGGTGACCGGGGGCGAGGTCATGACTGTGGCTGTGCTCGTGGTCGGGGCGGTCGGCGAGCGCCAGGCCATGATTGCGGTGGCCTTCCGCGGGCTCGGCGTCGTGGCCATGGGAATGGGAGTGGCCATGGGCGGCGCCGTGGGAATGCGAGTGGTGATGGTGGTGTGCTGTGCGGCGGTGTATGGCCGGGATCAACGTCGCCAGGCCCACCGCCATGACCAGGATGCCGCTTGTCAGGCCCAGCCATGACAGGACCGTTTCGCCGGCTATGCCGGAGGCGGTGGTCAAGAGCAGGCCCAAAGCCAGCACGCCGGCCGTGTGGGTGAAAGTCACTGTCGCTCCCACCAGGACGGCGTCTCGGGGACGGCCCCTGCTTCCCGCCAAGTAGGCGGCCATCACGGTCTTTCCGTGGCCGGGCAGGGCCGCGTGGGCGGCGCCCAGCACCAGCGACAGCAGTACGGCCAGGAAGCCCACCAACGGGGTTATGCGATTGCCGATCAACGACTCCAGACGGCGTTCCGCGGCGGTCAGGAACGACGGGGCACCGCTGGTCGCCGACGGTGTCGTGGAGTTCGTCGCCGAGGAGGCCCCGGGCTCGGCCGTGAAGGAGGCGGTCCGTACGTCCGACGGGGACGACAACAGGTCGCTCGGATAGTCGCGGAGCTCGTTGCTGGGGCTTGTCGTGGGCAGCGAGGAACCCGTCAGCTGGACGCCCACGCCGGCCGCCGACAGCTCGCGCCAGCCGATCCGGTCGTCCCGGAAGCGGTTCGCCACCTCGACGCGGGTGGCTCCGCCGAGGCTGGCCTTCGCGGTCAGGCGGCAGGTCAGGCGGCTTGTCAGCAGACCGCCGGCGCCCTTGGCGTACGTCAGGGAAGACTCGGTCGCCGACCAGCGGACCGGCGCGCCGGCCACCGTCACGGTCAGCGCCTGGGCCGCCTCGTCGCAGGTGGCCGGCGGGTCCTGGAGGGTGGGCAGCTCGGCCAGGTCGGCCACCGCCACGGCGTCGACGCGGTCGGGGTGCAAGGTCAAGCCGGCGTAGCGGTTCACCGAGAAGTTGCCCAACGGGTGGGCGGCGGCGGGGGCCGACGGGAGGGCCACGAAGGCCACCGCGCACAGGGCCGCGATCAGGAGCGTACGTTTCACCGCTGGGCCTCCAGAGCGGACAGGGCGCGGGTGGCGTTCGGGGCTTCCACGGGCGAGAAGTACGGGTTGAGGGCACGGGTGCGGCGCAGTTCGGCCAGCGCGGTGGCTCGGTCGCCCAAAGCCAAAGAGACAAGGGCTTTGTGGTACGCATACGCGGCGTTGTGCGGGCTCGCGATGGTGGCCTTCGTGGCGTAGGGAAGGGCCTCCTTGTCGCGGCCCGCCGCGTGCAAGGACTGGGCCAGCACGTCGGCCACCTCGGCGAACGGGCGGCGGCGCCACTCGGACTGGGCCGCGGTCACGGCCGCGCGGGTGTCGCCGGTGGCCAGGGCCAGCTGGGCGGCGGTCAGGTCGTCGCGGCCGCCGTTGGCCACGAAGATGCGGTGGGCGGCCTGGGCCAGGGTCAGTTGACGGGTGGCCTCCTCGTCGCGGCCGCTCAGGCGGAGCACCGAGGCGTACTCCATGAGGGTGTCCGGGGTGGGGGTTCGGGTGGCGATCGTGCGGAGGTCGTTCGCGGCGGCGTCCAGGTGGCCGGTGAAGGCGGCGACCCGGGCCCGGCCGCGCAGCAGCGGCTGATAGCCGGGCGCCGCGGCCAGACCAGCCGCATATTCCAGCCCCGCGGAGTGCAGGTCGCCCTGTGACCAGGCCAGGTCGCCGAGGTGGGTGCGGCAGAACGCGATGTCGGCCGGGTCGACGGCGGCGTCCAGGGCCCGGCGCATCAGGTCGGTGGCCTCGGTCAGGCGGCCTCGCTGCTCCAGGTCGTACGAGGCCCGGGCGTACGCGGCCAGGCCGGGGCGCAGGTCCAGCATGTGCTGGATCGCCGCGGTGGCCTCGGCGGGGCGGCCCAACTGCGTCTCGGCGTCGGCCAGAACCCCGTACGCCTCGGCCGAAAAGGTGTTGATCTTCAGGGCGTCCCGGGCGAAGGAGCGGGCGGCGGTGAAGTCGTGGCGGGCGTTGGCGAGGGCGCCGAGGCCGATCAGCGCCTGCGGGTTCTCCTTCGGGCGTACCGAAAGAGAACGGCGCAACGCGGCCTCGGCCATCGGATAGCGGCTCGGGTCGGCGCTGACCCGGGCCTGTTCGACGTACGCCAGGCCCAGCTCCGCCCACGTGCGGTAGTCACGCGGGAGCGTGCGGAGTTTCTGCTGGGCCTGGGTGACGGTCTGCGCCAGCCGGTCGACGGGAACAAGCGCGGCCGGCGCGGGAGGTGCGGGTGTCCCCCGCAGTCCGAAGATCGCGCCCACGGCGAGCAGGACGATCGCGGCCAGAGCGATGGTGACGGCTCTTCTCATGGGGAACACCCGCGCCCTCAGAACATCACGGTGTCGTCGTTGGACGACGGCCGGGCCAGCCGCCTCCGCCGCATCAGCCACCACACCGTCAGCATCGTGACCAGGGCGATCGCGCCCAGGACACCACCCAGCACGGCGGACGAGTTGCTCAGCCCGGAGGAAGCGGCCGCCGGCGTGATGTCCGGCGCCGGCTCTTCAGTTTCATTTGCCGCCGGCTCTTCGGTTTCATTTGCCGAAGGTGCCGCGGCCGGCGCCGATTTGCGGTCCGCGTTGACCGCGCCCTGGTTCGGCAGCGCCAGATAGGGGAACGTGGTGCCGAAGGCGTTGTCGTTCGCGTCCACCTTGTCGCCGTCGGCGAGCGCGTCGACCAGCTTGCCGCTCTGGGCCGCGCCCTCGACCGCCTGCAACGAGATGTCCAGGACGTCGTCGGTCAGCCGGCGGCCGTTCGGGAAGCCCTGGAGGTCCTTGGCCAGCACCCCGAGCCGCTCCGGTTGTGTGCTGACCGGCACACCCAGGTTGAGCCGCAGCATCTCGGACGGGCGGAACTTCTTGGCGTTGACGTCCATGTTGTTGAGCTGCGAGTTCAGGTCGGCCTTGATCGGGCCGCCGGCCTTGGTGGTGATGCCGGTCAGATAGATCTCGACGAGGTCGTTGCGCGGCGTCGGCGGCGCCTTCACCTTGTAGATGCCCTCGATGAGCTTCGGCAGCTCGGGATCGGTGACCCGCTTGACCACCTGCGGGATGCCGGCGTCCTTGTCCGGCGAGATCGAGTTGAAGGCGTCCTTGAGGCCGGCCGGCACCACGACCTCGTTGACCAGCGGGTTGCCGAGCCGGGACACCTGCACCCGGTCGCTGCCGACGGAGGTGTCACCCGACGCCATGCGGTAGCGGTTGCGCTCGGTGGTCGTCCAGACGCCGATCACCGGGTTGCGCTTGGCGTCGCCCTTGAGGGCCACGTCCTTGAACGGCACCTGGATGGCCAGGCTGTTCACGTTGTATCCGGCCAGCGTGTCGTTGCCACGCTCGCTGAGGTCACCCCCGTACAGCAGGTCGAAGACCTCGAGGTCGAGGAAGAACGGATCGTCCGCCTGGCCGGCGAACAACTTCCAACCCCCTTTCAGCTGTACGGTCGACTGGTCGCGCAGCTTCTGGTAATCCGGCATCGAGGCCGCGCCGATCCGGGAGGGCGCGACCGGGGCATCGGTGATCCGCGTCTTGAACGGCTCGCCGTTGAAGGACGACTCGAGGGTGTACGTCTGCTTGAAGAGCAGGTTCTTGTCGTCGAGCGACGTGACCGGCCCGTTGTTGTAGAGGAACGTGTTGTTGCCGCGCTTGTCGACGTTCTTGAAGGTCCAGCGGAAGATCGCGTCCGGTTTGGCGTCGCCGTCACTGTCGACGTTGATCCGATAGGCGGCGTCGGTGGCGAACGGGTAGAAGTTGGGCCCGCCGTCGGGCTCCTCGAACGGGATCCAGTTGGCGATCATCGTCACGTATCCCGGGCGGTCCGGGCTGACGAAGGCGTACAGGTCGGTGTTGTCCGCCGCCGGGTCGCTGGCGATCAGCGGCGCCTCCCGGTGGCTGGACGCCGTGGAGGCTCCCGGCCCGAGGGCCGTGAGCGACACAACGAGTACGGCAGCGCCGGTCGCCGCCAGAGATCGTTTGATCATTGTTCCCCCTCCAGTGTCAGGAGAGGTTCGGCGCGCCCCGGCCGCCGGATGGGTTCTGTCGGCAAAGTGGCACGATCGAAAGCCGTACACCATGTCTGATCATTTGTGTTCTTCTCAGCCCGTCGTGCCGGGAGCCGACCGGAAGGGTGTGTTTCAGAACCTGCGGGTGGCCCAGAAGCTGATCGTCGCGTTCGGCGTCGTGTGCGCCCTGACCGTCGTGGTGGGAGTCGTGGGCGTCCTGCGGCTGCGCGACACGAACCACCACACCGAGGCCATGTACCAGAACAATCTTCTGGCCATCGGGTATTCGGGCGAGACCAAGGCCGATCTGGTGCTGATCCGCTTCAGTCTGACCAATCTGCTGATCTCCGCCACCGCCGCGGCCAAGGCGAAGGTGCAGGCGCAGATGGCGGAATACGACAAAGCCCTGGACCAGGAGTGGGCTGCATATCAGGGCACCGGCATCGCCGGCCGCGAGTCGCAGGTCAAAGCTTTCACCGACAGCCTGGCGACCTATCGTGACGTCCGCGACGATCAACTGCTGCCGCTGGCCCTGGCCGGTGACACCGCCCAGTTCGTGAAGGTGCGGGCGGCCAGCGCCGACGCCGCGATCTCCACGATGATGGACGCGCTCGACGAGATCGGCGACATCGAGTCGGCCTCGGCCGCCGCGTCCATGGCCGCGTCGCAGAAGTCCAGCGACCGGGCCGAGATGCTGATGATCGGTCTGATCGTCGCCGCCGTGCTGCTCTCCGGCCTGATCGTGTTCGTGGTGAGCAGGGCCATCGCCGGACCGGCCGGCCGTACGGTGGCCGTGCTGTCCGAACTCGCGAAGGGCGTCCTCGATCAGCGGATCGAGGTGCGCGGTCGCGACGAGATGGGCCAGATGGGCGTGTCGCTGAACACCGCCCTGGAACGGCTGTCGACCTCGATGCGGGAGATCGGCGTCAACGTGGAGACGCTGGCCTCGTCGTCGGAGGAGCTGTCGGCGGTGGCCACGTCGGTGAACGACTCGGCCCGGTTGTCGGCGGCGCAGGCGCAGGGCGCGTCGTCGGCGTCGGAGCAGATCAGCGTGAACATCTCGACCATCGCGGCCGGCTCGGAGGAGATCGGCGCCTCGATCGCCGAGATCGCCCGCTCGACGTCGAGCGCGGCGGCGGTGGCGGCGGGCGCGGTCACCACGACGGCCGACGCCCGCGGCATCCTCGACAAGCTGGGCGCGTCATCGGCCGAGATCGACGACGTGGTCAAGCTGATCACGAGCATCGCCGAGCAGACGAACCTGCTGGCCCTGAACGCCACGATCGAGGCGGCCCGGGCGGGCGAGATGGGCAAGGGTTTCGCGGTGGTTGCGTCGGAGGTGAAGGACCTGGCTCAGGAGACGGCGAGGGCCACCGAGGACATCTCGACCAGGGTCTCGGCCATCCAGGCCGATTCGCAGTCGGCGGTCGTCGCGATCAACGCGATCAGCGAGGTCATCCAGCAGATCAACGACACGCAGACCGCGATCGCGGCCGCGGTCGAGGAGCAGACCGCGACGACGGCCGAGATGAGCCGCAACGTGGCCGAGGTGGCGGCGGGCTCGGCCGAGATCAGCGCGAACGTGAGCGGCGTGGCCCAGGCGGCGTCCGAGACCACGAGCGCCGCTGCCAACGCCGAGCAGACCTCAGTCGACCTGGCCCGCGTGGCGGGCGACCTCCAGACCAACCTCAGCCGTTTCCGTTTCTGACCCCATCAGGTAGTGCCGCACGGCCGCGGCGCTCCAGGCGACGACGTCGGCCCGTTCCATGGCGACGATCGGCGGGAGCCGCAGCACGTAGCGGCACAGGGCGAGACCGAGGATCTGCGAGGCGACGAGGCCGGCGCGGACGTGCGGACGGTCGGGTGCGAGCCGCTCGACCACGGGCACGAGCTGAGCCGCGAAGATCTCCCGCATGCGCTCGGCGGCGGCCGGGTTGGTCACACCGGCCCGCAGCAGGGCCATCAGCGTCTCGTCGCCCTCCCAGCGCTCGAGGAAGTGCCCGACGAGCAGGGCCGGGACCTGGTCCGGATGTACGCCGGTGAGCGCGGGCAGACGCAGATCGAACTCGGCCGCGGCCGCGAAGAGGCGCTCCTTGTTGCCGTAGTAGCGCATGACCATCGACGGGTCGATGTTCGCGTCGGCCGCGATGGCGCGGATGGTGGCCCGCTCGTAGCCGTCGGCGGCGAACCGCTCCCGGGCCGCGCGCAGGATCGCCGCCCGGGTCCCGTCGGAGCGGCGTGGTCGGTCCTCACTCATGCCAACAACCGTAGGCCAACACCTGTTGACGCGCCAGTTTCCCGGCGCTACGGTTTTGCCAACACACGTTGGCAAACAGATGTTGGCAGGTGAGATCGATGCTTCCCACGACCACTGACGTCCTGATCGTCGGCGCCGGGCCCGTCGGGCTGGCCACCGCGACCGCCCTCGCGCAGAACGGGGTCGGCGTCACCGTCGTCGACCGCGCGGCCACGGCCGCCCACACCAGCCGGGCGGCGGTCGTGCACGCCCGCACGCTAGAGGCCCTCGACCGCATCGGCGCGGCGGCCCCGCTGGTCGCGGCGGGCATCCGGGCGCCGCGGTTCACCATCCGCGACCGCGACCGGGTGCTCGTGCCGGTGTCCTTCGACGGTCTGCCGACGCCCTATCCGTACGCCCTGATGGTGCCGCAGTCGACCACCGAGGCCGTGCTGAACGACCGCCTGACCGCCGCCGGCGGCACTGTCCGGCGCGACCAGGAGATGGTCGGTCTCGAGGGCTCGACTGCCACTTTCGCCTCCGGCGAGCAGGTGACGGCCCGGTGGGTGGTGGCCGCCGACGGCATGAACAGCACCGTCCGCCGCTTGGCCGGCATCGGCTTCGGCAACGCCGCCGCCGAGGGCGAGTCCTTCACCTTGGCCGACGTCAGGGTCGACGGCGGCCCACCGCGCGACGAGGTAGTCCTCTATTTCTCCCGTTCCGGCATGCTGGTCTGGGCGCCGCTGCCCGACGGCACGGTCCGCATCGTGGCGGCGGTCGGCGACGCTCCGGAGAAGCCGGACGCCGCGTATGTTCAGGCCCTCCTCTCCACGAGGGGCCCCGCCCGCGAACCGGCACGGGTCACCGAGGTCGTGTGGGGTTCCCGCTTCCGGGTCCACCACCGCGTCGCCGACACGTTCCGAGCCGGCCCGGTCCTGCTGGCGGGCGACGCGGGCCACGTGCACAGCCCCGCCGGCGGCCAGGGCATGAACTTGGGCTTGCGCGACGCTCTGGCCTTGGCCGAAGCACTGACCGACGGTTCGGAGGCGGCCCTCACCCGTTACGCCGCCGACCGCCACCCAGCCGCCGAGGAGGTGGTCCGCTTCGCTTCCCGCCTGACCCGCCTGGCCACAGTCCCGGCCGCAGCCCGCCCGGTACGCAACGCCGCCCTGTCGGCCCTGTCCCGCGTACCGTCTTTCCGAGCGAACCTGGCCCTGCGCCTAGCCGGCCTGACCGACCGCAGCTGACCCACCGCGCCAGCCCAACCGACCGACCGCATCCGCCCCACCTCGCCGGCCCAACCAGCCGCGGCTGAACCACCCGCCGGCCCAACCGACCGCGCCCGACCCACCTCGCCAGCCCAACCGACCGCGCCCGACCCCCCTTTCTAAGGCCGCCGGACGATGGCGGCGCCGGCGCTGCCCGCAGTCACGGCCACGGCTGCGGCGGGCTTGGACGGCGTGTAGAGCCAGGCAGTGAACAGGTCGTCCAGCTGTTGGCCGGACAGGCGCTCGGCCAGGGCGACGAACTGCGGCGTCGTCACGTTGCCGCCGGCGTGAATGGTGGCCCACTGTTTCAGCAGACGGAAGAAAGTGGAATCGCCGATGCGCTGGCGCAAGGCGTGCAGGGTCATGGCGCCCCGGCTGTAGACGGCCCCGTCGAAAAGGTTGTCCGGGCCGGGGTCGCCGATGCGCAGCGTCCAGAACGGGTCGTCGGCCGGGATGCCGCTGTAGGTGCCGTCGAAGATCTGCTGGACGGTGTCGCGGCCTTCGTGCTCGCTCCACAGCCACTCGGCGTACGTGGCAAAGCCCTCGTTCAGCCAGATGTCACGCCAGTTGGTCAGGGCCAGGCTGTCGCCGTACCACTGATGGGCCAGCTCGTGGACGACGACGCTGTCGCCGCTCTCGGCATCGGTGAAGAACTCACGGGCGTAGATGGGCCGGGTCTGGTTCTCGAGGGCGAAGCCCAGACCGGCCACGTCGTCGACGATGCCTCCGGCGGATGCGAACGGGTACGGCCCGAAGAGCGCCGACTCGAATCGAATGATCTCGGGTCCACGGGCCAAAGAGCGAGCGGCCAGCTCACCGGTGGTGGTGGGCTCGTCGGCCACGGTGCCGACCGTCCACTGGCTGGGGTTGGGTTCGCTGCCGGGCGGTGGCCCGGTGGGCGTCCAGCCGTCGAGCTGGTTGCCGTCGGGCTCGAAGGAGGTGGTGCCCGGCCCGTTCGACACGACGATGTCGTCGACGAAGACCCCGGGCGGGGAGTACGAAGGATCGTTCTCGTACGTCAAGGAAAGCTCGACACTCCGGCCGGCATAGGCGGAAAGGTCAATGGACCACTGCTCGTACCCGTCGCTGACACCGGTGGCGCCGTTCCAGGAGTCACTGGTGCCCGAGCAGTCGAGATAGCGCACGAGGAACGGGTGCACGTCGCCCGCGTAGTCGCAGAGGTTCCCGGTGTCATGACTGGTGTGGCCGTTGGCGTCGGGCAGGGTGGTCCAGTCGTCACCGCCGGCGGTGCGGGCCTCGACGAAGAAGTAGTCCCAGTCGGACTCGGTCTCGCGGGAGACCCAGAACGTCATCCGCCCGCCGCTCGCGGGAACATCGACAGTGCGGGTGAGCCGTTTGTACGCCGGTTCGCCCACCCCGCCGATGGCCAGGTGAGTGCCGGTGCGGGCGGGCGGCCGGACGAACAGATCCGGATCAATGGCGTCGAAGAACTTGATGCCATTCCTGACGTACGAGCTGGTGCGGAACTCGCCGACAGTGGCCGTGGCCAGGTAGGACGCCATGGGCGAACGCTCGTCCCACAGCCACGTGGTCCAGGGTCCTTTGGTGGTGTGACTGATCAGCTTGCCGTTGGAGACGGCTTCCAGCCCCTTGGGAACCGTCATCCGCACGGTGTAGGAGGCCTTGTCGCGCGGATGGTCGTTGACCGGGAACCACGTCGACGCGACGAACGGCTGCCCCACGATGACCATGCCGTCGTCGGTGTGGAAGACACCGCCGTCCCCGAGGCTCTCGTTGGTGATGAGACCGGGCACACCGTCATAGCGCACGACGACAGTGAACGCGTGCCCGTCGCGCAGACCCCGCCCCGGGGTGACGGTGAGTTCGTCACCGCCGCGGCTCCATCGCGCCGCACGGCCGTCGACGGTCACCGACCGTACGGAAAGCCCGTGAAAGTCGAGATTGAACCGCGACAGGTTCTGCGTGGCCCGAGCAGTGATCACAGCGGTACCCGCCAGACGATCGTCGCCCGGCGTGTAGCGCAGGTCGAGGCCATAGTGCTTGACGTCGTACCCGCTGTTCCCCGAGAGCGGGAAATACGGATCGCCGATACCCGGAGCCCCGGGCCGGAACTTCGCGTCCGCGCTTGCGGGCGTGCCGTAGGTGAGCAAAGCGAGCACTGTGGCGGTGACGATCGCGAATTTGCGGGCCATTTCGTCACGCTAGGCCGCCACCGTGCATGACCCATCCGCCAAACGGACATCGGCAAACTCCGATCTATCTACGCGTTTCGGCGTTGGAAGAGGAACGCGCCGACGGCGAGCGCACCCATCGCCCAGGCCGCGACGACGCCGAGAGCGGCCCACGGTCCCAGCGGCAGCGCGCCGTTGTCGACCGTCGTGGTCAGCGCCTGCACAGCCGTAGCCGGGGTCAGGCGATAGAGGAAACGCCCCCAGTCCGGGTCGGGCAGCATCCACAGCAGCATCGGCGCCAGGTAGAGCAGCGCCAGCACGACCCCTATCGCAGCGGCGGAGCTACGCACGGCGGCGGCCACTCCGAGGCCGAGCAGCGCGACGAGGATCAGGTGCAGAACGGACTCGCCAGCGGCCCGCAGCATGCCCCCGCCGGTCGGTAGCCCAATCACCGCGACGCCCACGCCCAGCACGGCGGCCGGTGTAACCCCCACGATGAGCAGGACGGCCTTGGCACTGAGCACGTGCCGACGGCGCGGAACGGCCAGCAGCGTGGCACGAATCAGCCCATTGCCGTACTCACCAGCAAGCATCTGCACACCGACCGCCGCCATGGCCGCCTGTCCCAGACGGACACCCAGCAACCGCAGCTGGACCGGATCGACCGCCTGCTCCCCGAGCACCACCCCACCGGCGGTCAGCAATACCGCAAGGACCAGCGGCACGACCAACCCGAAGCCACCGCTCCTCAGCTTGCCGATCTCCGCCGCCAGCGCACCCCTCATGCCCGATCCCGGCCACGGCTTCGACTCCGCCCCGAGTCCTGGCCCGTGCCCCGGTCCTGATGCCTGCCCCGACCCCTGCCACGGTCCCGGTCCCGGCGGATCCGGCTCGCGACGCGCGGCGCCACGCCGCGCCTCCGGCATCACGCCGCGTCCCGGACGAGCGACTGCGGCTCCGAGCGGTGGTCGCGTGCAGGCGGAGCGGCGTGTTCCCGGTAGAGGCGCCACGCCGCGGCGGCGACAGCGACCACGGCGTAGAGCGCCAGGACCGCCAAACCCGCCCAGGGTGGCAGGGGGTAGTAGCCGTCGAGGACCGTCTGAGGACGCGAGGCCTGTGGGTAGGCCGGAATGCTCTGCTGGATCGCGAACGCGGCGCCCGGCGTCAGCCGCAGGAGCCAGACGCCGACGTCGGGCGGCAGGACCGATGTCAGGGCCAGGATCGGGGGCGCGAGCAGGAGGGTGGCCGCGGCTAGGACGGCGGGCACGGCTCTGCGCAGGAGCGATCCGAGGCCGTACGCCAGAAGCGCCGCCAACGACAGCAGCAGGGCCGTGCCGATCGCCACGCGCAGGACGGTCGGCCACGGGACGGCGAGGATGACCACGGCGTGGGCGTGCAACATCCGCAATGTCACCGGCAGGGTCACGCTCACCGCTACCAAGCCGGCCGCCAGGGCAGCCGCGCCGACGACCACGGCCTTCGCGGCCGACACGTGGAGCGGGTGGGGCATCGCGGCCAGCGTCGTGCGGATCATGCCGTGCCGGAACTCGGCCGTGCCGCACAGGGCGCCCACCACGATCAGCGGCAGGAGCGCCGCGAAAACGCCGGTCAGGGTCCGCTCGATCGCCAGGCCGTTCTCACTGTCGGGGCCGATCTCACCGGCGCCGGCCACGGTGATGACGCCGCCGGACTCGGTGTGGCCGGGCGGGTGGGTCTGCTCCCACGTGGTGCGGTAATCGGTGTAGCCGACCAGCGAGTCGGACCAGGCACCGCCCGAGCTGATCTGGCTGAACTCGGCGGTCGCCTGGGTCCATCGAGCCGCGACCGCGTGACCGCCCTGGGCGCGTTCCTCGACCGTGTAGCCGCTCGGTGAGGTGACGAACAGGCCGATGCGGGCCGTGGCGGGCAGGCCGTCCAGGCGTACTGAATCAAGCTTTTGCCAGGTGTTGCCGTTGTCCGAGACGTAGCCGGTGATCTCGTCGCCGTCCCGGGTGAGGCGCAGCCAGGCCTCCTTGAGCGGCGGGCCGGCCGTGTCGCGAGTGAAGGCAGACTGCATGCGCACGCCATGGTCGCCGGTGAGCATCACCGCCGCGTAGTCGGCGCCGGGTCTCGTACCGTCCTTGATCATCAGGCCCGCCTTGGCCCACGGGACCACGCCGCGCACGATCTCGTCGTGGTTCGGCGGTGGATAGGTGATGGTGCCGTCGAGGCCGCCCACCTTCGCGGTGATCGAGCCGTCGCCGTCGAGTGGGCGATTGACGAACGTGAACTTGTCCTGCACCGAGCGGCCCGCCGAGTCGGTCGGCGGGGCCGGGCAGTCGACCTCACGCGTGCCGTCCATGCAGGACATGCTCGCTCCGGAGGCGAACAGGACACCGAGCGCCACCATGATCAGCGCAGCTGCCGCGAGACCGGCGGCCCAGCTCCTGACAGTGCGGAACTTCAGCCACTCGGCACGGAGGATCATCGGATGCCTCCCACGCTCGCGGTCAGCTCCAGATAGGCGGCTTCCAGGGACGAATACTTCCCGATCAGGTCATCCACCGCAGCGTCGGCGATCACCCGGCCGTGCCCGGCCACCACCACGTGACCGGCCATGTCCTGCAACTCGCTCATCAAGTGGCTGGAGACCAGCACCGAACGGCCCTCGGCAGCCAGGTCGCGCAGCAGGCAGCGCATCCAGACGATGCCGGCCGGGTCGAGGCCGTTGAACGGCTCGTCGAGCAGGAGCACCGGTGGGTCACCGAGCAGGGCCACGGCCACGCCCAGCCGCTGGCGCATGCCGAGCGAATAGCCGCCGGCCGCGCGGCGGCCGGCTGCGGTCAGGCCAGTCAGCTCCAGCACCTCGTCGGCCCGCCGGGACGGCAGGTCTTGCGAGGCGGCCAGCCAGCGCAGATGGTTGCGGCCGGAGCGAGCCGGATGGAGGGCGTGCGGGTCGAGCAGGGCACCGCAGTGCCGCATCGGATAAGTAAGGTCGGCGTATCTTCGGCCGCCGATGGTCGCCGTGCCGGCGTCGGGCCGGTCCAGGCCGGCGATCGTGCGCAGAGTGGTCGACTTGCCGGCGCCGTTCGGGCCGACGAAACCGGTCACCCACCCGGGCCGCACGACGAAGGTCATCCCGTCCAGGGCGGTCGACGCGCCGAACCGCTTCTGCAGTCCGTTCACTTCGATGGTTGCCATGCCCGAATTTCTACGGATCCGGGCCTAACCTCAGCGCGACGAACGCTGTCATTCCGCTGTTAGGTCCGGGCGGGCATGCTGTGCGGATGAGCGTACGGCTGCGCTACACCCTGTTGTACGGAATGCTTTTCGCGATCTCCGGCACCGGCCTGATCGCGATCATGGCCGCGCTCAGCCTACGGGTGAGCCGGCCGGCCGGCGACTTCATAAATACTCAGCTGAGCCCGGTCGTAGCCGACCAGCTCGAGATCGAATATCAGGCGCAGGACCGCCGCTTGGTGTTCGGCGCGCTGGTGGCGATGGTCGTCATGGTGCTGGTGGCTCTCTTGATGGGCCGGGCCGCGGCGGGCACTGTGCTGCGGCCGCTGCGGACCATCACCGCGGCCACCCGCCGGATCAGCGCCGACAGCCTGCACCGGCGGCTCGCCGCGAAAGGGCCGGCGGACGAGGTCAAGGCGCTGGCCGACACCATCGACGATCTCCTGGAGCGGCTGGAGGAGTCGTTCGCGGCGCAGCGCCGTTTCGTGGCCGACGCGTCGCACGAGCTGCGCACGCCACTGGCCACGATGCGGGCCGCGGTCGACGTGGCCGAGGCCAAGCCGTCCGCGCCGTCCGAGGTGGGCCGGCTGGCGGGGCGGGTCCGGGCCGAGCTCGATCAGCTCGAACGGCTGTTGGAGGGCTTGCTCGTGCTGGCGCGGGCGCAGCACGGGGCGCTCGACGGGCGCATGACGCTGTCGGTGCGGTCGCTGATCCCGGCCGGGACGCCGGTGGCCGGGGACGACTTCGTGACCGTCGGCAACCCCGTGCTGCTCGCCCGGATGGTGTCCAACGTGGTCGGCAACGCTGTCCGGCACGGCGAGCCGGGTGGCTGGTGGCAGGTGACCCTGTCCCCCGGCACGCTGGTCGTCGAGAACGACGGCCCTGTGCTCGACCCCGCGGAGGTAGAAACGCTGGGCCGCCCGTTCCGCCGCCTGGGCACCGCCCGCATCGCCGCAGCCGCGCACACAGGCCCGGCCGAGTGGGCGAGCGCCATTGCGGGAACGGGCGAGCGAGCGGGCGCGGACACGGGAACAGACGAACGGGCGGCCGCGACCACGGGGCTGGGCGAGCGAGCGGCCGCGAACACGGGGCCGGGCGAGCGGCCGGGCGCGGGGGTGGGCGAGCGAGCGGGCACGTGGTTGGGCACCGGGCTTGGCCTGGCTATCGCTTCGGCGGTGGCCTCGGCTCATGGTGGGGCGCTCGTGGCTCGGGCTCGGCCGCAGGGTGGGCTTCGGGTGGAGATTCGGCTTCCTTCTTGTGAGGAGGGGGCGCGGTGAGGGTTCTCGTTGTGGAGGACGCGGTCACGCTGGCCGAAGTGGTGGCCGAAGGGCTGCGTGATCAAGGGATGGCCGTGGATGTGGCGCTCGATGGGCTGGCGGCGGCGGCGAAGCTGGATCTCGCGTCGTATGACGTTGTGGTTCTTGACCGGGATCTGCCGGGGCTCGGTGGGGACACCCTGTGCGAGATGATCACGGGGCGGGAGGGGCGGGCCATGGTGCTCATGCTGACCGCGGCCGGGTCGGCCGATGACCGGGTGCGGGGGCTGACGCTCGGGGCCGACGACTATCTGGCCAAGCCGTTTCACTTTCCCGAGTTGGTGCTGCGGGTGCAGTCGCTGGGGCGACGGCGGCCGGCGGCCCATCCCCGTCGGCTCGCTGTCGGGGACCTCGAGCTTGATCCGATACGGCGGACGGCCGCTCGGGCCGGCGTACGGCTGAATCTGTCCGTCAAGGAATTTGGGCTGCTTGAGGCGCTCATGCGGGCGGCGCCCGGCTATCTGAGTGCTGAAGCGCTATTGGAGCAGGTTTGGGATGAGAACGCCGACCCGTTCACCAATACGGTCACCGTTACTGTCGGGCGTCTGCGCCGCAAGCTTGGCGAGCCGGCCGCGATCGTCACGCTGCCCGGTGTCGGCTACCGCGTCGCATAATGCGACAGGCATGTTCGGCCCCGGACCCTAGCGTCGTCGTCATGAAGGCACTCGTCTATCACGGCCCCGGGCGCAAAGCCTGGGAGGACGTTCCCGACGCGACGGTTCAGGAACCGACCGACGTCGTCGTGCGGGTCGACACCACCACCATCTGCGGCACCGACCTGCATATTCTGCACGGGGACGTGGCCGCGGTGACCGATGGGCGCATCCTCGGGCACGAAGCCCTCGGCACTGTCACCGCCGTCGGGGATGCTGTCAAAGGGTTCGCCGTCGGTGATCGGGTGCTGGTTCCGGCGATCACCAAGTGCGGGCGTTGTTCCTACTGCCAGCGGGGCATGCCGTCGCACTGCCAGACCGTGGGTGGGATCGGCTGGATCTTCGGGCATCTGATCGACGGGACCCAGGCCGAGATGGTCCGGGTGCCGTACGCCGACACGTCGCTCCACGCGGTGCCGGCCGGGGTCACCGATCAGCAGGCGATCTTCCTGGCCGACGCCCTGCCCACCGGGTACGAGGTCGGCGTGCTGGCCGGCGAAGTGCGGCCCGGGGCCACCGTGGCCGTGGTCGGCGCGGGCGCGGTCGGGCTGGCCGCCATTCTCACCACCGGGCTCTGGGGTGCGTCACGGGTCATCGCCGTCGACTCCAACAAGTTCCGGCTGGAGAAGGCGCTCGAGTTCGGTGCCACCGATGCCTTCGAGGCCGGGCCGGGCACCGTCGACGAGATTCTCGGGCTCACCGATGGGGTCGACGTGGCCATCGAGGCCGTCGGCTATCCCGAGACGCTGTTGACCGCCGCCTATCTGGTGCGGCCGGGTGGCACCATCGCCAACATCGGCGTTCATGGAGTGCCGGTCGAGCTGCCCATGCAGGACATGTGGATCAAGAATGTGCGGTTGACCATGGGGCTGGTCGACACCGTTTCCATTCCTACGCTGCTGAAGATGGTGGCGAGTGGGCGCATCCCGGCCGAGAAGATGGGCACCCACGCGTTCACCTTTGATCAGATGGAGGAGGCTTATGGCGTCTTCGGTAATGCGGCCGCCCACTCGGCTCTGAAGGTCGTCATCACGCCGGCGTGAGCTCCATGACGCGGTGGCCCACGTTGACGGCGCGGTCGGCGAACCGCTCGTAGTAGCGGCCCAGCAGCGCGCCGTCGATGGCGGCCTCCACGCCCAGCGGCCACTCGGGGCTGAGCATGACCGCGAACAACCGGGTGTGCAGCCGGTCCATCTCGTCGTCGTCGCCGTCGAGCTGGGCCGCCAGCACCGCGTCGTGGCCGGCCAGGGCGGCCACGATCTTGCCGGCGAGTTCGTCGGCCACCGCGTTCATGGCGCGGAAGAGATCGGCCAGCTCGGGCGCTACCGCCGGGGCCGGGTTGCGGCGCAGCGTGGAGCGGGCGACATGCACGGCCAGCTCGCCCATGCGTTTGAGGTCGGCCGCCACGTTCACCGCGGTCAGCACCATGCGCAGGTCGGCCGGGGCCGGATGTTTCGCGGCTACCAGGTCGTACGCCCTGTCCTCGGCGACCCGGTGCAGCACGGCGATCTCGATGCCGCGGTCGACCGCCTGCTGGGCCAGCGTCGGGTCGGCGGCGAGCAGCGCGGCCCCGGCCTGCCTCATCGTCTCGCGGACGGCCTTGGCCATGGTGACGAGCGTGCCGCTCACCCGGGCGAAATCGTCGTGAAGATCCTCGCGCACAGCCCGCTCCCGCCCGTTCCGTTTCGGGAGACTCTACGGCGGCCCCCTCCGTCAGGCGACCCGCCCGCGAACGCACAAGCGGTGGCGACAAGGCAGCGGGCGCCCCGCCCGCGAGGAGCGAAGCGGCGGCGACAAGGCAGCGGGCGACCTGCCCGCGAGGAGCGAAGCGGCGGCGACAAGGCAGCGGGCGACCCGCCCGCGAAGACCGAAGCGGCGGCGCCCAAGCTCAGGCGACCTGCATGCGGGCGCTCAATGCGCGCAACTCGCCTCCTCCGGACTGGCGGCGGGAACGGTCCAGCAGCTCCTGCACGGTCTGGAAGATCTCGGCTGAACGGTGCACATGCTGCGGGGCGATCCGCTCCGCCGTCAGCAGCAGCCTGATCGCCTCGCGGTCGCGGTGGCGCAGCGCGGCCAGCGCCCGGGCCGTGTCGGCGTAGTAGTACACCTGGCGCAGGCCGATCGGCAGGGCCGCCGGCGTGATCCGCCGGGCCGTCTCCAGGGCGTGCCCGGGGTCGCCGTCCTCGGCCTCGATGCTGATCCGCCACAGGCCCACGTTGGTCGGGCCGAAATACAGGCCCAGCGTCGTCGTCTCGCCCGTGCGCCGGGCCAGCTCGGCCGCCTCAGCCGACCAGGATCGGCTCTCGTCCAGCCTTTTCGCGCCCTGGCTGGACAGCGCGCACAACAGCTGGAGGCAGCCGAGCACCTCGGCCGCGCCGGGCCGGGCCAGATGCCGCTGCAACTCGCCGGCCGCCCTCTCGGCCAGGGTGAGACCCCGCTGGTAGGAGCCGGCCATCGTCGCCGCGCTGGCCCGCGTGTAGGCGGCGTACCCCTGAAGCACCGGATCGCCGCAGGCGTCCGCCGCCTCATGACAGCGCTCGGCCGCCAGCCACGCGTCGGCCGGCAACTCCAGCTCCCTCAGCACCGACGACGCCGTGGACGCCACCGTCGACAGCAACGCCAGCGCCCTCGGCGCGTCCGGCCCCGCCGTCTCCACGTGCAGGTCACGCAGAAGCCCCGGCAGGACCCTCGTCACCCCCGCGTAGTCGCACGCCTGCAACAACGACTCGGCCAGATCGGCCGTCCGGGCCAGCAGCTCGATCGGGGGCGCCTCCCTCTCGCTCGGCTCGCTCAGATCAACATCGATGAGGGCCTGCCGTACGGCCTGAGCCCCGGCCAGCGCCGCCACAAGCTCCCGGTCCTCGGTCGAGACGGGCGCGCCCACCAGGTCGGCCGGCGAACATTCGAGGGCGGCCGCGATGCCGCCGAGCGTGATCCGGTTGTCCGCCGACTGGAGCCCCCGCTCGATCCGGCTCCACGTCGCGTGCGAGATCCCGGCCCGGCTCGCCGCGAACCGGACGCTCCACCCCCGCATCAGGCGGCGAGCCCGGATCCGCCCTCCCACCTCGTTCATGCGCCGACCGTAGCCGGGTCCGTGAACGGTGCGGTACAACCTCGTACCACTCAGATCTGAATGGCCTTGGTCTCCAGGAACTCCTCCAGGCCGGGCCGGCCGAACTCGCGGCCGTTGCCGGACTGCTTGTATCCGCCGAACGGCGCGAGCGGGTTCCAGTGGCCGTCGTTCACGTCGACCTGGCCCGCGCGCAGCCTCCTGGCCACCGCCAGCGCGTGCTCACGCTCGCCGAACACGCCACTCGTCAGGCCGTACATCGTGCCGTTGGCGATGGCCACGGCCTCCTCCTCATCGGCGTACGGAATGATCGTCAGCACCGGCCCGAAGATCTCCTCCTGGGCGATGGCGCTGGCCGGGTCGACGTCGGCGAAGACGGTCGGGCGCACGTAGGCGCCCTTCTCGAAGGGCCGGCCCGGACCGCCGTAGACCAGCCGGGCGCCGTCGGCGATGCCGCGCCGGATGTAACTGTCGACCTTCTGCCGGTGCTCCTCCGAGGCCATCGGCCCGATCACCGTGGTCTCGTCGAGCGGGTCGCCGACCTTGTAGGCCGCGGCCGCCTTGACCACCAGCTCGACGATCTCGTCCTGGCGGTCGCGGGGGACAAGGATGCGCGGCCACGCGCCGCAGACCTGACCGCCGTTGGTGAAGGCCATGGCCAGGCCCTTCGTGACGGCCTGCTCCAGGTCGGCGTCGTCGAGGATCAGGTTGGCGCCCTTGCCGCCCAGTTCCAGCGCCACCCGCTTGACCGTCGCGGCCGCGACCTCGCCGATGCGGCGGCCGGCCCGCGTGGAGCCGGTGAAAGAGATCATGTCGATGCCGGGGTGGGCCGAGATGGCCTCACCGACGGTGGGGCCGTCGCCGTAGACGACGTTGAGGACGCCGCCGGGCAGGCCGGCCCCGGTGGCCACCTCGGCCAGGATGGCGGCGGTCAGCGGCGCCTTCTCCGACGGCTTGAAGACGATCGTGTTGCCGGCCAGCAGGGCCGGGGTCAGCTTCGACACGACCTGCTGGAGCGGGAAGTTCCACGGCGTGATGGCGCCGACCACGCCGATCGGCTCGCGCACGATCAGCGAGCCGCCGACCTGCTCGGTCCACGGGAAGTCCTCGACGACGCCCAGCATCGACTCGGTGACCAGCACCGGGAAGGCGGCCTGGGCGGTGCGGGACAGGGTGATCGGTGCGCCCATCTCGGAGGTGATGGCCGCGGCGATCTCCTCGGTGCGGCTCTTCAGCCCGTCGGCGATGCGGCGGACCACGGCCGCGCGCTCGGCCGGAGAGGTGGCGGCCCAGCCGGGGAAGGCGGACCGGGCGGCGGTGACGGCCAGGTCGACCTCGGCCGCGGTGCCGGCCGGGGTCTCGGCGACGGCTTCGCCGGTCGCGGGATTGATGACCTTGATGGTACGTCCGGAGGTGCCGGCCACAGCGGCGCCGGCGATCCAGTGGGTGATCGTTGTCGTCATGCCCCGACGATCGCTCTCCGCGGGCCGGGCACCCATGGTCTTCCAAGCCTTGTATCGCCAGGACAAGGCTGCGCATGATAGCGACGACCATCGATGAGTGGGGAGTGCCATGCTCCGGAGAACCGTTGTCGCCTCGATCGCCCTCGTCCTGCTCACGCCGGTGGCGGCGAGCGCACATGAACCACGGTCCTGGTCCAGCGGCTGGACCGCCTCGGCCCAGGGTGTCTATCCCGACGGCTACACGGTCGGCCAGCCCGACCTGACCCCGGCCCTGCCCGGCAACCAGGCCGTCGACCAGACCCTGCGCATGATCGTGCAACCGAACTCGGCCGGCACGAGCTGGCGGGTGCGGCTGACCAACGAGTACGGCACCGGCCCGGTCACCTTCCGGAACGTGTACGCCGGCCTCCAGTCGAGCGGCGCCAACCTCGCGCCCGGCACGAACCGCCCGCTGGCCTTCTCGGGCCGGCGCTCGGTGACGGTCCCGGCCGGCCGCACGGTGCTGAGCGACCCGGTCCCGGTGCGGATCTCCGACGCGCGGTCGCAGCGCCTCGCGGTGAGCCTGCACGTGGCCGGCGCCAGCGGCCCGATGACGTGGCACGCGGCCTCGTTCACCACGTCCTATCTGACCGACCCGAAGGCCGGCGACCACACCGCCGACATCGCCGACCTGGCCTTCCCGCACTCCACGACGTCGTGGTTCTTCCTCTCCGAGGTGCTGGCCGAGCGCCGGGACGGTGGCACGGTCGTCGCCTTCGGCGACTCCATCACCGACGGGTTCTTCTCCACGATCAACGGCAGCGACCGCTGGCCCGACGTCCTGCAACGCCGCCTCGACCAGGCCGGCAGCCGACTCGACGTCGTGACGGAGGCGATCGGCGGCAACATGGTCACGCGCATCGGCCGTACGCCCGGAGGTTGCACCCCCTGCGACGGACCGCCCGCGCTCGACCGGCTCGACCGCGACGTGATCGACCGCCCCGGCGTCCGCGTCGTCATCCTGCTCGAGGGCATCAACGACCTGGGCGGCGGAGGCGCCACCGCGGACCAGGTGATCACCGGCTACAAGGAGATCATCCGCCGTGTCCACGCCCGCGGCATCAAGATCGTCGGCGCCACGCTGACCCCGTCCGCCGGCACCGAGTTCGGCCTGTACGGCACCCCCGAGACCGACGCCAAGCGCCGCGCCATCAACGACTTCATCCGCACCAGCGGCCAGTTCGACGGCGTGGCCGACTTCTCCGCCGTCACCGAGGACCCGGCCAACCCGGGCCACCTCTTGCCCGCCTACGACACCAACAGCAGCATCGGCGGCCCGGGCGACCACCTGCACCCCAACCGTGCCGGCTTCCTGGCCATGGCCGGCGCCATCGACCTGCCCCAGCTCGAACGCCTCGCCCGAAGCCCCGCGCTGAGGTAGTCCGCGGTCTCGCCGCCGCCCACTCCCCACCAGGGCGGCGGCGTCCGGTCCGCCCCCTTGGAGGGGCTCCCCGCTGTCGATCGGCCGCGTTGGCTCACTCGCTCGAAGCCGATCGGAGCTTCTTCCGCTGGACCGAGGCAGCAGTCTCGGACGGCTGCCCGACGACGGAAAACCGCCGTGGACAGGCCGCTGAGTCGTCAGAGCTTCTTCGTGCCGTCATGGGGGCAGCGGATGCAGTCGCCGGCGTTGTTCGCGGTCAGGCGGACTGTGTCGGCGGCGGCCAGGGCGGCCCGGGCCGAGTCGAGGGTGGCGTGGCCGGCCTGAGTGAGGGCCACGTGGTGGGTGCTGCGGTCGAACAGCTGCTTGCCCAGGCTGCGCTCCAGGTCGCGGATCGTGCGGGAGACCGCTGACTGGGCCGTGCGCAGGCGGGTGGCCGCGGCCGAGAAGCTGCCCTCCTCGGCGACGGCCACGAAGGTGCTCAGATGGCGCAGGTCGACCACCGGGCGAGCGTACCCCCGGCGGTTATCTCCAGACGGCATAACCGGGCGGCGGCGGACTCCATACGGTCGGATCAGCAACCAAGTGGAGGAAGAAATGGCATCTGTACTCGTCGTGTTGTCGTCGGCCCGCGTGTGGACCTGGACCGACGGCACGCAACATCCGACCGGGTTCTGGGCCGAGGAGTTCGTCACGCCGTACAAAATGCTGGTCGAAGCCGGCGCCGGCGTGACCGTCGCCACCCCCGGGGGTCTGGTGCCGGTCGCCGATGAGAAGAGCATCGACAGTGATGAGATCCGCGGCTATCTGGAGAGCCTCGCCGACGTGCTGGCGAAGCCGGTTCGGCTGGAAGACGTCGACCCGGCCGGCTTCGACGCCGTGCTCATTCCGGGTGGGCACGGGCCCATGCAGGACCTGGCCGTGAACGCCGACATCGCCCGCGTGCTGGCGGCCATGCTGCCGGACCCGGGCAAGACGGTGGCGGCGCTGTGCCACGGGCTGGCGGCCTTCCTGCCGGCCGGGGCGCCGGACGGCAGCTGGCTGTTCCGCGGGCGGCGGATGACCTCGTTCATCGACGACGAGGAGCGGCAGGCCCAGCTCGCCGAGCACGCGCCGTGGCTGCTGGAGACGCGGCTGCGCCAGGCCGGCGCCGTCTTCGAGGGCGGGCCGGCCTGGGCGTCGCACGTGGTCGTGGACGGCAATCTGATCACCGGGCAGAACCCCGCCTCCGCGAAGGCGGCCGGCGAGGCTCTGCTGACGGCGATCGGGAGCACCGAGGCTGAGCAAAAAGGCTGATCAGCAGGCGTAGACGCGGAACTCCCACAGCGAATAGCCGTACGGGGTTCCGCGCTCCGTGCCGTAGACACGCACGTAGCGGGCATTGCCGCTGAGCGCGTGGGTCAACTGGCCGCCGGCCCCGGTGCCGGTCACCGTAGCGGCCGTCGTCCAGGTGCTGCCGTCGGGCGAGGTCTCGACGCGGTACGAGCGGCCGTACGCGGCCTCCCAGTTGAGCTCGGCCCGGGTCAGCGTGCGCGAGGAACCCAGGTCGACCTGGATCCACTGGGGGTCGGCGAAGGCGGACGACCAGCGGGTGCCGGCGTCACCGTCGACCGCGTTGCCGCCGGAGTAGGCGGCCGACTCGGTCGACGAGGTGGTGACCGGGCGGCCCTGCGAGACGAGGGTGCCACTCCCGCAGCCCGTCGGCGGGGTGCCGCCCCCGTTCGCGTTTCCGCCCGACCAGTTCACCGCGCCACTGGCCACCGTGCGGCCGGCGGGCAGCGACAACGTCCGCCCGTCGGAGAAGGTCACGGTCTGTGCGGCGCCGGTGATGTTCGAGGCGACGTACGTCCGGACCCCGTTCTTGACGAAGACCTTGGCCAGCGGGTGATTGGCCGTGACGGTGGTGTCGACCTGGCCGAGCGCGGCCAGATTGCGGATCCAGTGGAAGGTGTGCGCTTTGCTCTCACCTTCCTCCGGGGTGTACGAGGTGTCGGCCCGGAACCGCGAGAGCGCGCCCTCGGGATCGCCCAGGGCCAGGTACTGCCACAGCATGTCGCGCCAGAGGGTGGGCTCGCCGCCGTTGTTGCGGACCATCTCGGCGTACGTGCTCCGGACCGCCGCCGGATGGTCGCCCAGATAGAACTGACCGCCCGTGATCGGCAGCATGTTGATGCCGACGATCATCTCGTGCTCGCCGGAGAACCAGGTCGCGTAGGCGCCGCCCGAGCCCCACACGATCGCCGAGTAGCTGTGGCCCCAGCCGGCCGGGAAGTTCTCGTTGCGGACGTCGAACCAGTATTCGTTGATGGCCGCGGCCTGGGTCGTGTAGATCCAGACGCCGGCGTCGCGGACCGCGGTGTTGCCGGTGGCCTGGCCCCACCGGATCAGCGCGTTGGCGAAGTTCTGGCCCTCCGACGACGACTCCTGGTTGTTGCCGGCGCCGAACGAGCCGTGCCCGGACGCCCAGTCGTGCCCCTCGTAGATGTCGAAGTCGCGCAGGTACGGGAAGCGGGTGTCGGAGCGGTCGTAGTTGTTGGCGTCGCGGATCAGCAGGTCGACCATGCCGCCGTAGCGGGAGCTGGAGGCCCAGGCGGGATCGAACTTGGCCAGGGTGGCCGCGGCCGCCACGAAGTATCCGTAGTGGAAGTGGTGGTCGTTGAGCTCCTGGTCGGAGCCGTAGGAGGCCGGATAGCCGATCAGCGTGCCCCAGTTGCGGTCGTAGTAGAAGACGCGCGAGGTCTTGCCGGCCGACGCGGTGAACCAGTCGGTCAGCCGGGTGCGGATGACGTTCAGCGCCGAGTCACGCACGGCGGTCAGGTTCAGCTGGTCGGCGATCTCCGCGATCCGCGCGGCACGGCCGAGACCCTTTCCCGTCCAGTACGTGTCGTCGCCGCGGAAGTCGGCCGGGTTGTTCAGCTCGTTCGTGAGATAGGTCGTGATCGTGGACAGGTCGGCTCCGGAGGAGTCGCCGACGGCGGGGATCTCCGGGAGCACCCCGGTGTACGTCATGGAGGTGCTGAACTGGGTGCCGATGACCACGCGCATGGCGCCGCGGGGCGAGACGTACGTCTGCGCGAGCGGCGTCGAGCCGGTCAGGGAGCGCCACTGGTGCGGGTAGAGCGCGATGACCGTGCCGGTGCCGCTGCCCTCGCGGGCGGTGGTCGTCAGGGCGTACGTCGTGGAGACCGTGCCGTTGTTCTGGTTGTAGCTGTACGAAAGGCGGCTGCCGGTGACGTGGTTGTGCGCGTACGGGGTGAAGCGGTCGGCCAGGGCGATCTTGTCGGCCGTGCTGGTGCCGCTCGTGGTGGGCAGGACGGCGACGGAGAGATAGCCACGACCGGCCAGGCTGGAGCGGATGGTGGTGCCGCTCAGCGACCAGGTGGCGCCGGTGGGGGCCCAGGCGACGTAGTCGTGGCCGCCGATCGAGAAGCCGATCCGGTTGCCGCTGTTCGACCAGGCGGTGGGCGGGCCGGTGATGGTGAGAACGGCGTCGCCGCCGGTCACCTGGTAGTACGACAGCGGCAGGCCCCGGCCGATGGTGGCCCGCAGGGTGCGGCCGCCGCCGGAGAGCAGGGTGCTGACCGTCCAGTCGCTCCAGCCGTCGACCAGGGCCTGGCCGGCGGTGAGGCCGTCGACGCCGACGCGCACGTGCTCCGCGTACGGGTAGTGGTATTCGCCGGTGCCGGTGGCCGAGCCGCTGATCGCGGCGTCGGTCTGATAGGACAGGCCCATGCCGCCGGCGCCGGGCTTGTAGGCGGCCGGTCCGGCGAACAGCGGCGTCGAGAACTGGCAGTCGACCCGCTTGAACAGCAGCGACGACCACCAGTCGTTGGTGGGCACCGGGCCGGCCGGCGCGTTGCCGGTGACGTACTGCCGTGGGTTGGTGGAGATCGAGCCGCAGCCGGTGGGCAGGCTGCGCCCGGCCGGCAGGGTCTCGGTGTAGCTGCCGGCGCCGACCGGCGCGGCCGACGCGCTGCCGCCGCCGGCGAGCACGGCCAGACCGCCGGCGGTGATCGCGGTCAGCGCCGCGACCAGGCCGGCGAGGCGTCTGGGGGTACGAGGACGAGTCATGGGACGGGCCTCCTGGGGATGGGGGATTCCCGGAGGCGCGAACGGGGAGAGAGCGCTCTCCGAGTCCCGGAAGGATATCCGTTACAGAGAGCTGCGTCTATGTAACTTCGGGCAGGCTTGAGGGCGGCCCAAGACAGTTGGAGCCCCGGGGTGACCATCGGGCCGCGGCGATGGAAGATGGAGGACGATGCTCTCGTCGATGGAGGCCGTGCGCCGGCTCATGGATCTGCGGCACCGCGGGCGGGCCGAGGACCTTCCGGCGGTGCTGGCCGACGCCGCGCCGCTGCTCGGCGCCGAGGCGGCGAGCGTTCTGCTGATCGACTACGGGCAGGTGGCGCTGCATCCGCTGCGCGGAACCGCGGGCGACGCAACGACCACACAGACCGTGGAGGACACCTCCGCCGGGCGGGCCTTCACCACCGCCGAGCCGCAGTGGCTCGAGACCGACGACGGCGGCAAGCTGTGGCTGCCCCTGCTGCACGGCGCCGAACGGCTCGGGGTGCTGGAGTTCCTGGTCAAGGCCTATCCCCCGGCCTCCGCCCGGCACGACCTCGAGGTGATCGCGGCGCTCGTGGCCGAGCTGATCGCCAGCCGGCGCTTCTACGGCGACGCGGTCGAGCACACCCGGCGCCGGCTGCCCATGCAGCTGCCGGCCGAGATCGTCTGGAACCAGTTGCCACCGCTGACCTTCGCGGTGGACGGCACCATGGTCACGGCCGTGCTCGAACCCTGCTACGAGGTAGGCGGCGACGCGTTCGACTACGCGGCCAACGGTGATCTGCTGCACGTGGCGCTGTTCGACACGGTCGGGCACGGCATCAGCGCCAGCGCGCTCACCACGCTGACCCTGAACACGTACCGCAACGCGCGCCGGTCCGGGCTGTCGCTGGCCGACACGTGCCGCTCGATCGACAAGTGGGTCCACGCGCAATATCCGGGCGCCTTCGTCACCGCGCTGCTGTCCGAGCTGGACATCCCGACCGGCGCCTACCGCCGGATCAGCGCCGGCCACCCGGCCGAGATCTTCCTGCGGGACGGGCGGATGCTGCCGCCGCTGCCCACCCCGAACACGCTGCCGCTCGGCCTCGGCCACATGCTCGGGCGCCCGCCGCAGGTCATCGAGGAGCAGCTGCGGCCGGGCGACGCGCTGGTCTTCTACACCGACGGCATCACGGAGGCGCGGGACGCGTCGGGCGCCCTGTTCGGCGTCGAACGGCTGGGCGATTTCATGCTGGGCGCGCTGCGCGACGGGCATCCCGCGCCGGAGACGATGCGCCGGTTGATTCAGACCATCGTGTCGTACGAGGATGGCGAGCTCCGCGACGACGCCACGGCGGCGATGCTGCAATGGCGCCGCCACGACGCGAACCCTCGGTAGGGTAGGCGCCCGGATGCCGGCGCCGTGGTCAAACCCTCGTCCAAAAGGATTCGGCGCCGGCATCCGTGCGCTGAGATCAGTATTGCGGTGGTCCCGCCCGCGGCGGCAGAGCCACATGTCTCGATCCGCACCGACCAAGATCGGCGATCGGATGGCGTTCGGCTCGTCGGTCAAAACCGACAGATCAGAAAAATCGGATTTTTCAGCACGACCGCCCCGCACCGCCTAAGATGCGGGCTCGGGCTCGCGCACCGGGCGCAGCCGGATCTGGGTGATGGCGCGGCCGGCGACCTGCGTGATCTCCGCCGTGTGGCCGTCGACCGTCACGATCTCGCCGGGGGCGGTCGGGATGTGCCCGAGCTTCGCGAGCACCAGACCGGCGACGGTCGTGTAGTCGTTGTCGGACAGGTGCTCGTTGTCGACGCCGATGTCGGGCAGGTCGTGGATCGGGAAGGTGCCGGGCAGGAGCATGGCGCCGTCCGGTTCGCGCACGACCGACTGCACGTCGCGGTCGGTCTCGTCGTAGATCTCGCCCACGACCTCCTCGACCAGGTCCTCCATGGTCACGATGCCGTCAATGGCGCCGCGCTCGTCGACCACCAGGGCCAGCTGCTGGCGGCGGCCCCGCAGCTGCATCATCGCGTCCGAGACCTTGAGACTCTCGGGCAGGAAGAGCGCGTCGAACATGTGGTCCCGCACGGGCCCCCGGGCGTCGATCAGGTCGCGCAGGTGGGTCACACCCAGCACGTCGTCCAGGCCCATGGACCCGGTCACCGGGGCCCGCGAGTGCCCGCCGGCCACAAGCCGGGCCAGGGCCTCGGGGGCGGGCAGATCGGCCGGGATCACCAGCACGTCACGGCGCGGCACCAGGATCTCGCGCAGCACCCGGTCGGCGATCTCGAAAGCGCCGCTGATGATCGTGCGCTGCTCCGGCGTGAACTCCTGCTGCTGGGTCACCAGATCGCGGATCTCCTCGGTGCTGACCTCCTCGCGGGTGGCGTTGGGGTCGACACCGGTGAGCCGTACGAGAAGGTCGGTCGACTTGCCGAGAAGCCAGTTGATCGGGCGCGCCAGCGTCGAGAGGAGATCGAGCGGCCGGGCCACCATGAGCGCCCAGCCCTCGGCCCGCTGCATCGCGATCCGCTTCGGGGCCAGCTCACCCACGACCAGCGTGAAGAAGGTCAGCACGATGGTGACCAGCACGATCGACACCGGCTCGGCCCCGCTGCCGAGGAAGCTCAGCGGCCCGGTCAGCGGCTTGGCCAGCGACACCGCGGCCGACGCCGAGGCCAGGAAGCCGGCCAGGGTGATGCCGATCTGGATGGTGGCCAGGAACCGGTTCGGGTCACGGGCCAGCTTGGCCAGCGTGGCCCCGGTGCGCGACTGCCGTTCGAGGCGCTGCAACTGGCTGTCGCGCAGCGAGATGAGGGCCATCTCACTGCCCGAGAACGCCGCGTTCAGCAGAACCAGAATCACCACGAGGATGATTTGCCACCCGTAGCCGCCCATGCAGGGCTCACTCCTTCGCTATTCACATCTTTTTCGAGGGGTTCCGACTGTAGCCGATGTTTCGGGAATGGGCGCCGATGGTAATTGCCGGTCTCCGCAGAGGGCGGTGATGATTCCGAAGATTTCCACGGTGGCTCGTTGCCACGGGGCTGGTACCCGGTAAGCAGAACATTCCGATCTGGCTGACGATCCTGATCGGCATCGTGGCCGCGATCGTCGGCACCTTCATCGCGGCCGCGATCGGCGTGGACGACACCCGGGGCATCGACTGGATCGAGCTGATCATCCAGGTCGTGCTGGCCGCTGTCGGCGTCAGCCTGGTGGCCGGCCTGCGCGGACGGCGCTGAGCGTCACGACCGCGTCCACTCCCGTGGGGCTCGCGGCGTCCAGCCGGACGCCGCCACCACCGGCCTCGGCCAGCTTCGCCACCAGCGCGAGGCCGAGGCCGGTGCCCCCGCGAGGCGCGCCCGGCGCGCGCCAGAACGGTTCCAGGGCCTTTTCCCGCTGGTCGGCGGGCAGTCCCGGGCCGGCGTCGATGACGTGCACCTCGACCGTGGACGCCGCTCCGGCCGCGGCCAGCGTGATGTCGCTGCCGTCCGGGGCGGCGTTCAGCGCGTTCGAGATCAGGTTGTCGAGGATCTGCTCGATCGCACCCGGCATGGCCATCGCCGGCAGCGGCCCGTCCGCCGCGATCCGCAGGGTGATCCCGCGTTCGGCCGCGAGCGGCTGCCAGATCTCCGCCCGCTCGGCCACCTCGGCCGCGACGTCGACGGCCTCCGGCTCCTCGTCCCGCCGCTCGATCAACGTGAGGTCGAGCAGCGTGTTGACCAGCTTGTCCAGGCGCTCGGTCTCGTCGAGCGCGGCCTCCAGGCTCTCGGCGCCGGCCGGGCCGACGTCCGGCTCCAGGTTCTCCAGGCGCAGCCGTAGCGCCGCCAGCGGGCCTTTGAGCTGGTGGGAGGCGTGGTCGGCGAATGAGCCGCGCGCGGCCAGCACGCTGTGCAGGCGCTCGGCGGTCCGGTTGAACGTCGCGGCCAGGCGCCGCAGCTCGGGCGGTCCGGTGATCCGCACCGGCGTGGGCCCGCTGTCGCCGGCCAGCCGATGGGTGGCCTCCTCCAGGGCCTTCACCGGGCGGACGATCCAGCGGGCCAGAGCCAGGGCGACCGTGGCACCGATGGCCAGCACGAGCAGGCAGGCCACCGCGAGCAGGGCCCAGACCCGGTGCACCTGGTCGCTGACCGTGGCCGCCGGGACGGTCAGGCGCACCGAGCTGGAGGCGGGCAGCGAGACCGAGACGTACATCATGCCCCCCACGAAGCCGTGGTGGATGCCTTCGGCGACCGGGCCGGGCGTGGTGCCGTACGTCAATCGGCCCTGTGCGTCGAAGACCTCGATCCGCCCGTCCCAGCGCCGGGCCACCGCCGAGGCGATGTCCCCGACCTGATCACCGTCGTTCTCACCGAGCTCGGCGTCGACGTAGGCGGCGACGATCTCGGCCTCGCGCTCCAGCTGGCGGAACGTCTGCTCCTGCTCGCTGCGCTGGTAGAGGTAGCCCAGGGGCACGGACAGGCCGGTCAGGACGGCCAGGACCAGCGAGAGGTACGTGATCAGCAGGCGCCGGGTCACCGCTCGGGCACCATCAGCCGGAAGCCGACGCCGCGCCGGGTCTCGATCCAGGACGGGTCGCCGAGCTTGCGGCGCAGGGCCGCGATGTGGAAGTCGAGGGTCTTGCTGCGGGCGTCGGCGGTCGCCCAGATCGCCTCCAGCAGTTTCTGCCGCGGCATCATCGTGCCGGGCCGGGCCGCGAGCATCTCCAGCAGGTCGAACTCCTTGGGCGCGAGCGCGACCGGCACGCCGTCGAGGGTCACTTCCCGGCTCGCACGGTCGATGACCAGCGGCCCGAGCACACGGGTGCCGGGCTCGTCGGGCACGGCTCTGGTGGCGCGGGAACGCCGGTCGACGGCCCGGATCCGGGCCACCAGCTCGCGCAGGCTGAACGGCTTGGACAGGTAGTCGTCGGCGCCGCCCTCCAGGCCCCGGACCAGGTCGGCCTCGGTGCGGCGGGAGGTCAGCATGATGATCGGGACGCCCTGGGACCGGCTCAGCGCCCAGCAGACGTCGACGCCGTCGATGTCGGGCAGGCCGAGGTCGAGCAGCACCAGATCGGCCGGCGGCGCGGCCAGCGCGGCCGAGCCGGTCGCGACATGCTGAGCCTCGATGCCGAAACGGGCCAGACCCTGCACCAGAGGAATGGCAATCGAGTCGTCGTCCTCGACCAGAAGCACCCGCATGCCCCCATGATTATCACGCCCCCGTCCCGGGCGGAAAACTTTCCGTTTCCTATAAGAATCCTTCATCAATTCCAAGCGCATTCTCAGAATTGCCGCCGGCCGCCGCCCGCTCCGCGGGCGGGGTGCGGTATAAATTTCTGATGCGCCCGGCCCGTCCGCACCCGGCGCGGACCGTGTCGATGGCGTTCCTGGGCGCGATCGCGGCCGGGGCCGTGCTGCTGATGCTGCCCGTCTCCCGGGCCGGGGACGGCTCCGCGCCTTTCCTCACCGCGCTGTTCACCTCGACCTCGGCCATCACCACGTCCGGCATGACCACGGTCGACACCGCCACCTACTGGTCCGGCTTCGGCCACGTCCTCATCGCCGTGCTCACCCAGGCCGGCGGCTTCGGCATCACCACGTTCGCCACCCTGCTGGGCCTGCTGGTCTCGCAGCGGCTGGGGCTGCGCGGCCGGATGATGGCCGGGGTCGAGACCAGCACCGGGCTGGCCCACGGCGACTTCCGCCGGGTGCTCATCCTGGCCGCGGCGGTGATGTTCGCCTGCGAGACCGTGATCGCCGGCATCGTCACGGCCCGGCTCTGGCTGACGTACGACGTGGCGTTCGGCCCGGCCCTGGCCGAGGGCGCGTTCAACGCCGTGCAGGCCTTCAACAACTGTGGCTTCTCCCTGCGCAGCGACGGCCTGATCGCCTTCGCCGGCGACTGGTGGATGTGCGTGCCGCTGACCCTGGGCGTCATCGCCGGCGGCATCGGCGTGCCGGTGCTCTACGAGATCGGCCGCCAGCGGCGGGGACCGGCCGCCTGGTCGACACACACCCGGCTCACCGTGTGGGGCTCGCTCGTGCTGCTGGCGGTGGGCTTCGCCGCGGTGCTGGCCCTGGAGTGGCGCAACCCGGGCACGCTCGGGCCGCTCGGGGTGCCGGGCAAGGTGCTGGCCTCGTTCGTCCAGGGGACGATCCCCCGCTCGGGCGGTTTCAACACGGTCGACTACGGCGCCATGAACGAGGACACCTCGGCCATCGTGGTCGGCCTGATGTTCATCGGTGGTGGCAGCGCCAGCACGGCCGGCGGCATCAAGGTGACGACGTTCTTCCTTCTGGCGTACGTCATCTGGACCGAGGTCCGCGGCGAGCGTGACGTGGTCATCGGCCGCCGCCGCATCGCCGAGTCGACACAGCGGCAGGCCACCGCGGTCGCCCTGCTCGGCGTGGCCACGGTGGCCGGCGGCACCCTGACCCTGCTCGGGGTCACCGGCGGCGTGCCCTTCGACCGGGCGCTGTTCGAGGTCATGTCGGCGTTCAGCACGGCCGGCCTGACCAACGGGCTCACGGCCGAGCTGTCCGAGTCCCGCCAGCTGATCCTCAGTGTGATGATGTTCATCGGCCGCGTCGGCACCATCGCGGTGGCCTCGGCGCTGGCCCTCAAGACCCGCCATCGGCTGTACCGGTACCCGGAGGAGCGACCCATCGTTGGCTGAGAACACTGATGAGAACGTCGTCGTGATCGGGCTGGGCCGCTTCGGCGGCCAGGTCGCCGAGTCGCTGCTGAAACTCGGCCACGAGGTGCTCGGCGTCGACGAGAACGCCGAGCTGGTGCAGCAGTGGTCCGACCGGCTCACCCACGTGGTGCAGGCTGACTCGACCGACGGCGACGCCATGGAGCAGGCCGGCATCAGGGAGTTCACCCGGGCCGTGGTCGGCATCGGCAGCGACATCGAGGCCAGCGTGCTGACCGTGCTGACGCTCAGCGAGCTCGGCCTGCGCGACATCTGGGCCAAGGCGGTCTCGGTCAAGCACGGCAAGATCCTGCGCTCGGTCGGCGCCCACCATGTCATCTATCCGGAGGCCACGATGGGCGACCGGGTGGCCCACCTGATCGCCGGCCGCATGCTCGACGTCATCGAGTTCGACGACGGTTTCGCGGTGGCCCGCACCCGGATCCCCCGCGACGCCGCCGGCCGCACCCTGGCCGACCTGGGCCTGCGCACCAAGTACGGCGTCACGGTCATCGGTCTCAAGACTCACGGCGCCGACTTCGTGCACGCCACACCGGACACCGCGGTCACCGACGGCGCCGAGCTGATCGTCACCGGCCCCATCGACCAGGTCCAGCGCTTCACCGCCGCCACCTGAGACCGATCGGCCGATGTGGACGCTCTTCGATGGGAGGAGCCTGTCCGGTGTGACCCCGCTGCGACGGACCGCGCTGGCCGGTGGTGTGGCCTACCTTCTGACGTTCGTCTCGATACCCACCCTCGGCCTCTACGCCCCGGTACGCGACGCCGATTTCGTGCTCGGCCCGGGCCCGGACACCGGCGTGATCTGGGGCGGAGTCCTGGAGATGATCGTCGCTCTCGCCTGCATAGCGACCGCAGTCATCCTCTATCCGGTGGTCAAGCGGCAGGACGAGGCGGCGGCTCTGGGCTTCGCCGGGGTACGGGTCCTGGAGGCGGCCACCATCGTCGCCGGTGTCGTGCTGGTGATGTCGATGGTCACGCTCCGGCAGTCGGGAACGGACTCCCTGGCCGCGGGCCAGACGCTGGCCGCCCTGCGGGAGTGGACGTTCCTGCTCGGGCAGGGCTTCCTGCCGGCCGTGAACGCGCTGCTGATCGGCTCCCTGCTCTACCGTTCCCGCCTGGTCCCCCGCGCCCTGCCCGTGCTCGGCTTCGTGGGGGCGCCCCTGCTGACCGTCTCGGCCGTGGCCACGATGTTCGGCGCGTGGGACCAGGTGTCCACCGCGTCCGGTCTGCTGTCGCTGCCGATCGCGGTGTGGGAGTTCTCGCTCGGTGTCTACCTGACCGTCAGGGGGTTCCGGCCGGCACCTGAACGATCCACGTGACGCCGAAACGGTCGGTGAGCATGCCGAAGCCCGGGCTGAACGGTGACGGGCCGAACTTCTCGACGATGACCGCGCCGTCGGCGAGCTTGTCCCACAGGGGGCCGGCCTCCTCGGCCGTCTCTCCGGTGACGGAGACGAAGAAGCGCTCGCCGGTCAGTGTCATGCCGTTCTCGCGGGTGGTCGCGGTCAGCGGGGCGGCCGGCCCGGCGGAGCTGGGTACGTCGTACGCCATGATCTGGAATCCGCTCTCGGCCGTGACCTGGCCGAAGACGACCTTGTCGCTGTCGGGCAGCCCCTCAGGCAGGCCGAAGTCGCGGTAGGCGACGACGGTGAGGTGGCCGCCGAAGACCGACTGGTAGAACTCCAGGGCCGCCCGAGCGTCGCCGCGGAAATTCAGGTGTGGGGTGGTGGTGAGTGCCATGCGTCCAAGGCTGACAGGGGTAGGTGACAGGATGTGTCACCTATGCCGACCACCTCCGCGCGGCTACTCGCGCTGCTCTCCCTGCTCCAGTCACGGCGGGACTGGCCCGGCGCGCTGCTGGCCGACCGCCTCGACGTCAGCCTGCGCACCGTGCGCCGCGACGTCGACCGGCTCCGCGAGCTCGGCTATCCGATCGCCGCGGTCAAAGGCCCCGACGGCGGATATCGGCTCGGCGCCGGCACCGAGCTGCCGCCGCTGCTGTTCGACGACGAGCAGGCGGTCGCCCTCACCATCGCCCTCCAGGTCGCCGCCTCCGCCTCGGACGACGCCCTGGCCGACGCGGCCGGCCGGGCCCTGACGACCATCCGGCAGGTGATGCCGGCCCGGCTCCGGAACCGCGTCGAGGCCCTGCGGGTCACCGCCGTGGCGCCATCCGCCACCCCGGTCGACGGCGATGTGCTGCTGGCGCTCAGCGCGGCCGTCCACGCCCGCGAGGTGCTGCGTTTCGACTACGGCTCCGGGACGCGCCGGGCCGAGCCCCACCACGTCGTCACCCGGGGCGGGCGCTGGTATCTCGTCGCCTGGGACCTCGACCGCGCGGACTGGAGGATCTTCAGAGCAGACCGCATTGCCGTACGCACACCCAACGGCCCCCGCTTCACCCCCCGCGAACTGCCCGGCGGCGACGTCGCCGCCTACGTGACCGGCAAGTTCCAGGGCGCCACCTGCCAGGGCACGGTCATTCTCGACCTGCCCGCCGCCACCGTGTCCCTCTACACCCGTGACGGCGTCGTCGAGGAGGCCGGCCCCGGCCGTTGCCGCCTCACCCTCGGCTCCTGGTCCTGGGCCGCCCTGGCCGCCGCCATCGCCCGCTTCGACGCCGACTTCGAGGTCGTCGGCCCACCCGAACTGTCCGAGGCGTTCACCCACCTGGCCGAGCGGTTCACCCGCCGCTGAACGAGCGCAGCATGTGCTCCACGAACCGGCCCGAGGCGGCCGCGGCGCCCGGCCCCGCCGCCGCGATCACGCCCGCGTTCCCGGCCAGCAGAAGCCACAGATCGCCCACCCCGATCCCGGGCCGCAGCGCACCGGCCTCCCGGGCGCGGTCGAGCAGCGTCGCGAGCGCCCGGTCGTACTCGGCCCGCTCCGCGGCCATCCCCTGCCCGGCGAGAACCGCCGTGGTGTAGCCACGATCGACCACCTGGGTCGCGCACAGGCGCCGGATCGTCTCGCGGAACGCCCGCGCCGGATCGGGGTCCCGGGCCGCCTCGAGCCACGAGGCGGAGCATTCGGCGTGCTGGTCGGCGTACGCCTCGGCGACCAGGTCGTCACGGGTCGGGAACCGCCGGTACAGCGTCGCCACCCCGACCCCGGCCCGCCGGGCGACCCGCGCCATCGGCACTGCCGGCCCGGCCTCGGCGATCAGGTCCCGGGCGGCGGCGATCATCCGCACCCGGTTCTCCTCGGCGTCGATCCGCATGACGGCCAGCTTAATGATCGATTCGCGGGCCGCCGCTTCTCACTTGCTGGCCCGGCCGGCCGCCCGGGCGCGATCGTCGTGATCATGATGCGAGCCGCCCTCCACGACCGTTACGGATCACCCTCGGTGCTGCACGAGGCCCTCCTCCCGGTGCCCACTCCGGGACCGGGCGAGGTCCGGGTCCGCGTGCACGCCGCCGGCGTCAACGCGATCGACACCGTCCTGCGGGCCGGCAGGCTGCGGCTGGTCACCGGCCGCCGCTTCCCCCGGGGCACCGGGCTGGACTTCGCCGGGGTCGTCGACACCAGCGAGTCCCCCGACTATGCGCCGGGTGACCGGGTCTGGGGCACGATCCCGAACCACCCGCGCAACCCGAACGGCGCCGCGGCCGAATACGTGGTGACCACCCCCGCCCATCTCGCGGCCGCCCCGCCCGGCGTTGACCTGGCGGACCTGGCCGCCCTGCCCGGCGTGGGCGTCACCGCCCTGATCGCGCTCCGCGACCACGCCCGGCTCCGCCCCGGCCAGACCGTCCTGATCCGGGGCGCGGCCGGCGGGTTCGGCACCGCCGTACTCCAACTGGCCCACGCCGCCGGCGCCGAAGTGACCGCCTTGGCTTCCGCCCGTCACCTGCCGGCCTTGCGCGCCCTGGGCGCCGACGCCGTCCTCGACCGGGCCACCACGGACCCGGCCCACCTGGAGCATTTCGACGTGATCCTGGACGCCGCGGGCACCGGGCTGCCGGCCTTCCGCCGCCGGGCCGCCCGCACGGTCACGATCGCCTGGGGTTCGATACCGGCCCTGCTCACGATCGCCGCCTCGACGGTCCACGGCTCCCGCCGGATCCGTTCGTTCAGCGCCGCGCCGGCCCACGCCGACCTGGCCCTGCTCACCGAGCATGTCGCCCGGGGCGACCTGAGCCCGATCATCGCCGGCCGCTTCCCGTTGTCCGGGGCGGCCGACGCCCACACCGCCTTCGAGCGCGGCGGCGCTCTCGGCAAGTGGTTGATCGTGCCCTAGCCTGCGGTACGCCCGTCGACGGCGCCACCGAGAAGATCCTCGGCAATCTGCTGCCGGGCAGCGTGATCCTCGATCCCTCAACGCCTCCCGCAGGCAGGGTCGAGGCCGGCGGGGCACCGGTGGCAGGAACCTCAAGGCACGCCCGGCCCGGCGCCAGGGTTCGAGCGGGTCGACGCGCCCGCGCCTTGGGCCAGTCACTGCATACGGTGACCGGCGCGCCTCATTTGTGGCAGCGGAATGGCTATGACACTGGCCCTATAAGAATCCGAGATTGCTTGATCGTTTCTTTGCTGTCGATCTCCGGGGTACGAGATAATGGTTCATGGCACAGCTGGAGTTCTTTTCTAGGTCCGTAGTTTCCGGGATGCGGGATTGGTCGGGGGTGCCGAGTCATTCGCCGGACATGATGGAGTTCCGACGCGATTGCGCGGAGCGGCGACGGTGGGGCCTTAAACGGCGGCACGCGCTGAAGCTGTGCCGATTTCATGGCTGTTCCCGCTTGTGCGGAGAGTTGGGTTTGCATGATCCGTACGAACGGATACCGCCGTTGATCTGGGATGACGAGGTCAGGTGGGTGCGGCGGCCGGCTCCGAGCGAGTCCGCAAGGCGGGCGATCGCCGGTTGCCCCACGGAAGCCGCTCCCCTCGATCGCGCGGAGATGCCGGTCGAGGCCGAGACGACAGCGCGAGTCGAGGCCGAGGCGACAGCACGAGTCGAGGCCGAGGCCGCAGCGCCGACGGAGCCAGCGGTCAAGGCCGAAGCGACAGCGCAAGTCAAGGCCCAGGCCGACACGCCGACGGAGCCAGCGGTCGAGGCCGAGGCCGCCGAGCCGACGGAGCCAGCGGTCAAGGCCGAAGCGACAGCGCAAGTCAAGGCCCAGGCCAACACGCCGACGGAGCCAGCGGTCGGCGCCGAAGCGGTTGAGCAGGAGCAACCAGCAGCTGAGCCCGAGGCGGCAACGCGGACACAGCCAGCACCCGAGCCTAAGACGGCAACGCCGACACAACCAACACCCGAGCCCAAGGGAGCAGCGCGGGCGCAGCCAGCCCGGCCGGCGCGGGGTCAGTTCGCCCGGCACTGCGGAGTTTCGCGGGCGCCTGGGGCTCGGCGGTCGATGATGGGAATCGCGTGTTTGTGCGGCTTGATCAGAGGGCAGCGGTGCGCGGGATGCTCCGGGTCATGGAATCGTCGAGCGGAAAGGGCTGGCGATCGAAGCGGGATTCGGGCAGCTCCTTGAATGGCGCCGTTTACACAGAATTCGTGGATGGGCTCGGCACGAAGACGCCTGGGATCGGGATTTCTAGCCGGATACCTGCCAATCCTGGACGTCTATCTGGCTGCCTCCGTAGCGCGGGGTGAAAATGCTCATGATGCCCTGTGATTTCAGGCGCTGGTGGTCGATGAGCGGGTCGGAATAGTAGATGGGCGGTGACGTGTAACGGATGGTCCAGTCTGTCCAGCCGGAGGCCTTCGAGGCGGTCTCGATGTGCAGCTTCTTCGTGCTGGAGTCGCCGCTCGCCACGTACAGGTTGTCCCTGGCGTCTACCGCTATGTCGCCTCGGGATGAGCGCTCCAGGAACGGTGTGTATGTCTGGTGCCAGGCCTTGCTTGCCTTGTCTCGCCAGTAGTGGACCAGCACCGCCGTCTCTCGGGCCGCGGTGAAGTTGCTGTTGCTCGGGGACGCGGCCGGCAAGTGGGAAGCGAGCACATGCACTATGCCGGCGGCGTCTACGACCTGGGACTCCTGGTTGATCAAGCCTCGGTTCTGGGGGATGGTCCACACCTTCAAAGTCGCCGCGTTCGAGGCCAGTGGGGTGCTTCCGGTCGTGGCCACGACCGTGCCCGCGTTGTTGCGCCACGTGCGGCCCTTGTCCTTGCTGTACGCGTAGTAGATGTCGTGGTTCGTGCTCGCGTCCGACGTCTCCCGCACGGTCCACGTGACGTGCAGCAGGGGGTCGGTGGTGTCGTACTCGATGCCGAACAGGTAGGCGTTGTTGTTGTACGTCGTGCCGTCGATGAACTCGCCCAGATAGGTCCAGGCGCCCGCCCGATACTCGTAGAGCACTTCGTCGCCGGTTCCGCTGACGCCGGTGCGGATGGCCAGCTGGAGCGTGCCGTCCGGATGGGCAAAGAATTGGGGGTACGTCACCACGGCCATGCTCGTGCTGGTCAGGCTCGTCTGCACGGCGCCGAAACCCGACGCCGCCCACGTGCCCAAGGTGGCGAGCCCGGCGATCGACTTGCGGTAGCGGAAGGCCGACGAGTGGGTGTCGAAGGCCAGGTGGATCGTGCCGTCGGCTGGCGCGATGCCGATGCTGATGACGTTGTGCGAGTCGGTGGACGTGGTCTGATAGTCGGTCAGCCGCAGGTTCACCCAGGCGCTGGAGGGCAGCTGCCGGCGCGCGATGTTGACGTAGCCGCTCTGGTCCCAGAAGGCCGCGTACTGCCGCCCGCCGAAGGTGACGATCCCGTCCTGCTGGAAGGACTCACCATTCATGTAACCGGTGTACGTCAGCGCGGTGCGCCCGTTTGTGGTCAGCACCGTCGTGGACACGTGAGCCACCGTCGGGGCGGCGGCCGCCGCCGGGCCGCCCACCAGGAGAGCGGCCAACAGCGCCGTCACCCCCGCCGCACTCATGAAACGTTTCACAGCGTTGCCCCTTCCCGCCTTCCATTGACATGCGTGAATGGAAGCCTACAGGGGAAGCCACTCCGACCCGGTGGTGATCTCGGCGAGAATCTCCGGAATCGGCTCGACGCCGAGGCCGGGGCCGGTCGGCACGGGCAGGTGGCCGTCCTCCAGCACGAAGGGTGCGGTCACGTCCGTACGGAAATAGCGGTCCGAAGCCGAAGTGTCCCCCGGCAGCGTGAAGCCGGGCAGGGCGGCCAGCGCGACGTTCGCGGCCCGGCCCAGGCCCGTCTCGAGCATGCCCCCGCACCAGACCGGGATCCCGTTGGCGGCGCACACGTCGTGGATGCGGCGGGCCTCCAGATAGCCGCCGACCCGGCCCGGCTTCACGTTGACGATGCTGCACGCGCCCAGCCGGATGGCGTCGGCCGCGGACCGGGCCGAGACGATCGACTCGTCCAGGCAGATCGGCGTGCGCACCCGCCGGGACAGCTCCACGTGGCCGAGCACGTCCTCCTCGTCCAGGGGCTGCTCGATCAGCAGCAGGCCGAACGGGTCCAGCGCCGCCAGCAGCGGCGCGTCCCCCACGGTGTACGCCGTGTTGGCGTCGACCTGGAGCAGCACGTCGTCGCCGAAGCGCTCGCGGACCGCGCGGACCGGCGCCACGTCCCAGTCCGGCTCGATCTTCAGCTTGATCCGCACGTAGCCCTGGGCGAGATAGCCGTCGACCGCGTCCAGCAGGGCCGGAATCGAGTCCATGATGCCGACCGACACCCCGCACGGCACCCGCTCGCGGGTCGCGCCCAGCTCGCGCGCGAAGCTGCGGCCCGAGCCGCGCAGCTCGGCGTCGAGCACGGCCGTCTCCAGCGCCGCCTTGGCCATCCGGTGGCCCTTGAACCGCCGCAGCGCCGGGGCCACCCCGGTGGCCGCCGCCGGCGGCTGGGCGGCCAGCGCCGGCACCAGATAGCGCCGCAGCACGTCGGCCGCCGCCTCCACGTATTCGCTGGAGTAGAGCGGATCGCTCATCGCGACGCACTCCCCCCAGCCCTCGGCCTCGTCGGTGACCGCCCGCAGCAGCAGGACGTCGCGTTCGGTCTCGGTGCCGAACGACGTGCGGAACGGCGCCACCAGCGGCATCCGGATCCGGCGCATCTCGATCCCGGTGAGTTTCATCGGCTCTCCCTGTCCAGCACGTACCAGCCCGCGCGGTCGAAACCCCGCACGCGGGCGCCGTCGTCGATCAGCGGCGCCAGCGCCTCGCGGACCGCGACCCGCCAGCGGCGGGCGCACGCCGGATCGGTGCGGCGCAGCGTCTCGATGTCGTCGGGGACGGCGACCAGCACCGTACGGCCGTCGGCGTCGCCTCTCACCGGTTCGTTCCCGGGCGTACGGCCGAGGGCCGTGACCGCTCCGGAATCACGCAGCGCGCCCACCTCGCAGCCCGGCCGCCGTTCGCCCCGGGCGGCCCGTTCGACGTGCGGCGCGGTCAGATCCCAGTGCAGCAACAGCCGGTCGGTGTCGTCGTCGCCGTTGATGGCGTCGCCCATCGGGCCGTAGAAGTCGGGCAGGTACTGCGCGGGGTCGGCGCCCAGCTTCATCACGTTGAAGTACGCGTTGCGGCCGACCAGCGGATCGAACGTCCAGCTGATCCGGGTCACGCCGTGCCGCAGGGCCCAGGCCCGCTGGTGCAGCTTCATGGCCCGGCCCACGTCGCGGCCGCGGGCCGACGGCACCACCCCGGCGACGTGACTGTGCAGCTCGCGACGTTCCGGCGCGGCGAAGAAGCCCACGCAGGCCCCGATCATGCCGGTCCCGTTGTAGGCGCCGGCCACATAGTTGCCGGCCTTGCTCATCGCACGCAGCATCTCCCGGCTGACCGGGGCGTGGCCCGTGCCGGAGTGCCAGATGCTCTCGAAGAGCTCGTAGACGTCGTTCAGGTCGGGCAGTTCGGCGAGCAGGCGGATCCGGACGCCGGCCACCGCGGCCGGGACGAGCAGGTCGCTCATCGCCCGAGCGCCGTTGCGCAGAGGGCCGTCACCAGGGCCGCCCGCCGGGGCAGCTCGGCGATCACGACGTGCTCGTCGGCCGCGTGGGCGCCGCCGCCGACCGCACCCAGCCCGTCCAGGGTGGGGACGCCGACGCCGGCGGTGAAATTGCCGTCCGAGGCGCCACCGACCGCGGCCCGGCCCAGCGGAGGCAGCCCCAACTGCTCGGCCGCGGCCACCGCCCGTACATAAAGCTCTTCCGAAGGTTCCATCGGCGGACGATTGGGGCCGCCCTCGATCGTGAGGCGAGCGCCCGGAAGGACCGGCGTGAGCGCGCGCAGGGCGGCGTCGACCCGCGTCTGCTCGGCGGCGGTCCGGCAGCGGACGTCGACCGCGAACTCCCCCGCCGCCGGCACCGTGTTGGTGGTCGTGCCGGCGGCCATCCGGGTCGGCACCACTGTCGTGCCGAGCGCCGGATCGGCCAGGGCCTGAACGGCGAGCACCTGATGTGCCAGTTCCACAGTGGAGTTGACGCCTGATTCGGGAGCGAGACCGGCGTGGGCGGCACGGCCGGTCGTCCGTACGCGATAGAGGGAAACGCCTTTGCGCTCGGTCTTGAGAGCGCCGCCGTCGGCCGACCCCTCCAGCACCAGGGCGGCCGCACACCCGGCGGCCTCCTGCTCGATGAGCTCGCGGGAGGACGGCGAGCCGAGCTCCTCGTCGCCGGTGATCAGCAGGGTCACCCCCGACCGCTCGGGCAGCGCCGCGACCGCGTGCAGGGCCTGCACGACACCCGCCTTCATGTCGAAACACCCCGGGCCGCGCAGGATCTCACCGCTCGTCTCGTACGGATGGTGGGTCAGCGTCCCGATCGGCCACACCGTGTCGTGGTGCCCCAGCAGCAGCACCCGGGCCGGCCCGTCGCCGAAGCGCCAGCGCAGGTGGGTGCGGCCGTCCAGGACGATCCGCTCGGGGCGCGCGCCGAGCCGCCGATGGCCGATGCCGGCGAGGACCTCGGCGCACCGGGCCACGGCGGCCCGGTCGTCGGAGGGCGACTCGCACGTCACCAGCTCGGCGATGTCGGTCAGCATGTCGGCCAGCATCAGGCCACCTTCGGGGTGGCCCGCACGCCCAGGTGCAGATAGCGCTCGCCGGTCGGCAGCCGGTAGAAGAAGGCCGGGATCCACGAGGCGCTCTCCGGCAGGCGTACGAGATAGAGGTCCTCGTCCACGGCCACCATCGGCAGCTCGTGCACCGGCTCCGGGCTGAGCTCGGCGATCGGCCCGGTCGTGGTCATCGTCAGGACCGCACCGGGGAGGACCTCGAGCCGGGCGCTGGCCCGCTCGTAGGTGCCCACGTGCGGGGTGATGTCGGCCTCGACCGGCGGTCGGGGCGGGGTGAGCGGCTCCGGCATGGCCACGCCGGCCACCTCGGACAGGATCTCGGCGAACAGGTCCTGATAGAGGTCGCGGGCGCCCTCACCGTTGGTCAGCAGCGTGACCGCCAGCCCCTGGGAGGGCAGCAGCCGCAGGAAGGCCGACTGGCCGATGGTGTTGCCGTCGTGCCCGATGAGCCGCTCGCCGTCCCAGCCGAACCGGATCCAGCCCAGGCCCCACGAGTCGCCCAGCGTGTGCTTCTCGGGCAGCTCGACCTGCTCGGCCGCCATCGCGGCGGCGCCGGTCCCGCTGATCAGCCGGGTGCCGTCGGGGGTGAGACCGCCGGTCAGGTGCAGGCGGGCGAAGGCCAGCAGGTCGGCCGCGGTCGAGGTGATGAGGCCGGCCGGGCCGAGCGCGCGCGGCAGGGTCCACACCGGAGCGACCTTCGGACCGGGCACATGCCCGGCGGCGGCCCGGTGCAGCAGCGCCTCCTCGGGCAGCGTGCCGGTGCGGCGCAGGCCGAGCGGCTTGATGACGCGCTCCTGGACGGCCTGGTCCCAGGTACCGCCGGTGAGTTTCTCGATGACCCGGCCGGCCAGGACGAACCCGGAGTTGCAGTACGACCAGGTGGCGCCCAGAGGGTGGTTCTGGGCCACCTCGCGCAGCCCGTCGACGTACTTCTCGAGGCAGTCGTCGCCGCGCCCGGTGTCGGTGAAGACGTCGCCGTCGATGCCGCTGGTGTGTGTCAGCAGGTGGCGCATGGTGAGCTTGGCGTCCAGGGCCAGCTCCGGCAGCACGTCGAGGATCGGGGCGTCGAGTTCCAGCTTGCCCTCGTCGACGAGCTGCTGGACCAGGGTGGCCGTCCAGACCTTGCTGATCGAGCCGATCTGGAAGACCGAGTCGGTGGTGGTCTCGACGCCGGTGTCCACGTTGAGCACGCCATAGGCGGCCTCGACAAGCTCGTCCGGGTCGCCCAGGCGGAGGATGCCGAGAACGGCGCCCGGAACGCCGTGGCGCGCGGCCAGCACGTTCAGCCGCCGCTGCCAATGCTCTTTGCTGATCTCTTTGACGCCGCGGACCCACGTGCCGATCCGGGTGTTGAAGTCGATGCGCTGCGACGGCGGCCCCTCGACGATCAGCAGATGCGAGCCGCCCGGATAGAGCACCAGCTCGCTCGGCACGCCGCGCTCGCGCAGGGCGGTGTGCCACTGCTGGGCCTGCCCGACCGGGCAGCGCAGGTCGGCGTCGCCCTGTATGACCAGCGTCGGGGTGGTGACCTGGGCGACCCGGGTCAGCGGGGACATAGCCGCGTAGCGCGCGGGCTCCTCCCAGGGCCGCCCACCGAGCTCGATCGCGGCCAGCAGGTGACCGTCGTCCGAACTGCCGGCCATGCTGGTCAGGTCGCTGACCACCCCACCGGCGACGGCGGCGGCGAACCGGCCGTCGATCGCGGTGAGATAGCAGGTCATATATCCGCCGTAGCTGTAACCGGCCACGGCGAGCCGCTGGGGGTCGGCCGTGCCGTCGGCCACGAGCTGGTCGAGCGGTTCGAGGAAGTCGCGGGCGTCGGCCTCGCCCCAGGCGCCGAGGGCGGCCGTGAAGAACTGCTCCCCGTATCCATCGCTGCCGCGCGGGTTGAGCAACAGCACAGTCCAGCCCTGGGCGGCCAGTTCCTGGTGGTAGAGGTGTACGTCGTCGGCGGCCCCGTTCCAGGCGTTGTGCGGGCCGCCGTGGATGTCGAGCAGCAGCGGGCCCGGCCCGTTCGCCTCCGGATCGCGGACCAGCCAGCCGTGCACCACCGTGCCGTCGGAGATCGTGAACTCGCGCTCCACCCGGGGGAAGAGCTCGACGTCGGTGAAGACCTCGCCGTGCGTGGTGCGGACGGTCTCCGTGCCCGAGACCACGTCGACCGTGACCACTTCCCCGTACGAGGTGGGCGTGGCCAGCACGATGGCGGCGGTGTCACCGGCGACCGACAACCCGGAGACGACCCGCCCGGCGCCGGCCACGATCGGCCGCGGTTCCCCGCCGTCCAGGGAAACGGCATAAAGATGGGAACAACCTCTTTCCCGTACGCAGAAGAGCACTGTCCGCCCGTCCGCGGCGAACCGTGGCACCGCGCCGGGATAGGCCGGCCCGCCCGGCATGACGTTCCGGTCGAGGCTGCCGGCGAGATCGCGCACCGGGCCCCCGTCGAGCGGCACGTGGAGCAGCCGGGCGTGCCCGGCCGGGGCGCCCGGATAGCCGACGACCAGCAGCGCGTCACCTTCCGGGGTCCATACGGCCGGCCCGGCGTAACCCTCGGCCAACCCGGCCACCAAGGGCCGCGCCCGGGGGTCGGTCACGTCCAGAACGTGCACGGGGGCCCGCAGCGTCAGATCGGCGTCCGCGGCCGTGGCGGCCGGGAAGGCGAGCCGGGCCGAGTCCGGCGACCACTCAGGGTCGCCGGCGTGCCAGTCACCCTCGGTCACCTGGCGGCACTCCCGCGTCGCCACGTCGAGCACGAACAGATGCTTGCGGCGGTCCCGCAGCAGGCCCGCCCCGTCGGCCCGGTAGTCGAGACGCCGGGTGACGATCGGCGCGCTCTCCGCCGCGTCGTCGAGGGCGACCACGGCCGCGAAGGCGATCTTCGTGCCGTCCGGGCTCCACCGCGGCGCGCCCGCGCCGAGCGGCAGCGCGGTGACCTGCTCGGCCTCCCCGCCGTCGGCGGGCAGCAGCCACACCTGCGCCACCCCGTCGCCGCCGCGCAGGAACGCCAGCCGGCGCCCGTCCGGCGACCAGGCCGGCGCCGTGTCACCCGGCCCGCGGGTGAACCGCCGGGCGCCCACCCAGATCTCGCGGGTGACCCGGTCACCGTCCCGGTCGGCGCCCCGCAGCACGTAGGCCACGCGGCCGCCGTCCGGGCTCAGCGCGGGCTGCTCCGGCGTGGCCACCGACAGCAGGTCCTCGATCAGCGCACGACGTGTCACGGTCATCCCCCTCGGCTCGCGGCTCCCTGCGCGAAGCCTGCCCTCCCGGTGGGGCCGTGTCATGGTGCGCGACGACGAGATGGACCCGCTCGAATCGTCCGTTACGCCATCACGGCAGCAACTGGCGGAGCGATTCCGACGGCTCGAGGCCCAGCTCGTCGAGGAGCACGCGGCGGCACTGCTCGTACTGGTGGGTGGCCGAGACCCGGTTGCCGGCGGCGAGGTGGGCGTGGATGAGCACCCGGTAGGCGCTCTCCCGCAGCGGCTCGGCCCGCACGACGGCCAGGCCCGCGGTCACCGCCTCGCCGTGCCGGCCGGCCGCGGTGAGGCGCTCGACCATGGCCTCCAGCGCGTAGAGCCGCAACTGGCGGTACTGCTCCTGCTCCATCAGCACCCACTCGTTGTCCGACCACTCCGGCAGCAGGTCGGCCGAGAGCTCGTCGCGGGTCTGCCGGGTCAGGATCTCGTCGCACCGGCAGCCCTCGTCGAGCAACTGATAGGCGTGGTCGACCGCCTCGCGCAGGTCGACGCCGACGTTGCCGGCCAGCGCCATCTCCTGGCTGGAGGCGTCGATGACGCGGTGACCGGTGCGCAGGGCCCGCCACAGCGACGAGCGGAGGTTGGCGTTGGCCCGCTCGGCCGTCGTCTCCGGCCACAATGTACTGGCGACGTAACTGCGGGTGCGTGGTTGCTCCTGGAGCGCGAGGAAGGCGACCAGGCGCTGCGCGCCCGACGACAGGGCGATCCGCTGCTCGCCCACGAGCAGCGCGAAGCCCTTCAGGAGCCGCAGTGTCACTACATCCGGCGTCTGGGTGCGCATCGTTCCCCCCGTAGGCGTGCGCTCGTCTGTCCGGAAGTGTGGACGCCTCGCTCCCGTCACGGTGTCGTTGATTCGTCATTTGGACGGTTTCGCAGGTCTTCCAGCCAGATTCGGACGGCGTCGTGGACCGCCTCGGGCGCACTCACCGCCATCGATGCCGTCAAGTCCGGTCCGATGGTGGCGAGGATCCGGACCCGGAGATCGCCGGCCCGCCCGCCCTCCAGCCAGGCACGCAGGACCATGATGCCGGCTCGTTGGTCGGAGGGCTCCACGCCCCGAACGATGCACCCCGCGGGGTCACCGGAACGTCATCGCCGTGTGTGCCCATTCGTCAACGCACGCCGGCGGAACGACGCCGTGACGCGGTGGTGACGGCGGGATCGCGAGCCCGCCACGCCGCCCCTGCCATCCTGCCCGGTGTCTACGGGGAGGCATCACATGGGCGACTTCGGCGTCGTGGCCGACGTCTCGACGATCATCGAGGGCCGGCTGACGGCGGCGCTGAGCGGTCTGGGCGGCGACGAGCCGCCGATCGCCGAGCTCAACGACCTCTCCGACCCGGTGCAGACCCCGCCGGCCAAGCTGACCGTCTTCCTGTACGAGGTCGCCGAGGACCCGACGTCGCGGAACCGGCCACCGGTCCGGTCGCTGCCACCGGACCCGCCGGCCAGCCGCAAGCCGCCGATGGCCCTGCTGCTGCGCTATCTGATCACGCCCTGGGGCGGCGACCAGGAGACCCAGCACCGCATGATCGGCCGGGCCCTTCAGGTCTTCTACGACGACGCCGTCTGGGCCGGCGAGGATCTGTCCGGCAGCCTGGCCGCCGGCACCGACGCCCTGCACTTCACACTGACCCCGCTCACCCTCGACCAGAAATCGTGGATCTGGTACGCGATCCAGAAGCCGTACCGGCTGTCGCTCAACTACGAGGTCCGGGTGGTCAACCTCGATTCCCTGGACGTCGTCGAGCAGCAACTCGTCCGGAGCCGCACGTTCGCCGGAGCGCCGCGGCCATGACCCTCTTCCGCCCGGTCGAGACGTCGGTGCTGGTCAGCCCGGCCTGGTTCGTGCCGTTCGACGAGTTCGCCCAGCGCGTGCGGTCGGCCGGCGTCATCACCGAGCTGCACCGCCTCGACAGCACCGGCGAGTGGGTGCCGCAGGACACCCCGGCGGTCCGTACGCCGAGTGCCGCCATCGCCTATCCGGAGCTGGGCCGCCGGCGGGGACCCGCGGCCGGGCCGGAACGCTTCCGGGTGCTGTTCTCCGGGCCGGGCTATCAGGCGCTGTACCCGGCCGACGGCGAGCCGTTCGACGCGGCCGTGCGGGGCGTCGAGTTCGAGGCGGCCCCGTACGGCGACACCACTCCCCCGGCGGCGCCCGGCGAGCCCCGGCTCGTGCGCCTCCTGCCGAGCGTCTCCTTTCCGTACGGGCCGGGGGTGCGCACGGTGTACGGCGCCGTCGCCGACGCCGCTACCCACGAGCCCGTGCCGAACGCGCTGGTCGAGGCCGAGGGCACCACGAGCCGGGACGGTGCGCCCTGGCGGGAGCGCACCCTGACCGATTCCTCCGGCGTCTTCCGGCTGCCGCTGCGCTGGGAGGGCGAGCCGTCCGGCCCGCGCGAGCAGCTCTTCCGCCTGCGGGCCACCGAGCGGCCCGGCCGCACCGGATCGCTGGAGGTCCGGCTGCCCGCCGAACGCCACCGCCGTCACGTCATCGCGATCTCGTAGGACCGAAGGAGCCGAGCCATGCCCGAATATCTCAGCCCAGGCGTCTACATCGAGGAGGTCGACGCCGGGCCACGGCCGATCGCCGGGGTGAGCACCAGCACCGCGGGCATGGTCGGCGTGACCCGGTTCGGGCCCGCCACCGGCAAGCCGAAGCTGGTCACGAACTTCCTGGAGTACCAGACCACGTTCGGCGGCTTCGTGCCGGAACCGGACCGGGCGACGCGGGACCGCTGGGCCGGCGACCCGTCCGAGGGCGGCCGCTGGTGGCTGTTCCCGCTGGCCGTCAAGGGCTTCTTCGACAACGGCGGCCAGCGCCTCTACGTCAAGCGGGTGGTCAGCGCCGCCGCGGAGCCCGCGTCCGGCCGGCTCGGGCAGGGCCTGGTGAGCCCGATCGCGCGGGACGCCGCGGCCGGGGCGACCGAGCTGGAGCTGGGCCACCTGGTGGGCTTCACCGGCGCCGACCAGATCAGGATCTTCCGGGGCGGCGACGACGTCGAGATCGACACGGCGACGATCACCTCCTACACCGCCGCCACCCGCCGGATCGTGCTCGACGCACCGCTCGCCTCGGCCGTCAAGGCCGCCCGCGGCGACTACGTCCAGGTCGGCGACCGGTCGGACACCGCGAGCCTGGAGTTCTTCGCGTCGAGCCCCGGATCGTGGGGCCGGGCCGTCCAGGTGCGGATCCAGCCGTCGGTGAGCGCCGCGCTCGCGGCGCTGCCCGACCCGGCCGAGGGCCCGCTGTTCGTGACCACCCTGGCCGAGGACGCGGCCGAGGACAGTCCCACGGTCCTGGTGACCGAAGTGACCGGGATGGACGGCCTGCCGCCCGACGTGTGGGTGCTGATCAACAATCGGCGCTTCAAGGTCACCGCCGGCACGCCGGCCGACGGCCGGGTCGAACTGACCCTGGCCGACCCCGCCCACGCGGCGTGGCCGGCCGGGCTCGGCGTGCGCCGAGTTCGCCGCGCCGCCACCGGCGCCGGCTCGCAACTGCGGATCGGCGGCGCCGGTCAGCTCTACCCGGGCGCGGTCACCCAGCTCGACACCGGCGACGCGCTCACGACGCTGACCGTGGTCTCGGTCGCCGGCGACGTCGTCACCTTCGACGCCGACACCCCGGACCTGGTGTTCGAGAGCGCGCGGCTCCATCTGATCGAGGCCACCATGGACACCCGGTTCACCGAGCCCGGCGGCGGCGCGGTGACCGAGTCGTTCACCGGCCTGCGCCTCGCCGGCACCGGGCCCGGCAGCGTGCCGGCCACCCTGGCCGCGCGGTCGCGGCTGGTCGGCGCGGCCCCGCTGCCCGACCTGTCCACCGATCCGGCGGCGTTCCCCGTGCCGGCCACCGGCGCCTGGCTCACGCTGGCCGACGGCGGCACCGACGGCTACGAATCGCTGTCCACCGCCGACTTCGCCGGCGCCGACGGGGGCAGCGGCCGGCGTACGGGGATCGTCGCCCTGGAGGACATCGACGAAATCGCCGTGTGCGCCGTGCCCGGCGTGTGGGCCGGCACCGTCCAGTCGGCCCTGATCACCCACTGCGAACAGCTGAAGGACCGGTTCGCGATCCTCGATCCACCGGACGGGCTGGACATCGAGGGGATACAGACGTTCCGGTCCGCGTTCGACACCCGCTACGCCGCGCTGTACTACCCGTGGCTGGTCGTCAGCGACCCGTCCACCGGCCAGTTCGTCGAGGCGCCGCCGTCCGGGCACCTGGCCGGCATCTACGCCCGCGTCGACACCGAGCGGGGCGTGCACAAGGCCCCGGCCAACGTCGTCATCCGGGGCATCCGGGCCACCGACGGGCTGGCCCAGGACGTCACCAAGCGGCACCAGGACCTGCTCAACCCCCGGGGCATCAACGCGTTGCGGTTCTTCCCCGGGCTGGGCCAGCGGGTCTGGGGCGCCCGCACGCTGTCGTCGGACAGCCAGTGGAAGTACGTCAACGTCCGGCGGCTCTTCCTGTTCCTGGAGGAGTCCATCGACGAGGGCACCCAGTGGGTGGTCTTCGAGCCGAACGACGAGTCGCTGTGGGCCCTCGTGCGGCAGACGGTGTCGAACTTCCTCACCACCGTCTGGCGCGCTGGGGCCCTGGCCGGCACGACGGCCGACGAGGCGTTCTTCGTGACCTGCGACCGCACCACGATGACCGACGACGACATCGCCAACGGCCGGCTCATCTGCGTGATCGGCGTCGCGCCGGTCTTCCCGGCCGAGTTCGTGATCTTCCGTATCCAGCAGAAGACCCAGCCGGTCTAGAGAGGCGACGACAATGCCACCAGTGACGCGGGAGGACCCGTACGCCGCGTACAACTTCCTGGTCATCGTGACCAACGTCAGCGACGACGGCGTCGCCGTGAGCGGGTCGTTCACCGAGGTCAGCGGGCTCGACGTGGAGCTGCCGGTCATCGAGTACCGCAACGGCACCGACGACACCACGGTCCGCAAGCTCGTGGGGCTGAAGAAGTTCCCGAGCGCGCTGACGTTCAAGCGCGGCGTCACCGGCCACGTCGGCTTCTGGAACTGGATCAAGGAAGCGCTCGACGGCCGGGTGCGGCGCACCTCCGGGTCGGTGGTGATGCTCGACGAGAACCGCCAGGAGGTCATGCGCTGGAACTTCGACCGGGCCTGGCCGACCAAGTTCACCGGCCCGTCGTTCAACGCCACCAAGAACGAGATCGCCATGGAGACGCTCGTGCTGGCGGTCGAGAGCCTGCTGATCGACGCATGACGCTTCCCGGTGTGACCCTGACGTTCCGGCCCGGCGGCTCGGGAACCGAGCCGCTGCGCACCGACGTGGCCGCGTTCACCGGCCGCACCCGGCGCGGGCCGGTCGGCTCCCCGGTCCGGGTGGAGAGCTGGAACGACGTCGTCGGCGTGTTCGGCCCGCCGGACGGCACGGCGGCCACGCCGTACGCGCTGCGCGGGTTCTTCGAGAACGGTGGCCGCACGGCGTGGGTGCTGCGGGCGGCCGGGCCGTCGGCGACCGCTACCGCGCCGTGGACGGACCAGTTCCTCGTGGTGGCGTCGAGCCCCGGTGCCTGGGCCAACGGCGGGCGGGTCGCGGTGCACTATCAGGACAGCAGCGTCGCCGGGCCGCCCGCGGTGACCGTGCGGGTGCTGGTGCCGGGCGAGCCGGCCGAGGTCTTCGCCGGGATGCCGCCGGACGAGGTGGCCGGCCGGGTGGCCGCGTCGCGGCTGATCCGGCTCGTGCCGCTGACCGGGGAGCCGGGTCCGCCGGTCCCGCCCGGATCGCCGATCTCGATGTCGTGGGACCTGACACTGACCGGTGGATCGGACACCGCACCCGGGGCGGCCGACTACGCCCGTCTCGTCGCGGCGCAGGCCGAGCTGCCCGAGCCCGCGCTGGTGGCGCTGCCCGACCTGGGCGCCGACCTCACCGGCGAGGAGCACACCGATGTCGTCCGCGACCTGCTCGCCACCGTGGCGCCGCTCCTCGACCGGCTCGTCCTGCTCGACGTCCCGCCCGCACTGTCCACGGCCGACGACGTCGCGGCGTGGCGGGGCACGCTGACCGGATCGGGCGAGGAGGCGGCCGCCGTCTATCACCCGCCGCTGCGCGCGCCCGCCCTGACCGGGCCGGGGCTGCGGACCGTGCCCGCCTCGGGCCACGTCGCCGGGCTGATCGCCCGCCTCGACGCCGAACGCGGAGCCGCCGCCACCCCGGCCAACGCCACCCTGCTGGACGCGGTGGACCTGGACACCGACTATCCGGAGCCGCAGCAGGCCCGGCTCGTCGAGGCCGGCGTCGACCTGGTCCGGTGCCTGCGCGGCCGGGGTCTGGTGGTGTGGGGCGGCCGGACCCTGTCGGCCGACCCGCGCCGCCGGTTCATCGCGCACCGGCGCCTGCTGCACCTGCTCGTCCGGGCCATCCGCCGGGTCACCAGCCCGCTGGTCTTCGACGTGAACACGCCCGAGCTGCGGCTCACCCTGGTCCGGGCCCTCACCTCGGTGCTGCTGGAGACGTTCCGCACCGGCGCGCTGGCCGGGGCCCGCCCCGACCAGGCCTTCCGCATCGTGTGCGACGAGACCAACAACCCGCCCGAGCAGGATCCGGGCCGCCTGGTCTGCGACATCGAGGTCGCACCGGCCACGCCCATGGAGTTCGTCCAGCTGCACCTCGTGCTCGGCCAGGACCGCGGGATCGAGGTGATCGAGGCATGACGGACCCGCTGCTGAAATATCGGTTCCTTGTGACGCTCGACCCGGGCGACGCCTATCTGCCGGCCGCGCAGGCCCTGCTGCTGCCGCTGGTCGCCACGGGCGCCTTCCAGGAGGTGACCGGGCTCGGCGCGCAGCTCGAGGTGGTCGCCTACGCCGAGGGCGGCCGCAACGACTCGGTGCGCCAGCTGCCGCTGCGGCACTCGTGGAACCGGATCACCCTCAAGCGCGGGATGCTGCGGGACCGCCTGCTCTGGTCGTGGTACCAGGCCGGGCTGACCGACTCGCTCGGCGCCCGCCGCGACGGCGCGGTGATCCTGCTCGACCCGGCCGGCCGGCCCGCGATGGCGTGGGCCTTCCACGGCGGCCTGGCCGCCAAGTGGAGCGGGCCCGACCTGCACGCCGAGCAGAGCGCGGTCGCCATCGAATCCATTGAGATCGCCCATGAGGGCCTGACCTACGTCCTCTAGGAGGCTGAGCGTGCCCCAGAACCTGATCATCCACAACCTCGAGGTGCGGTTCCAGGTCGACGGCGACGACGGCCGGGTCTTCCAGCAGCTCTTCAACAAACACATTCAGGCCTGGGCCCGGTTGTACGAGGCCGAGTGCGCCCGCGCCGAACGGGCCGGCCAGGAGCGGCGGCTCGGGGACGAGGGAGGCCACTGGTGAGCGTCACCCCGGTGTCGTTCGCGAGCAACGGCGCCCTGGCCCGGCTGGAGATCATCCGGCCGGTGATCGCCGACGAGCGGGCCCGGCGGATCCCGCTGCGCTTCAACCCCACCGACTACAAGCTGAGCAAGAGCAACACCTTCGCCGAGATCACCATCCCCGGGCTGGAGGCACCACCGCTGCAGTACGTCCGCGGCGGCAGCGAGACGCTGACCGTGCAGGCTCTCGTCGACACGTCCGACACCCTGGCCAGCGTCCGTTCGACCTATGTGGACGCGGTACGCGGTCTGCTGCGCCCGGACAGCAAGGAGCACGCCCCGCCGATCGTCCGGTTCGTCTGGGACGAGGCCGTCTTCACCGGCGTACTGGAAAAGCTCGACGTGAACTACGTGCTGTTCACCAAGGACGGCGTGCCGCTGCGCGCACAGCTCGACCTCACGCTCAAGGAGTACCGCACGGCCGCGCAGCAGGTCGCGGACACCCCGCGGTCCTCGCCCACCGTCGAGAAGAGCTACGTCGTGCGGCGCGGTGACACCTGGCCCGGCATCGCGCACGCCGTCTACCGGCGGGCCGACGCGTGGCGGGAGCTGGCGCTGGCCAACGGGATCAGCGATCCCCGTGACCTGCGCCCCGGGCTGGTCCTGACCGTGCCGAGGCTGCCATGAGCGACGCGCGAGTGGCCGACCCCGACCGGTACGCCCCGGAGTTCGCGGTGTTCATCGAGGGCCTCGAGGCCGACCCGACCACCAAGAACGACATCCTCGACATCAAGGTGCACCGGGACATCGACGAGATGTCCGGCTTCGACCTGGAACTGAACAACTGGGACGACGTGGGCCTGAAGTTCAAGCACAGCGACTCCAAGCGGTTCGGCCTGGGCTCCCGCGTGTCCGTGCGGATCGGATACGCCGAGCAGCTGCTGACCGTCGCCACCGGCACGATCAGCAGCCTGGCCCCCAAGTTCCCCGACGGCGCCTCGCCGACCGTCTCGGTGAGCGGGGTCGACGGCATGCTGCGGCTCAAGGACAGCAAACCCACCGCGGAACGCGACAAGATCTTCCTGAACATGCGGGACTGGGAGATCGCCGAACGGATCGCCCAGCGCAACAAGCTGCGGATCGTGACGACCAAGGAGGGACCGGTCCACGACCGCGTGGTGCAGAAGAACCAGGCCGACGCGCAGTTCCTGATGGAGCGGGCCAAGCGGCTGGACTTCGAGTGCTTCATCCTGCCCGACCCGGCGACGGGCGAGGAGGTCCTCTACTTCATCAAGCCCACCGACGGCCGCGACGGCCGGCCGATCCGCGTCTTCCGCCTGGCCTATCAGCCCGGCCTGACCACCGGGCCGACCGCCCTCCCGGCCGGCCTGGTGCCCAACCTCCTCGACTTCACCCCCACGCTGACGTTGTCCAAGCAGGTCAGCAAGCTCACCGTGCGGGGCTGGGACCCGCGGGCCAAGGAGCCGATCGAGTTCACCGCCTCGGCCGAGAACCTGCCCGCCGGCCAGAACGCGGGCGACGGGCAGAACGGGCCGCAGGCGGCGGAGAGCGCGGCCGGCGGACGGCAGGAGGTGGTGGTCGACGCGCCCGTCACGAGCCGGGACGAGGCCCAGCGGCTGGCGATCGCCCTGCTGGCCGAGCGGTCGTACGAGTTCATCACCGCCACCGGGCGCGTGGCCGGCCTGCCCGAGCTGCGGCCGGGCGACAACCTGGAGATCTTCGGGCTGGGCCGCCGGTTCTCCGGCACCTACTACGTCAAGCGGGTCGAGCACACCCTGGGCACCAGCGGCTTCTTCACCACCTTCACCGGCCGGCGGATCTTCCAGGGAGGTGACGAGTCGTGAGGGACCTGCCCCGCGCCATGGCCACCGACCGCCGCTACTACGGCGTGGTCGAGGGACTCGTGGTCGAGAACACCGGCGACGACGAGGGCCGGATCAAGGTGCGGTTCCCGTGGCTGGACGACCGGTCGGTCACCGACTGGTGCCGGATCAGCCAGCTCTACGCGGGCGACGGCTACGGCTCGCTGTTCGTGCCGGAGATCGGCGACGAGGTGGTGGTCGCGTTCGTCCACGGTGACATGCGGTTCCCGATCATCCTGGGCGGCCTCTACAACGGCCAGGACAAACCGCCGGTGGCACCGGTCGACGGGCGGGACCAGAAGATCATCCGAACGCGGGCCGGCCACCGGATCCTCTTCGACGACAAGCAGGACCAGGCCGCCGTACGGATCGTCTCGGCGGCCGGGCACACGATGGAGATGGACGACTCGGGCACCGCCGTCCGGATCACCGCGGCCACCGGCGGCACGGTCACCGTCACGGCCGACGGCAGCATCACGCTCAAGGCGGCCACGGTGACCGTCGACGCGACCGCCATCGAGCTCGGCGCCGGCGCGAGCCATCCGGTCCCGTTCGGCGACGTCCTGCTGGCCGCGTTCAACGCGCACACCCACGTGGTGCCGGGAGCCGGCACCTCCGCCCCGCCGGCGCCCCCGCTGACCGGGCCGGCGGCCCTCTCGAACCGGACGAGGACGTCATGAGCGACGACTTCATCGGCACCGGCTGGCGGTTCCCCGTCCTCCCCGACGAGGCGGGCCGGCTCGGCTACGCCGAGGGCGAGCTGAGCATCGAGCACTGCCTGCGCGCGCTGCTGCTCACCGCGACCGGCGAGCGGGTGATGCGGCCCGACTTCGGCACCCGCGCCCAGGAGTCGGTGTTCGCCCCCGGCAGCGTGCAGAACCTGCGCGACCTGGAGCTGTCGATCGCCGAGGCGGTGCGCGCCTACGAGCCGCGGGTCGAGGTGGACGGCGTCCACGCCGAGGCCGTCCCGCTCGACGAGTCCCGGGTGACGGTGACCGTCTCCTACCGGATCCGGCGCACCAACACCAAGGCCAACCTGGTGTTCCCGTTCTATCTCGGCCTGACCGGGGGCGCGTCGTGACCCTGCCCGCGCCGAAGCTGGACGACCTCTCCTGGGCCGACATGATGACGGCCATCCGCCGCCGGATCCCGGCCGAGTCGGACGGCCGGTGGACGCTGCACGCGCCGGCCGACCCGGGCGTCACGCTGCTGGAGCTGTTCGCCTATCTGCTCGAACAGCGTCTCTACTGGCTGGATCAGGCGCCGGACGAGCTGATCGTGGCGATCCTGCGCCTGTTGGGGCTCGACCCGCCGAGGCCCGCTCAGGTCGCCTCGACCGTGCTGGCGCTGACCGCCGACCGGCCGGGCACGCCGGTGCCGGTGATACCGGCGGGAACGGCGCTGGCGCGCGACCCGGCGGCCGCGATCCGGTTCAGCCTCGACTCGGACGTGGCGGTGTTCCCTCTCGACGGTGAGGGCGTCGATCTGCGGGGAGCGCCGGTGCTGGGCCGCGACGGCCGGCCCGCCTCGGCCGAGTTCACGCTGCCGCTGGCCGGCGACCTCGCCGCGCCGGGCTGGCTCTCGCTGCTGGTCGAGCTCGACGCGGCAGTACCCCCGTCGTGGTCACCGGACGCCGTCGACGGCGTCGGCCCACCGGCCGAGCTGACCTGGTCGTGGTTCCGGCCCGGCGAGAGCCGCTCCGGCCCGTTCGAGGAGGTGTGCGACGGCACGGGCGGACTGCGACGGTCCGGGGTGGTACGCCTGCGGCCGCCCACCGGGTGGTCGACGGCCGACCGCGGACTGCGGATCTCCACCCCGGCCGCGACGTTCTCCGCGCCGCCCCGGCTGCACCGGATCGTGGTGAACGTGTCCGCCGCCCGCCACCGGGAGGAGCGCACCGCCGAGGGCTCCGGCCTGGCCGGGCAGACGGCGGGCTGGCTCCGGCTGCCGGGCCAGCGGCTGGAGCTGCCGGACGCGGCCGGCCGGCTGCTCGGCGCCACGCTCACGCTCGCCGGCGAGGAATGGCGGCCGGTGGCCGACTTCGCGTTCGGCACCTCCCGCGACCGGGTCTTCCGGCTGGACCGCGTGGCCGGGGCCCTGGTGTTCGGCGACGGGCTCACCGGCCGCGTCCCGCGCCCGGCCGAGGACGTCCGGGCGTCCTACACGATCGGCGGCGGCCGTGACGGCAACGGCGGCCGCACCGCCAACTGGCGACCGGTGCTGCCGTGGGACGGCGCTCTGATCGGCGCGAACGTGGTGGAGGCGCGGGGTGGTGCCGACCCGGAGACCGTCGCCCAGGCCCGGGAACGCGCGGCCGGCGCCCTCGGCGAGGTGACCCGCGCGGTCACCGCCGGCGACTACGTCACCCTGGCCACCACCACGCCTGGCGTGGACGTCGCCCGGGCGTACGCGTCGGTCGGTGAGCACCCGGGTTTCCCCTGCACGGCGGTTCCCGGCGCGGTCACCGTCCACATCGTCCCCTCGGTTCCCCCGGATCTCGCCGAGGCGCCCCGGCCGGACCCGGGAACGGTGTGCGCGGTCGCCGCCCGGCTGGACGGCGCACGGCTGCTGACCACCGAGGTGTTCGTCCGGGCCCCCTCCTACCGGGAGGTCAGGCTGCGGGTCGACGTGTCCGGCCGGCCGGCCGACCGCGCCCGCGTGTCGGCCCTGGCCGCCACCGCGCTGCGCCGCTATCTGGACCCGCTGGCCGGTGGGGACGACGGGACCGGATGGCCGTTCGGCGAGGCGCTGCGCCCCTCGGCCCTGCTGCGGACCGCGCAGCGGGCGCTCGGCGACCTGGCCGACGTCGCGGCCGTCGCGATCGGGCTCGACGGCGCCGAACCCGCCGAGGCGTGCCGGGACCTCGCGCTGAGGGCCGGCGACCTGCCCACGGTCAGCGACGTCCGGACCCGTGTCGTGCCGGCGGCCGAACCGGGAGAGGGGCTGACGTGAGCGAGCGCATCGGCGACGTGTGGTGGGCGCCCGGCTCCCCCGAGCGGGGCCGGATGGTCGCGGGCCCCGGGCCGACCGGGGTGCAGCCCGAGCTGGTCGACGCGACACAGGAAGCGGTGCGCGCCGCCATCCGGGACCGGATGCCCGGCTACACCCCTGACTGGACCGATCCCGATCGCCAGGACGCCGGCGTGGCCCTCGTGCGCCTGTTCGGCACGCAGGCCGAGCCGGTGCTCACCCGGGTCAACCGGCTGCCGGAGAAGATCCTGGCCGAGCACCTGGCCACCGCGGGCGTGCGGCGGCGGCCCGCCACTGTGGCCACCGCGCTGCTGGAGTTCACCGTGAACCGGCCGGACGGCGCGTCGGTGCTCGTCGCCGCCGGCGTCCAGGCGTCCGCGTCCGGCCCGGCCGGTCAGGTCGTCTACGAGACCGACCACGACCTGTACGCCACCCCGGCCACCCTGCGGGCGATCGCCACGGAACGGGCCGGGACGGTGGAGCCGGTCCCGCTCGGGCGCCCGTTCCCGCCCTTCGGCCGCGACCCGCAGCCGGGCAGCGCGCTGTGGCTCGGCCTGGCCGGTTCTGCTGGCCCGTACCCCTCGCTGTCCCTGGGTTTCGTCGTCGAAGCGGCGGCGCCGGACCCGGTCGCCTCGGGCGGCACCACTCCCCTGCCGGTGCCACCCGCGCCGCTGCTGCGCTGGGACGTGCTGGACGGCGGGCGGTTCGTGCCGGCCGAGGTGATCCGCGACGACACCGCCGGGCTGCGGCACACCGGCACCGTACGCCTGCGGGTGCCACCGACCTGGGCTCCGGCCCGCCGGCCCGGTCCGCCCCTGCGCTGGCTGCGGCTGCTGGTCGTCCACGGTGCCTTCGCCACGCCGCCGCCGCTGGTGTCCGGGCTCCGGCTGAACATGGTGCCGGCGACGGCGGCCCGGACCGTCCTCGACGAGCCGCCCGAGCCCGCCGGGCCGCGCCGGTTCCGGCTGAGCCAGGTGCCGATCCTGGCCGGCAGCGTCGTCATCGAGGTCGACGACCCGGCGGCCGACCTGTTCGGCACCGCCACCGGCGGCCCGGCCGGACCGTGGCGGGAGGTGGCGAGCCTCGCCGGCCACGGGCCGGACGACCGGGTGTTCGTCGTGGACCACGCGGCGGGCGTGCTCACGTTCGGCGACGGCGTCACCGGCGTGGCCGTGCCACCGGGCTTCCGCACCGTCCGGGCCCAGCGCTACCGCGTCGGCGGCGGCACCGCGGGCGCTGTTCCGGCCGGCGCGATCACCACCGTCATCACCGCGCTGCCGTCCGTCACCGGCGTCACCAATCCCTTCCCCGCGACCGGCGGCGCGGACGCCGAACCCGACGGCGACGTGATGCGCCGCGGCGTGGCCGAGCTGCGGGCACGGGGCCGGGCCGTGGCCCCGGCCGACTACGGTCTGCTGGCCCCGCGCGCGCCGGGCGCCTCGGTGGCCCGCGCGCTCGGCGTCCCCGGCCTGCACCCGGACCTGCGGGGCACACCGATCCCCGGCGTGGTCGGGGTGCTGGTGGTGCCACCGGCCGGCGACTCCGGGCAGCCGCCCTCACCCACCGCCGAGACCCTGCGGGCGGTGGCCGGCTATCTCACGCGCGAGGTCGCCCCGGCCGGGATCACCGTGCTCGCCGGCCCGGTGCGGTTCCAGCGGATAGCGGTCGAGGCCCGGCTCACCCTCGATCCGCGCCAGGACCGGGCCGGCGTTCTCGCCCGGGCCGCCGACGCGGTCACCGGCTATCTCGATCCGCTGGTGGGTGGCGAGAACGGCGCCGGCTGGCCGTTCGGCGGCACGGTGCGGCACGCGGCGCTGACCCGCCGGCTGCTGTCCGTCGACGGTGTCCGCGCCGTGTCCGGGCTGTCGCTGATCGCCGCCGGCCGGCGGCTCCCGGCCTGCACGGACCATCCGATCCCCCGCCACGACCTGGTCTGGCCGGAACGCCCACTGCTGATCCCGGCCGGAGAGGAGGCACCATGACGTTCCGCCTCCTGGACGACGTGGTCGGCTGGGACGAGGTCGAGGTGACGGGCCTGGCCGGGTTCACCGACCCGGCCGGCGTCCGGCTCGCCCACGCCGGCCCCGCACCAAACGGGCCGCGCCGGGCCGAGCTGCTGCCGTGGTTCCCCGACCCGCGTCTCGCCCCCGGCTGCCGGTGCGGCGCCTGGTATCTGATCGTCGGCGACCGCCTGCTGCGCCGGGACGCCGGTGATCCGGGCTGGCGGTCCGTGTGGTCACCGCACTGCGATCCCGGCCTCCTGCGGGCCCCGGCCGCCGTGGCCGCGCGCGGTCACCGTGTGGCCGTGGCCGACGCGGGCCGGGTGCTGGTCTGGCGCAACGAGGGCGACCAGCTGACCACGGTGATCCCGGACGCGGGCGCCGTCGTCGCGCTCGCCGACGACGACCAGGTGCTGGTGGCCGGTGGCGGCGAGCTCCGGCGGTACGGCTCGGACGGCTGCCTGCGCGAAACCGTCGAAACCCGCGTCGACGGTGCCGTCATCGGCGTACGCACCGGCCCCGGCACCCTGATCTGGCTGCTCACCGAGGACCGGGGCCGGTACCGGATCTACCGCGGCCACCGCCGGTTCCGCCCGGCCGGACTCGCCGATCTGGCCGCCGCCCTCCCGCCGAGCGGGCTGACCGGCGCCGGCGAGGCCGGGTTCTGCCTGCGCGACACGACGTGCTGGACCTGGGCGGGCGAGGCCCGGCCGGAACCGCCATCGGCCACCGGCCTCTACGCGGCCGAGGGCACGTTCACCACCGGCCTCATCGACTCCGGCATCTCGCGCTGCCGCTGGCACCGCGTCCGGATCGACGCCGACCTGCCCGCCGGCACGGCCGTCTCGGTGTCCATAGTGGTCTCCGAGGACGGCCGGTTCGCCGACACCGACTGGCAGACCGCGCCGCCGGGCGTCACCGACTTCCTCGTCGACCAGCCACCGGGGCGCCATCTGACCGCCCGGGTGCGGCTGTCCGGCGACACCTCGGCCACCCCCGTGCTGCACCGGATCCGCCTCGACTTCCCCCGCGCGACCAGCGCCGACCTGCTCCCGGCGGCCTTCCGGCAGGACCCCGCGGCCGACGACTTCACCGAGCGCTTCCTGTCGCTGTTCGACGCCGGCCTGTCCGAGGTCGACCGGGTCGTCGAGCGCTACACCGCCCTGCTCGACCCGGCCGGGGTGCCGGATCAGGCGCTGCCCTGGCTCGCCGGGCTGCTGGGCCTGTCGTTCGAGGCGGGCTGGGACGCCGCGATGAGGCGGGCCCTGATCGCGGCGGCGCCGGAGCTCTACCGCCGCCGGGGCACGCCGTGGGCGCTGGCCGAGGCGATCCGGATCGTCTTCGGCGTCACCCCGGTGCTCGACGAGCTCGCCGGCGAGCGCCGCTGGGCCCAGCTCGGCTCGGGACACGCGGGCGCCGTACGGCTGTTCAGCCGGTCCTCCTCCCGGTTCCGGCTCGGCCGGTCGGCGCTGGGCGGGGCGCCGCTGCGATCGTTCGGCGACCCGGACACCGATCCGCTCACCGAGCACGCCCACCGGTTCCGCGTGCTGCTGCCGGCCGGTCCGGCCGGTGCGGAAGCCGTACGGCGCCTGGTCGATCAGCAGGCGCCCGCGCACACCCGGGGATCGGTCCGCCTCGGCGGCGCCGGCTTCGTGGTCGGCCACCGGTCCACGGTCGGCGTCGACACCGCGTTCGTCCCGTTGCCGCCACCCGTGCTCGGCGGCGCACACCCCCTACGCCTCAATCACGACGGAGTCCTGCGGCCCGGCCCACGGGGAGCACGCCATGGCCTGAGGATCGGCGAGGTCTCCGCGGTCGGAATCCACACGCAGGTGTCTTGAAAGGACAGGAAGGAAATGACCGAAGTCTCGACGCGGCCCTTCCGCCGGTTGCGCTACTTCCAGGGCCAGATGCTCACCGCCCGCGACTTCCAGCGCGAGCAGGAGTACTTCCGCGAGAAACTGAAGCTGCGCATGCGATGCCTGCTCGGCTACGGCGTGGTGTGCGGGCTGCGGGTGGAGCCCGCCACCGGCTCGGCCAAGGTGCGGCTCACCTCGGGGCTGGGCGTGGACTGCGACGGCAACGAGCTCCTCGTCCAGGGCGGCTGCGACATCGACCTGTGCGAGGCGGTCGCGGCCGACGAGCGCACCGGCGACGGCGCCACGGTCTGGATCGGCGTCGAATACGCCGAACGGGCGGTGGAGCCGACACGGGCCGTCTTCAACTCCAGTTGCGCCGACACCTCGGACTGCCAGCACGGCTACACCGAGGAGATCTCCGAGGTCCGGGTGACCACCCGGAAGCCACCCGCCGACGAGCGGTGCGAGACCTGCTGCTCGCCCTGCGAGCACAAGGTGCTGTGGCTGGCCCGGATCGACGACGTGGACTGGAAGAGCCCGGTCCGGGACGGCCAGATCCACATGGAGATCCGCCGCCCCTTCGGGCCGCACCTGGCCACCGTGATCACCGGCGTCAACTGGATACACGGGCACACGTACACGGTCGACGAGGCCAAGCGGCTGCTCGGCACCCGGCACGAGTCGGGCGGCCTGGTCGTGCGCTTCTCCGGCGACATCCGGGTCGACACCCTCGATCCCGGCGTGGTCGACCTCCAGGTGATCGAGGGTGGCGCCGGGCGCAACGCCGGAACCTGGTACATGGGCATGGAGCTCAAGGAGCCCACCGGCGGCGAGTTCACCCGGCAGTTCCGGATCAGGCAGAAGACCGGTGAGACGTTGCAGGGCGGCGACCTGCTGCGGGTCACGGTGCGCACGCCGTTCCTGCTCGACCGCTGCTGCCGCCCGGTCGACGGCACCCACGTCGGCGGCAAGGTGCCGTTCCTGCGCCGCGGGCGCGAGGGAGAGGACTGGCCGGACCCGTTCGAGGCGGCCGGCGAACAGACCCCGGCGCCCGGCTGCGTGCTCCCACCCTCAGGCATCGGGCCGTGGACGTCGGGCACCGGCAACGGCGCCGGTGTCTTCGAGAGCTGGTTCTCCATCGCGGAGGACGATCGATGACGACGATGACGACGACGGGCTGCGGGTGTGGGTGCGGCGGGGGGCCCGCCACACCGGCCGCGTTCGTCCGGCCCCGCTTCTTCGCGGGCCAGCTGCTCACCGAGGACGACCTGTCCCTGCTGGCCGACTACGTGGCCGGGAAGAACCGGCTGCACAACCGGACGCTCCACGGACCCGGCGTGGTCGACGGGCTCACCGTGGCCTGCGACCCGTGCGGCGGCGGGACGGTCGCGGTGCGGCCCGGCCACGCGCTCGACTGCCGCGGCAACGACATCGTGGTGCCGTGCACGGAACGGGTCGACGTGGCCGCCCTCGTCCGGGAGCTGCGGGTGTCCTCGCTCGGCGCCGAGTGCGGCGATCCGTGCGACGACGGTCAACGGCACTTCTCCCTGTACGTGCGGTACGAGGAGATCCCGGCCGACCCGCTGGCGCCGTTCACGACCGAGGAACCCTGCCCGGCCCCCGGCGGCGTCCCCTCCCGGGTCAAGGAAAGCTTCCGGTTCCTGGTCGCCTGCGACACGGCCGACGACCACCGGTACAACCCCGGCACCCGGCTGCTGGAGAGCATCGGCCCGCTCGGCCGCTTCGAT